>NZ_JAAQWV010000004.1:0-472362 GCF_012985715.1 Pseudomonas sp. WS 5051
AAGACTACGACGTTGATAGGTTGGGTGTGTAAGCGCTGTGAGGCGTTGAGCTAACCAATACTAATTGCCCGTGAGGCTTGACCATATAACACCCAAGCAATTTGCGCCCTTGAACACAAGAGCATGCGAATTGCGGTGTGTGAAGACGATACAAACCGAAAGTTTGCGGTTCACAAAACACCATATCTATTACATACCCATTCGCTGGAGCGTAAACCGAAAGGTAAACGACCTGGCTACCGAATTTCTTGACGACCATAGAGCATTGGAACCACCTGATCCCATCCCGAACTCAGTAGTGAAACGATGCATCGCCGATGGTAGTGTGGGGTTTCCCCATGTGAGAGTAGGTCATCGTCAAGATTAAATTCCAAACCCCCTGTCTGCTCACGCAGACAGGGGGTTTGTTTTTGCGCCGAGAAAAGTTTTGGCGCAACCTGTGCTCACTTTTTCGCTGCCCCATGCGTTTTTCAGAGCAAAAAAAACCACCTCGCAAGGTGGTTTTTTCGAGCCTGTGACTCAGTCGCCGTAGTAAATACAGCCACTGGTGCAGGTTTCATGAATGCGTATTGCCGACAGCTCTGGCAGCAAGGGTTTGAGCTGTTGCCAGATCCACTTGGCCAGAACTTCGCTGGTCGGGTTTTCCAGGCCAGGGATGTCGTTGAGGTAGTTGTGATCTAGCAGCTCATAAAGCGGTTTGAAAATCGCTTTGATTTCAGAAAAATCACGGATCCAGCCAGTTGCCGGGTCAATGTCGCCGCTTAGATGGATAGCAACCTTGAAGGAGTGACCGTGCAACCGCCCGCATTTATGGCCTTCAGGAACGTAAGGCAGGCGGTGCGCAGATTCGAAGGTAAACTCTTTGAAAATTTCCACAATAGTTATAGCTCTGAAGAGGTGACTATCGCCTGAGCGATAAATACAGGGCAGCAGTTTAACAGTTAACGCCCGCAGCAGGTGCATACCTCCAGCCATGCGGTATCAGGGCGGCCGATTCAGTTTCAATTAAGCTCGTGGCGTTATGCTTCGACCTTTTAATATCGTAAGAATGACGCTAAGGGAGGCCCTGGAGGTCAGTGATGACAGTGAACCTGCGAGTTGGCGGACTTGTCGTACTTGTGCTCTGTGCTTTCTGCTCCTTGGCCATTGCACGTGACCTGGGGCAAGACGAGGCATTGCGTTTGCGTGAGCAAGGGCTTATTCAGCCCCTGGAGCAACTGCTGCAAAAAGCTCTGGAGCGGCACCCGGGCGCAAAGTTGCTGGAGGTAGAGCTGGAGGAGGATGACGATATTTATGTTTACGAGGTTGAACTGCTTACCACCAGTGGCGTAGTGCGCGAGATCAAGCTGAACGCCAGTAATGGTCAATTGCTCAAAGACGAGGTAGATGATTAATGCGGTTGCTGCTGGTTGAAGATCACGTCCCCTTGGCTGATGAACTGATGGCCGGTTTGGCCCGTTTGGGCTATGCCGTTGATTGGTTGGCTGATGGCCGTGATGCTCTTTATCAGGGGCAGAGCGAACCCTATGACCTGATTATCCTTGATCTGGGCTTGCCCGGGATGTCCGGTATCGATGTTCTCAAGCAGTGGCGTGCCAAAGGCCTGGCCACACCTGTGCTTATTCTGACTGCCCGGAGTTCATGGTCCGAGCGCATCGACGGGCTAAAGGCCGGTGCTGATGATTACGTGACCAAGCCCTTTCATCCTGAAGAACTGCAGTTACGGGTACAAGCGTTGTTGCGCCGCTCCCACGGGCAACCGAATCAGCCTTTATTGAGTTCTGCCGGGCTGCAACTGGATGAAGCCCGTCAATGTGTTATCCATGACGGCACCGAGGTGCAGTTGACTGCCGCCGAGTTTCGGCTTTTGCGCTATTTCATGTTGCACCCGCAACAGATCCTCTCGAAAAGCCATCTGGCCGAGCATCTCTATGACGGTGAGACCGAGCGTGATTCCAATGTGCTTGAGGTTCATGTGAACCATCTGCGTCGTAAGCTTGGGCGCACAGTCATCGAAACCCGTCGTGGTCAGGGGTATATGTTCGGTACGGCCAGTCAGTGAAGTCCATGCAAAGGCGCTTGAGCCTGGGTTTGATCAGTGTGCTCTTGATTGCCGGTCTGGTAGTAGGCCAGGTCAGTCTGTGGTTGTTTGAAAATGGCCTTCAGCGTTATCTGGAGTCAGGCCTGCAAAACGACAGCGAGAACTTGCTGATTGCCTTGAGTCGTGGCCCCCAGGGCTTGCAACTGGATGAGCGGCGTTTGTCGCCGGCGTATCAGCGGCCATTTTCCGGGCACTATTTCAGTATTGAATTCGGGGAGACTCACTGGCGTTCACGCTCGCTGTGGGATGCTCAATTGCCGCGCCCCGACCGACCGGGCCTGAGTCGTGAACTACAGCCTGGCCCGGAAGGGCAGATGTTACTGGTCTTGCGCAGCGACTATCAGCGCCTTGGCCAGGCGGTATCGATCACGGTGGCTCAGGACTACACGCCGATACGCGATAGCTTGCGTCAAGTTCAACGGATCGGTCTTGGTATGGGGGTCTTGGCCCTTATTGTGATTTTGCTGCTGCAGCGCGTCACGGTTCGCCGTGCCCTGCGGCCGTTGGAAACAGCACGCCAGCAAATTTCTCAGCTTCAGTCGGGGCAGCGCTCTCAGCTGGATGCCCGGGTGCCCCTTGAGCTTGAGCCACTGGTCACGCAGATTAACCATTTGCTGGCTCATACCGAAGACACCCTCAAACGCTCGCGCAATGCGCTGGGCAACCTGGGACATGCACTCAAAACTCCGTTGGCGGTGTTGATCAGCCTGGCCAACGATCCGCGGCTTGCGGCTTATCCGCAGATACAAAATACATTGTGTGAACAGTTGGAGCAGATACAGCAGCGCATGAGCCGTGAGCTTAACCGTGCGCGTCTTGCGGGCGATGCCTTGCCGGGTGCGCAATTCGATGCGGATGCAGAGTTGCCGGGGCTGCTGTCGACTCTCGGGATGATCCACGGCGAGCATCTGCAACTGACGCACAACGTTGCGCCGGGGTTGCTGTTGCCCTGGGATCGGGAAGACATGCTCGAATTGCTCGGCAATCTTCTGGATAACGCCTGCAAATGGGCGGACTCCCAAGTCGAACTGAGCATCAGCCAAACTGGCGACGGGTTTGTCATTGAAGTACAGGACGATGGCCCGGGCATTCCCGAGACTGAGCGTGATCAGGTGTTCAGTCGTGGTATGCGCCTTGACGAGCAAGCCAGTGGTCACGGCCTGGGGCTTGGCATCGTGCGGGATATTGTTGAAGCGTGGGGTGGCAAACTGCAGCTTGGAACGGCTGAGATAGGCGGGTTGCTGGTGAGCATCAAGCTACCGGCGCGTAAGCAAAAGGCGACGACGGCTTAAAGCCGTCATCGCCAAAGGGTCAGACGCGGAACTGATCCATCAGTTTTTGCTGCTGGTTGGCCAGTGAGTTAAGCGACTGGCTGACCCGTGCAGATTCATTGGCTTGCTCAGACAATGACTCGGTAACATCGCGAATGGTAGCAACGTTGTTGTTGATCTCTTCCGCCACGGCACTTTGTTCTTCTGCCGCACTGGCAATCTGCAAGTTCATGTCGGTAATCACGGTCACGGCATCGCCGATCTGTTGCAGGGCGGTCACGGCTTGGCCCACCTGCTCGACACTGCCCTGGGCCTGGCGATGGCTGTTGCTCATGGAGCTCACCACTTCCTGGGTGCCGGCTTGCAGTTGTTCGATGACCTGGCGGGTTTCTTCAACCGATTCCTGGGTCCGGCGTGCCAGGTTGCGTACCTCGTCGGCCACCACGGCAAACCCGCGTCCGGCTTCGCCTGCTCGTGCCGCTTCGATCGCTGCGTTCAAGGCGAGGAGGTTGGTCTGTTCGGCAATTGCACGAATAACTTCCAGTACCGATCCGATTTTCTCGCTATCGGCAGCCAGCCCTTCAACCTGGGTCATGGCTACGCTCATGTCGGCGGCCAGATGATCGATACTGGCGGTGGTGCGATCGATGATGGTCAAGCCCTGTCGTGTGGCCTGGTCGGCATCACGGGCGGCCTGGGCCGCTTGCGCTGCGCTGCGTGCCACATCCTGTGCGGTAGCGCTCATCTCATGGGAAGCAGTGGCTGCCTGATCGACCTGACGGTATTGCTGCTCCATGCCTGCGCTGGTCTGGGTGGCAATCGCCGCTGACTGATCGGCCGTACTGCGGGCATCCTGCACCGAGCGTTTGACCTCGGCGATGGTCGGTTGCAGTTTGTCGAGAAAGCGGTTGAACCAGCTGGCCAGTTGCCCCAATTCATCTTTTTTATCGTAGACCAGGCGACGGGTCAGGTCTCCCTCACCGCTGGCAATATCTTCCAGCATATGGGCCACGCCGAGGATTGGCCGGGTCACGCTACGGGCCATCAGCCACACCAGCAAGAGCCCGATAATGGCCGCCAGTGAGCCCCAGGCCAGCTCGATCAATGCTCCGGCTTTATTACGCTCGTCCAGTTCGGCCTGCAACGCCTGGGCCGGGCCGATCAGAACTTTCTCGGGTACGTCGAGCAACACGCCCCACGGCTTGCTGCCCGGAATCGGCAGGAAGGGCGTGAGCACCTTCAGGCGTTGCTGGCTGCGAATGCTTTGTACCTGATCACCGCTGGCCATCATTCGGATCAGGGCCGTGCCATCGTTGCTGTCGACCTGATCGAGGCGTTGGGCAAGTTTGCTGGCATCAGCACTGAAACCGGCCAGGATGCCTGCCGAACTGATGATGCCCACCCGGGTTTCCCCGTCGTACAGTCGCTGGCTGGCTTGCAGGCTGAGGGCTTGCAAGCTGTTGAGGTTGATATCCACCGACAGCGAAGCGATGACTTTACCGTCCACGATCAATGGGAAAACGATACTGGTCAGCAGTACGCTTTGCCCGTCGATTGTATAAAAGTAAGGCTCGATGATGCACGGTTTGCGTGTGGTGCGCGGGCAGGTAAACCATGCGTTGTTGGCCTGGCCGCTGGGCCCGGTGCTGGTATCGGCCATGTCTGATTCGGGCAGTGCCATCGAGGTCAGCTTGCCCGGCGTCGGTTGCGACCAGTACAGGGCAAAGCGGCCCTTGTCGTTACTGCCCAGTTCTTTTTGATGATCGAACAGCTGATCCTTGCCATCCAGTGCGTTGGCTTCGAAAACCAGCGAGAGCCCCAGCAAGTCCGGGTTGGCCTGCAGGGCGGCTTTGACCTGACGGGTCAGGTCTTCACGCAGGTCGAAGGCATCCAGAAAGCGTTTTTCCGATTGCTCACGCAAAAACAGGACTTGGCGGGCGAAGCCGTTGCCGTACTGGTAGGCGTCCATAAACTGGCGGCTGATTGCCAGTGCCTGGGCTTCACCCTGCGCTTCAATGCGGGCCTGTGCCGCCTCATTGAGCATCTGCGAGCTTGATGCCTCCACCAGATCGGCAGTGTGGTCCATGCGATAGAGCGAAAGCCCCACCAGCAGGGTAACAACACCCAGCAGGCTGAGCCCGGCGAGAAGGGTGATTTTCCATTGGATGGAAAGCTGTCTGAGCGACATGGAGACATCCTGACTAAAAGAGGCTTTGTCTGTTAGCGGCCGCAGGTGGTATTTCTTTATGCCAAACCCCCGTTTTTTTAGTATGTGACCCTCCCTTTAAAAGTACGATTTGGCCCTGCAAATACTAGGGTTAAGGCCGATTGTGGACGATTGTGGGGCCGCTATCGGCATGCGCTTTGACATGACGCTGATGGTGCTGCAAAGTGTGCGCCCCCAAATACACCCACACTTCCAGATCCGGCGATTGGAACAGTCTTCTTTTGCCCGAAATTTTCCGCTTCACGGTGTTTTTATCGTGGTGCGCGCTATGAGGTTGTAATGATGAATGCAGTAATTGCCGCGGTCGGCATCATGCTGGTGCTCAGTCTGTCCCGTGTGCATGTGGTTATCGCACTGATTGTGGGTGCCCTTGTGGGCGGCCTGGTCGGTGGGCTGGGTATCGAGGCTACGCTCAATGCGTTTAATGGCGGCTTGGGTGGCGGTGCTCAGGTCGCTTTGTCCTATGCGATGCTGGGCGCTTTCGCAGTAGCCATTGCCAAGTCTGGCCTGGCCCATGCCATGGCCGATAAAGCGCTGCGCATGGTCAACAAGCAGCAAGTCGTGGGTGGCAATCGGGTCAAATGGCTATTGATCGGCTTGCTGCTGGTGGTGGCTATTTCATCGCAGAATATTCTTCCTATTCATATCGCCTTTATCCCGCTCTTGGTTCCGCCGTTGTTGTATGTGCTGACCAAACTGAAAATCGATCGGCGCCTGATCGCCTGTGTCATGACCTTTGGTTTGATCACGCCCTACATGTTCTTGCCGGTGGGATTTGGCAACATCTTCCTTAACCAGATACTGCTCGCCAACGTCAGCAAAAGTGGCGTGGATATCAGCGCTGTCAACGTGACCCACGCCATGGCAATCCCGGCTTTGGGCATGTTGTTCGGCTTGCTGGTGGCGGTATTTATCAGCTACCGCAAAAAGCGCGATTATGATCTGGGCAAGATCGAGCAGGTCGAGCAGGTGGCCATTAGTTATAACCCGCGCACATTGCTGGTGGCTGGGGTGGCCATTGCAGCGGCGTTTATCATTCAGCTGTGGCTGGGCTCCATGATCATTGGTGCGCTGGCAGGCTTTCTGATTTTCTCGGCCTCGGGGATCGTGCGCTGGCGTGAGACCGACGATCTGTTTACCGAAGGCATGAAAATGATGGCCATGATTGGTTTCATCATGATCGCCGCTTCGGGTTTCGCCGAAGTGCTCAAAGCCACGGGGGAGGTCAAGTCGCTGGTTGAAGCGTCTGCCGGCTGGATCAACCACAGCAAGGGGGTAGGTGCACTGCTGATGTTGCTGGTGGGTTTGCTGGTGACCATGGGCATCGGCTCGTCCTTTTCAACGGTGCCTATCCTGGCGGCCATTTTTGTGCCGCTGTGTGTGCAACTGGGCTTCAGCCCCATGGCCATCGTGTGTATCGTCGGTACGGCGGGCGCTCTGGGCGATGCCGGTTCGCCAGCGTCGGACTCCACCCTGGGCCCGACTTCCGGTCTGAATATTGACGGTCAGCATCACCACATCTGGGACACCGTGGTGCCCACCTTCCTGCATTACAACTTGCCACTGCTGGCCTTTGGCTGGGTTGCGGCAATGGTCTTGTAAGGCACGGGTTTTACGGCAGTTCGATCCGGCCGATTTCTCCGGGAACGGTCGGCCAGTCGCCTGCCGCCCAGCGCGCTCTGGCCTTTTCGATAAGGGCCGGGTCGCTGGCGACGAAGTTCCAGTTCATGCGCCGCGGGCCATCCAGCGGTGCGCCGCCGATCAGCACCAGGTGGCAGTCGCTGTCGGCACTCAGGGTCATCTCTTCGCCTGCTTCCAGCAGCACAAGGCTGTGGGGCTCCAGTGCCTGGCCATCCAGTTGCACGTCACCTTCAAGCATATAAAGCGCGCGTTCCGGGTAGTCGGCCGGGATCAGCAAGGTGGTGGCCGTTTGCATATGCACGTCTGCGTAAAGGGTAGGCGAGAGCACCGGTACCGGCGAAGTCAGGCAAAAGCCTGTTCCGGCTATCAGGCGAATCCGTACCCCGAGGTTGTCGCTTACGGGCAGGCTGTCGGCGGGGTGATGACTGTAGTGGCTTGCACCTTGCTCGTGGGTTTTGGGTGATGCCAGCCACACCTGCAGGCCGTGCAAATGTGAACCCTGCTCCAGCAATGATGCCGGCGTGCGTTCGATATGGGCAATGGCTGCACCGGCGGTCATCCAGCTGACATCGCCGGGACCCACCAGTTGGTCAGATCCCAGGCTGTCCTTGTGCTGAATCTGGCCTTCAAACAGATAAGTCAGCGTAGACAGACCAATATGCGGGTGCTGTCGGATATTCATGCCGCTACCGGCAGGGTAATGGGTTAGCAGCATGTGGTCGAAAAATACGAATGGCCCGACGCTGCGGCATTTTGCCGAGGGCAGGGGGCGCAAAATCGGTTGGCCTTCTACGTCCTCGGCCCGAGGTCGGATCACTGTGAGTGCGCGCATGGTGCTGGCCCGGCAATGGATAAGCGCTGAGCATAACCCAGCGCTTATCCGGGCGGCAGGCCGTTACTGGCTGAAAGCGCCTTCAGACAGGTGGGTTTCGATGGTGACCTCGGCGGTGGTCATCAGTTTATGCACCGGGCACTTGTCGGCCACATTGTGCAGTTCCTCGCGCTGAGCGTCGGTCAGTACGCCCTTGAGGGTCAGTTTGACGTGCAGGGCATATTTGCCCTTAAGTTCTTCGCTGGCGTCGTGTTTGACTTCAACCGTGACTCCGGTGAGCGGGATCTCTTTTCTCTGTGCGTATAGCTTGAGCGTCAGCGCTTTGCAGGCGCCAAGGGCGGCATCGAAATAATCATGGGGGGTAGGGGCGCTGCCTTCGCCGCCCATTGTTTTGGGCAGATCGGTGAACACTTCGTAATCGTCGATCTTGATGCTGTGACGAAAACCTTCGTGTGACACGGTATTAACGGTAACAGTCATGGCAAACCTCAGCGTGGAGTGATTAAACGTCCTGATCTTTATAGAGCATGCTGGCGGCTGTACGTTCCCTCGGACAAAAAAATGCCCCGAACCAGTCGGGGCATTTTTTACGTCGCGAGCGGGTGGCTTATTTGCCAGCCCAGCGCTTGAGGACCAGAGTGGCGTTGGTGCCACCGAAGCCGAAGCTGTTGCTCATCACGTTGTTGAGCGTGACGTTCTCGCGGGTCTTGGTCAGGATCGGCATGTCGGCAACGACAGGATCGATCTCTTCGATGTTGGCCGAGCCAGCGATGAAATTGCCTTCCATCATCAGCAGGCAGTAGATCGCTTCATGAACGCCTGCGGCGCCCAGGGAGTGACCCGACAGGCTTTTGGTCGAGCTGATGGCCGGGGCCTTGTCGCCGAATACCGCGCGCACACCTTCCATTTCCTTGGCGTCGCCTACCGGAGTAGAGGTGCCGTGGGTGTTGAGGTAGTCGATCGGGCCGTCAACGGTGGCCATTGCCATCTGCATGCAGCGGATGGCGCCTTCACCGCTTGGGGCAACCATGTCGTAGCCGTCGGATGTTGCGCCGTAGCCGACGATTTCAGCGTAGATCTTGGCGCCACGGGCCAGGGCGTGTTCCAGTTCTTCAACAACAACCATGCCGCCGCCACCGGCGATGACGAAGCCGTCGCGGTTTTTGTCGTAGGCACGGGACGCTTTTTCAGGCGTGTCGTTGTACTGGGTGGACAGGGCGCCCATGGCGTCGAACAGGAACGACTGGCTCCAATGTTCTTCTTCGCCGCCGCCGGCAAATACGATGTCCTGCTTGCCCAGCTGGATCTGCTCGACTGCAGTGCCGATGCAATGGGCGCTGGTGGCGCAGGCAGAGGAGATCGAGTAGTTCACGCCCTTGATTTTGAAGGGGGTGGCCAGGCAGGCGGAAACGGTGCTGCCCATGGTCCGCGTAACGCGGTACGGGCCAACACGCTTGACGCCTTTTTCACGCAGGATGTCGAGTGCTTCCATCTGATTCAGGGTCGACGCGCCGCCGGAGCCGGCGATCAGGCCGGTACGCGGGTTGGAGACTTGCTCCTCGGTCAGGCCCGAATCAGTGATGGCGTCTTTCATGGCCAGGTAGGCGTAAGCCGCTGCGTGGCCGACGAAGCGATAGATCTTGCGATCGATCAGTTCTTCGAGAGGCAGGTCAATGGAGCCGGAAACCTGGCTACGCAGACCCATTTCGGCATATTCCGGGTTGAATCGGATGCCAGGGCGACTTGCACGCAGGTTAGCGGAGACGGTCTCTTTGTCATTGCCCAGGCACGAAACGATGCCCAGACCAGTGATAACGACGCGGCGCATGCGGATAACCCTTAAAAGTTGTCAGTGGAAGTAAATACGCCGACCCGAAGGCCTTCGGCAGTATAAATCTCGCGACCGTCGACAGTTACCGAACCATCGGCAATGGCCAGGTTCAGCTTGCCCTTGAGGACGCGCTTGATTTGAATGTTGTAGGTGACTTTCTTGGCGGTCGGCAAGACCTGGCCAAAGAACTTCACTTCGCCCGAACCCAGGGCACGACCGCGGCCCGGCAGGCCCTGCCAGCCCAGGTAGAAGCCGACCAGCTGCCACATGGCATCAAGGCCCAGGCAGCCCGGCATCACCGGATCGCCTTCGAAATGGCAGGCGAAGAACCACAGGTCCGGGGTGATATCCAGCTCGGCGACCAATTCACCTTTGCCGTACTTGCCACCCTCTTCGCTGATATGGGTGATGCGATCTACCATCAGCATGTTAGGGGCGGGCAGTTGCGCGTTACCCGGGCCGAACAGTTCGCCGCGGCTACAGCGCAGCAGATCTTCCCGAGTAAAGGCGTTTTGTTTGGTCATGCGAGCTCCTCAATAATCCCATGCGGCGGGTGGGGCAAATCTTCCCGACCAACTGAAACACAGGTGTTTCAGTTCGCCAGCCTACACATAGACTATTGCGTTGTAGTGAAAGTCACAGCGCAAAGGACAAGAATGTACACTTGTGCACTGAAAATTTAAATCGGGCCGGTTCAGTGGCCCATTCGGGTGCCTAAGACTGCCGCACTTTTGTCTTTTACGCCAGTCGCAGGTGGCCTTTTAGCCATAAGTTACTGGACCCAGCGCTGCAGAATTTGTTCCAGGTCAGCGCGTTTGAACGGCTTTGCCAGGTAATCGTTCATTCCGGCCTGCAGGCAGGTCTCCCGGTCGCCCTGCAGGGCATTGGCGGTCAGGGCGATGATGGGCAGGGCCCGGCAACCGGGCAACTGGCGGATTTGCCGGGTGGCTTCATAGCCGTTGATGATCGGCAGCCGGCAGTCCATCAAGATCGCGGCGAAGCGCTCGCTGTTGGCAAAGTGAATGGCCTGTGCACCGTCACTGACCATAGTCACTTCATACCCCAGGCTGCTTAGCATGGCCTCAATGACGGTCTGGTTAACCTGGTTGTCTTCCACCAGCAGCACTTTGCGCCCGGGTGCACAGATGGCCCCAGGCTCCAGCAACGGTCTCTGGCTGAGCGTGACGGGTTGATGCAGTTGCAGCGGGATTTCGAGAGTGAACACCGAGCCTTGGGCCTCTTCGCTCATGGCGTGCAGCGTGCCGCCCATTCGCTCCGCCAGCGTGCGGGCGATGGGCAGGCCCAGCCCGGTGCCGCCATAACGTCGGGAAATAGAGCTGTCGGCCTGCTGGAAGGCGGTGAACATGGCGTCCAGTTTTTCGCTGTTGATTCCGATACCGCTGTCACGTACGGCGCAGGTAAACCAGATCAGTTCGTGATCCAGTTGTTGCCAGAGCGGTTCGATAATCACCTGACCCCGTTCAGTGAACTTCAGGGCATTACCGATCAGGTTGACCAGGATTTGCCGGATCCGGGTCGGATCGCCCAGTACAGGCAAGTCCTGCAGCCCTTCAGGAATGTTCAGTTGCAAGTGCAGGCCACGTTGCACGGCGTTGTGCTGGAATGCCTGGGCGCAGTTGCTGACCATTTCGGCGAGGTTGAAGGGGATACGCTCCAGCTCCAGTGCTGAGCGTTCGATTCGGGAGAAATCGAGGATGTCGTTGATGACCTTGAGCAAGTGTTCGGTGGATTCCGATGCCAGGGCGGCATATTCGGCCTGCTCTTCGGTCATCTGCGTGGTTTCCAGCAGTTGCAGCATGCCCAGCACGCCGTTCATGGGGGTGCGCAGTTCGTGACTCATCATGGCCAGGAAGTCGGTTTTCGCACGGTTGGCACGCTCGGCTTCTTCACGTGTCTGGATCAATTGCGCAATGGCAGATTGTTGCTCGCGGCTGGCTTGCTCAAGGCCTGTGGCCAGGTTATTGATGTGTTGGGCCAATGTGCCCAGCTCGCCGTCGTCGACCACGGGCAAGGGGGTTTTATAGTCGCCGTACTGGATGGCCTTGACCGCCTTGCTCATGTCACTGATGGGCCTGGACAGGTTGGACGCCAGGCGCTTGGCCAGCAGATAAGTGAAGCCCAGGGCAAACAAGGCAAGAATCACGGCCTTGAGCAGGATTTCCTGCTGGCGCGTGCTGAACGCTTCGCCGGACATGCCGACCAGTACCCGGCCCAGATAATCTTCTGTCAGGTCCGCAGCCTGTCGATTGCCGAGCAGTAAATAACCGCCGGAGGGGCTCTTCTGCACTCTGACCGGCGCCTGAAACACTTCAACCTGCGAGCTCTTGTCAGCATTGGGCGCGGGATGCTCGGCGTGGGCCAGTATGTCGTTGGCCCGGTTCTGTACCTGCACGAATTGAACATGGGGAATGTTCAGCGAGGCGTTGATCAGGGTTTCCAGCACATCGTTGTTCCCCGACATGATCCCGTACTCGGTGGCGGGTGCCAGCTGGTTGGCGATCAATTGGCCGGTGTGCTTGAGTTCCTGGCGTAAATCCTGGATTCGTACGAAGGTAAAAAAGCTGATCAGCAACAGCGTCAATAGCAGGGCCGGGCCCAGACTCATCATCTGCGTGCGGGTGTGGATGTCCCACCGGCTGCGAGTCATCATGGGAACGCGGCTCCGTCGGTCAGTCGCCAGTGCGTCAGTCCATTTCCACTGTCCATTGTCATCCTTGACCTGCGCGTGTTCATTTTGAAGTGCAGCAATGCTGCCTCTGGGTGTGAGTACCGGAACCGCATGGTAACCGAGGTCCTGTTCTTTTTCAGTCATGGCCATCTATATGCTGTGGGGCTGGTCGCGGGGGATGTGCTCCGTATAATGCCGTCATTGCCACTGCTAGATGGATAACGGGATTGCATATGACTGAACAGCACGCTATTGCGGTCTTGGGAGGCGGAAGCTTTGGCACCGCCGTGGCCAACTTGCTGGCAGAAAACGGTCATCGAGTGCATCAGTGGATGCGCGACCCCGAGCAAGCCGAGGCCATTCGCCTCAACCGTGAAAACCCTCGTTACCTTAAAGGGATCAAGATTCATCCCGGGGTCGAGCCGGTCACTGACTTGCAGGCTACACTCGATGCCTGTCAGTTGTGCTTCGTGGCTTTGCCGTCCAGCGCCTTGCGCAGTGTGCTGGCGGAGCATGCCGGGCGCCTGAGCGGCAAGATGCTGGTCAGCCTGACCAAGGGGATTGAAGCCCACAGCTTCAAGCTGATGAGCGAGATCCTTGAAGAAATCGCCCCGCAGGCACGCATCGGTGTGCTGTCCGGGCCCAACCTCGCCCGCGAGGTGGCCGAACATGCGCTGACTGCCACCGTGGTCGCCAGTGCCGACGAAGAACTCTGCACCCGCGTGCAGGCTGCACTGCATGGCCGCACGTTCCGTGTCTACGCCAGTGCCGACCGCTTTGGCGTGGAGCTGGGCGGGGCCCTGAAAAACGTTTACGCGATCATCGCCGGCATGGCCGTGGCGCTGGGTATGGGCGAGAACACCAAAAGCATGCTGATTACCCGTGCCTTGGCAGAAATGACTCGCTTCGCCGTCAGCCAGGGCGCCAACCCCATGACCTTTCTCGGGCTGGCAGGAGTAGGCGACTTGATCGTTACCTGCTCATCGCCTAAAAGCCGCAACTATCAGGTCGGCTTTGCCCTGGGGCAGGGGCTGAGCCTTGAAGATGCCGTTACCCGCCTGGGTGAAGTGGCCGAAGGCGTGAATACCCTTAAGGTACTCAAGGCCAAGGCGCAGGAACTGAACGTTTACATGCCATTGGTTGCCGGGTTGCACGCAATCCTGTTCGAGGGCTACACCCTGGAGCAGGTGATCGGGCAATTGATGCGTGGCGAGCCCAAGACCGATGTCGACTTTATCTCCACCAGCGGTTTTAACTGAGCACCACAGGAGCAGCACATGAACGACACTAAAAACGCACCCAAGTACGAGTCGCTTGTTTTGCGCGTGCTGTGGATGCTGGTTTTCCTGCTGGTCTGGCAGGTGGCACAACTGGTTCTTGGCGGGCTGGTGCTGGTGCAGTTGATTTACCGTGTGGTCTACGGTGCGCCCAATGGCGGCTTGATGAACTTTGGTGACAGCCTGAGCCTTTACCTGGCGCAGATCGGTCGTTTCGGCAGTTTTCACACCGAACAAAAACCCTGGCCGTTCGCCGACTGGCCAGTGCCGCGGGCACCTGAAGGCGAAGCGCCCTACACGCCAGGCGCCAATGGTGAAGGGACCAAGCCATGAAAGTCTGGATTCTGCGTCATGGCGAAGCCGAGCCCCATGCCCGCCGTGATGCCGAGCGTGAGCTGACCCCCCACGGGCGTGAGCAGGTGCTGGGCAGCGCCGCTCATTTGATTGGCCAGCCGCTGGACTGCATTCTGGTCAGTCCTTATGTGCGCGCCCAGCAAACCGCCGCGTTGGTTTGCCAGGCCCTGGGCTTTTCATCGCCACCCGTCACCGTGCCCTGGCTGACGCCCGAAAGCGAACCCAAGTATGCGCTCGGCAAACTGCCGGACAGCGGCAATGTGCTGTTGGTCAGTCATCAGCCGTTTGTAGGTGAATTGATCAGCCTGATGCTGCACGGGCACATGCGGCAACCGCAGCCCATGCACACGGCCAGCCTGGTGGAGCTTGAAGGTGAGTGGCCGCTGGCGGGCAGCATGACATTGCTCAGCGCATATCACCCCTGAGCATTGCAGCGGTTGCACAGTACGGTCGTAGTGCAAGATAGTTGGAGGCGGGTTAATGGCATTTGACGCTTGCGTCGAGGGCCAGTGGCTCCGTCACCAACACTCACTGACCAAGGAATGACCACATGAGCTTGTGGACGACCCAGCCAGATCTGGCACGCCTCAATGAAATGCGCAAAAACACCATTTGCGATGTGCTGGACATCACGTTCGATGCGTTTGACGACAACTCCATCACCGCAAGCATGGTAGTGGACCATCGTACCCACCAGCCCTTCGGCTTGCTGCATGGCGGTGCGTCGGTGGTGCTGGCAGAAACACTCGGCTCGATGGCCAGCTACATGTGCATCGATACGCAAAAATTCTATTGTGTGGGCCTTGAGGTCAATGCCAACCACTTGCGTGGCGTGCGCAGCGGCCGGGTGAGTGCAATCGCACGCCCGGTCCATATCGGTCGCACCACCCATGTGTGGGATATCCGCCTGAGCGACGACAGCGGTAAAATAAACTGCATCTCGCGCCTGACCATCGCCGTTGTGCCCCTGGGTGAAACACCCCCAGCGCGGTGATCAAACGGTCAGTCAATGGCCGTAGTGTCGTCACTCATGGCGCATACGGTCATTGATATGAAGAATATTCCTGCAGACAATACGGCATTCTTCCTACATCTGGATGCCTTGTATGTCTCGGCAGATTTTTTTCGCCCATGCCAACGGCTTCCCTTCAGCCACGTACGGGAAGTTGTTCAATGCCCTGGCGCCGGATTTTTGCGTGACGCATTTGTCACAGCACGGGCATGACCCGCGTTACCCGGTGGACAACAACTGGCATAACCTGGTCGATGAGCTGATATATCATCTGCGCCAGCAAGCCGGGCCCGTACTGGGCGTGGGTCACTCGCTGGGCGGGATGTTGCATTTGCATGCCGCAATCCGCTGCCCGCAGCTTTACCGGGGCGTCGTCATGCTGGATTCGCCGGTGTTGACGCGCACTGATCAATGGGTGATTCGCGCGGCCAAGCGCTTTGGCCTGATTGATCGCCTGACCCCCGCCGGTCGCACGCTGGGGCGGCGTGAAGAGTTTCCCGACCGTGAAGCGGCACGCGCTTACTTTGCCGGCAAATCACTGTTTCGCAGCTTTGACCCCGATTGCTTCGAGGCCTATCTGGAGCACGGCTTGCAACCTGTGGATGAGTGTTTGCGGTTGCGCTTTGACCCTGCCACCGAAATCGATATCTATCGCAGCGTTCCGCATACCAGCCCCGGGCAGGCCTTCAAGCTGCAGGTGCCGCTGACCGTGGTGCGTGGTCGCGACAGCCGCGTGGTCATGAACCATCATGCCAGGGCGGTGGCGCGCATGCCCAACGGCGAGGCGTTGAGCGTGCCGGGCGGGCACATGTTCCCGCTTGAGCAGCCGCAGGATACCGCCAGCCTGCTGAAACAGATTTTTGCCCGCTGGGAACTCCGTCATCCCGGCCTTTAACGAGCATTTCGCATGAGCCCTGTGGTTGAAGAAATTCGTCTGAGCCTGCCGCATATCGAGCTGGCTGCACATATATTCGGCCCCGAGGATGGCTTGCCTGTTATCGCCCTGCATGGCTGGCTGGATAACGCCAACAGCTTTGCCCGGCTGGCGCCAAAGCTGACGGGCTTGCGTATCGTGGCCCTGGATTTTGCCGGGCATGGCCATTCCGATCACCGTCCCCGTGGCGCCGGCTATGCGCTGGCGGACTATGCCTTTGATGTGCTGTGCGTGGCCGAGCAACTGGGCTGGGAGCGCTTTGCTCTGCTTGGGCACTCACTGGGTGCCATTGTGTCTGTGGTCATTGCCGGTTCGTTCCCGGAGCGCGTGACCCGCATGGGGCTGATTGATGGCATTGTCGCGCGCAGCGGCCCCGAGGGTGATGCCGCCGAGCGCATGGGCCAGGCTCTGCAGGCGCAGCTCGATCTGGAGCACAAGCGCAAGTCGGTGCATCCGACACTCGACCGGGCTGTCGAAGCGCGGATGAAAGGCCTGGTAGCCGTCAGCCGCGAGGCCGCCGAGCTGCTCGCCCAGCGCGGGCTGATGCCCGTGCCCGGCGGCTACAGCTGGCGCAGCGACAGCCGGCTCACCTTGCCATCGCCCTTGCGCCTGAGTGACGAGCAGGCGATGTCCTTTGTACGACGGGTGAGTTGCCCGACCACCCTGGTGGTGGCGCAGCAGGGCATGCTGGCCAGCCACCCCGAGCTACTGGATCGGCTACCCTTCAACCTGGAGCGGTTGCCGGGTGGCCATCATTTGCACCTGAATGACGAGGCGGGAGCGATCCTTGTTGCAGACTGTTTCAATCGCTTCTTCGCTGTTCCTTGACTTGCGGCTAGCAACTGTCGAGGCTTGGCGGGTTGAAATGGGAGACAACCATGATAGATCTGTACACCGCTGCGACCCCGAAAGGCCACCCGGTCTCTATCGTGAGGATGCTCAGCCACACGTCATCACCCGGTGATGTGCGCCGATGAAAATACCCAGCCGATTTATCCTGGCTCTGGGCCTGGGCTGTTTGAGCCCGTTACTTTGGGCCAGCGATGTGCCCGGCAGCAGTGATTTGCCGGATGTGCCGCGCCTCGCGGACGCGCAGATTGTCGATTACAGCGTGCGGCCCGATGTCGAACGTATCTACCCGATGGGCTCGATCCGCAAGATCAGCGGCCGCCTGCGATTTGAAGGGCAGGTCAATGCCCGTGGTCAGATAACGGCCGTCACCTACGAGCTGCCTGCCGAGCACTCGGCCACCGAAGCCTTTACCGCTGCACGCGAGGCGTTGCAAAAGCAGGGCGCCGAGTTGTTGTTCTGGTGTCAGGCTCGTGACTGTGGCGAAAGCAGCCTGTGGGCCAATGAAGTGTTCGGCAATTCCAAGCTGGTGGGCTCCGACGAGCAGCAGTCTTACTTGCTGCTGCGCCGTGCGGCCCCCGCTCAGAACCAGCTGGTTGCCCTGTACGGGATCAATCGGGGCAATCGCAAGGCCTATCTGCACGTTGAGCAGATGCAGGCGAGTGCCGACCTGGGAGAACTGTTGCCTACCTCGGCCACCCTGCAACGCCAGCTTAAAAGCACGGGCGAGCTGGATTTTCCCAAGCTTGCGGGCGACCCGGACACTCAGTGGCTGACGTTAATTTCAAGGGCATTGAACCTGGATGCAACCTCCAGGGTCAGTTTAACCGGTGCCAAGGCTGGCGCCTGGCGCGATGCGCTGATCGCTAACGGTGTACGGGCGTCGCGCCTGGAACTGGGTGACGGTCAGGCCAAAGGGTTGCGCATCGAACTGTTGCGTTAAGCCTGTGTAAACGACGACTACACTCTACGTAGTCGTCGTCCTTCTTTGATTTCTGAATTTTCTGTGGAACACACATGCTCAATAACGATCGCCTGCTGGTGCAGATTCTGCTCCTGGTGTTGTTCGGTGCCAGCCTGTGGGTGATGGCCCCTTTCTGGTCGGCCTTGTTCTGGGGCGCGGTACTGGCATTTGCCAGCTGGCCCCTGATGCGCCTGCTGACACGCTTGCTCGGTGGGCGCGAGTCGCTCGCTGCCGGCATCCTTACCCTGGGCTGGATGCTGTTGGTGGCCGGGCCTCTGGTGTGGCTGGGGTTGAACCTGGCAGATCATGTTCGCGATGCCACCACCTTCGTCAAGGATGTGCAGCTTGAAGGTTTGCCTGAAGCGCCGGCCTGGCTGGCCGGTCTGCCGCTGGTGGGGGAGCGTCTGGTGGGCATCTGGAACACCATCGACGAGCAGGGTGCGGCAATGCTGGTGGCCATCAAGCCTTACCTGGGGCAGGTCGGTAACTGGTTGCTGGCGCGCAGTGCACAGATCGGCAGCGGTATTCTGGAACTGACACTGAGCATTGTTTTTGTGTTTTTTTTCTATCGTGACGGGCCGCGCCTGGCGAGTTTTGTCCACGGGCTGCTGGAGCGCCTGATTGGTGAGCGCGCGGATTATTATCAGGAGCTGGTGGCCGGTACCGTGCAGCGCGTGGTCAACGGTGTGATCGGCACCGCAGCGGCGCAGGCATTGCTGGCATTGATCGGCTTCTTGATTGCCGGCGTGCCGGGGGCGCTGGTGCTTGGGCTGGCTACGTTCCTGCTCAGCCTGATTCCGATGGGGCCGCCGCTGATCTGGGTGCCTGCCACGGCCTGGCTGGTCTGGAAGGGTGACTACGGGATGGCGATCTTTCTCGGCATCTGGGGCACGCTGATCATCAGCGGTGTCGATAACGTGCTCAAGCCTTATCTGATCAGTCGGGGCGGCAACCTGCCACTGGTGATCGTGCTGCTGGGCGTGTTTGGCGGCTTGATAGCTTTCGGCTTTATCGGCCTGTTCATCGGCCCCACCTTGCTCGCCATCGCCTACAGCCTGCTGGTGGACTGGAGTGCCAGCCAGCAGAACAGAGGCAAGGTCTGACCTAGCCGAACTTGGGCCCGGAACGGGTATTGTTGCCCTTGGCCAAGCGGTCGTAGAGCACCACGTTGACTGTTGCAGCCAGGTTCATGCAGCCGGTGGTGGGGATGTAAATCACGTCCTCACACCATTCCAGCACATCCTTGCCGAGGGATCCGTCTTCCGGGCCAAAGATATAAATCGCCCGATCCGGGTGGGTGTACTCGGGCAATGGGCGCGCGCCCTCGACCATTTCTACGGCGACGGGGATACAGCCCAGGGGGATGATTTTTTTCAGGTCATCGATACCGATCAGCGGGATATCCTGATGGACTTTCTTGGTATCGGTGACGAAGTCGCGGGCGCGTTCATAGCGCTTGCCGGTATAAAACACCGACGCCACGTTGTAGCAACCAGCCGCACGCATCACCGAGCCGACGTTTTCCGGTGATTTGGGGTTATACAAACCAATGCAGCTGTACCGTTTGTTTGCCACGTGCCCGAGCCCTTGCGAAAAAAGACGCGAGTATACCTGTGTTGTCCCAAACTCCGTAGCAGCTGCCGCAGGCTGCGTCCGGCGACGGAGTCGTCGTAAAGCCCGAGCCTTACGGTCTGCTCGTGAAGTCGCGGGCTCTGGTTTTACGATCGCTGCGCAATCGGACGCAGTTTCGGCAGTTGCAACGAAAACAGGCTACTCGTCTTTTTTCATCAGCCCGGCCAGCGCGGCGAACGGGTTGTGGGTGGCCTTGGCAATTTTCGGGCTGCTGGTGGAACTGTCCGAAAAATACTGCTGGTCGGTGTAGCGCGAGTGTTCGTTATCATGGCAGTACAGGCACAACAGCTCCCAGTTGGAGCCGTCCTGCGGGTTGTTGTCGTGGTTGTGGTCGCGGTGGTGAACGGTCAGCTCGCTCAGGCGCTTGCCGGCAAATTCACGGGCGCAGCGGCCGCACACGTGGGGGTACATTTTCAGGGCCTTGTCGCGATAGCCCATTTCGCGGTCACGCTGGGCATCGGCCAGGATACGGTCCAGCTTGGCGGTGTGGGAGGGTGGATTCGCCGAACTCATGGGTTCACCTTGTAAGACTAATGACGGTTATGTCGTTAAGTTTAGCTGTTGATCAGCCTTTGATTTTTTCTGCAATCCAGATGGTGTGTCGGGTGCCCTTGTTGCCGTGGGCAAACACCTGGACTTCCTCAGCCTTGAAACCGGCTTTGCGCAGTTTGTCCGAAAATTGTTTGTCGGCACTGGCAGACCATACCGCCAGTATGCCTTTGGGGCGCAAGGCCTTGGCGCAGGCACTCAGGCCGCCGGCCGAATACAGCCAGCTATTGGCTTTTTGGGTCAGGCCTTCGGGGCCGTTGTCGACGTCGAGCATGATTGCGTCAAAACCGTTGGGTTCGGCTTGCAGCACCTTGGCTACGTCTTCCATGCGAATCACGGTGCGTGGGTCTTGCAACGGGTTGCCCGATTTTTCGCCAAGCGGGCCGCGGTTCCATTCCACAACGCCGGGTACCAGCTCGGCAACCACCACTTCAGCCGTTTTACCCAGATGTTTGAGTGCTGAAGCCAGGGTAAAGCCCATGCCCAGCCCGCCGATCAGTACCCGCGATTGCTGGCGTCCTGCGACTTTGCGGCAAGGTATTTCGGCCAGTGCGTCTTCGGAGCCGTGCATGCGGGTGTTCATCAGCTGGCCGCCATCACCACCCTGAATCTTGATCACGAAGTCTTCGCCATACTCGAACAGGCACAAGGCACCGCCGTTTTCGGGGATCGGAGTGGTGTCGAGCAAAACAAAACGTTTCATGGAAATCTCATTGAGGGGGGCAAAAACCGCAGGTTACGAGTAGCCTGAGGGCAGACAAGCCGGTCTGGCAACGGAGTGATTGATGAAACGCACTATTCTAACGGCCATTGCAGGGTGCGCGCTCTTGATAAGTGCGGCCCAGGCAGCGGAATTGACCACGGTACCGATTACCCCCGTGACAGCCGCGCCGGGTTCGCCGGGCACCGCCACGCCAACCCCGTACCCGCAAATCACCCCGCGCGCCGTGCCCAAGCCTGTGGCCGGTAGTGGCAGCCTGATACCGCTGCCACCGATCGACCTGCCGCAGCCGCCCAAGGATCAGCCACTGCCGGGGCTGGAGCTTAAAGACCCGAAGGGCAAAAGCCCACAGGATTGACCGTGCATCCACCGAGCTGATGCTTTGCCTTTGCGGGAGCGAGCCTGCTCGGGAACGATCTTCGCGAGCAGGCTCGCTCCCACGGTTACAGTATCTCTAACGGTTGAAGAGGGGTGTGATCGGCGGGGCTGTCAAATCCCCAGCACCTTGAACACAAATGCATATTCCAGCGCCACGTCGCGCAAGCCCTGATAACGCCCGCTCATGCCGCCATGGCCCGCCTCCAGTTCAGTCTTGAGCAACAGCAGGTTGTTGTCGGTCTTGCTGGCGCGCAGCTTGGCCACCCATTTGGCCGCTTCCCAGTACTGCACGCGACTGTCGTTGTACCCGGCAATCACCAGCATTGCCGGGTAAGCCTGCGCGGTAACGTTTTCATAGGGCGCGTAAGCCTTGATCCGTTCATAGATCTCGGGGTCTTGCGGGTTGCCCCATTCGTCGTATTCGGTGACGGTCAGCGGCAGTTCCGGGTCGAGCATGGTGTTGAGCACATCCACAAACGGCACTTCGGCAATCGCTGCCTTGAACAGTTCCGGGCGCTGATTGAGTACGGCACCGATCAACAGGCCACCGGCGCTGCCGCCACTGATGACCAGTTGTTCGCTGCGGGTCAGCCCTTGGTCGATCAGGTGTTCGGCGCAGGCGATAAAGTCGGTGAAGGTGTTGTGTTTGTGTTCCTGCTTGCCCGCGCGATACCAGGCCTCGCCCAGCTCGCCGCCGCCACGCACATGGGCAATGGCAAAGGCCACGCCACGATCAAGCAGGCTTAGACGGGCATGGGAAAACCACGGGTCAAGGCATTCGCCATAGGCCCCGTAGCCATACAGGTAGAGCGGCACAGGTTTGCCCAGCACATCGCGTTTGACCACCAGGCTGATCGGCACCTGAGTACCATCGGGGGCGGTGGCCCATAAACGATGGCTGACGTAATCATCGGCGTTGAATGGCCCCAGCACAGGGGTTTCCTTGAGAACGCTTTGCTCGCCTGTGGCAAGGGTCAACTGGCGCACTTGTGCCGGGCGATTCAGCGCCTCGTAGCGAAGGCGAATGTACTTGCTGTCAAATTCCAGGCTGTCTTGCACATACAGGCTGTAGGCCGCGTCCGGCAATTGCACGCGATATGGCGTCAGGCCGTCGGGGCGGATTTCGATAATGGGCAAGCCGCCCTCGCGCAGGCTCAGGCACAAGGCTTGGGCGTTGAGGGTCATGCCTTCCAGCATCACGCTGTCACTATGGGCAATCAGTGGCTGCCAGTCATTGCGTGACGGCACCTCGCCGAAGGCGTAATACAGGGCAAAGTTGATGCCGTCCTGATTGGTGCGGATAAACCACGCCCACTGGCCTTCAAACAGGCCGTGATCGACGCTGTAGTCGTGGTTTTCAACCCGTAGTGCCAGACAGCTGAAGGGCTGGCGCGGCAGGTTGGCGTCCAGCACCCAGGTTTCGCTGGTGGTTTTACTGTTAAGCAACAAAATCAGTTGCTGTTCAGAACTAGAGCGGTAGCAGTGCAGGAAAAACCTCCCGTCCGCTTCATGGAATACTTCATGGGCAGCTGTTTCGCCGAGGGTGTGGCGAAACAACTTGTGCGGACGATGGGTGTCGTCCAGCCCGGCGAAAAACAGGGTCTGGCTGTCATTCGCCCAAGTCATGCTGCCATCGCAGTCTTCAAACGGCAGCTCGGTGACCGTACCGCTGCCCAGCTCTTTTACAAACAGGCGGTAGGTTTCTTCGCCGCTGGTGTCCAGGCTGTAGGCCAGGCGCTGGTGATCGGGGCTGATACTGAACGCCCCCAGAGAAATAAAGCCACCATCGGCCAATGCATTGGGGTCCAGCAACAAATGTTCGGCGTTCTCGTCCACCTGCTGGCTGTCATCGGCCGGGCGCGGGCAACGGTAGTGGCGGGCGTATTCATCGCCGGCGTTGGTGCGCGTGTAATACAGATACGGGCCCCAGGGGGAGGGCAGCGACAGATCAGTCTCGCGAATCCGTCCCTTGATCTCTTGAAACAGCGTCTCCCGCAATTCAGCCTGGTCGGCCAACTGCGCCTCCTGATAACTGTTTTCGGCTTTCAGGTAGTCCAAAACCTCGTCACTGTCGCGGTTTTGCAGCCACGAGTAAGGGTCTGAGCCCTCGATCTTATGTGCGATAGGAGCGCTGATTGGGGAGGCTGATTGGGTCATTGAGTGTGCTCTGAAATCTGCATGAAAAATAAGTGACGCTGACGGCGTTGCAGCCGCACTGCCTAAAAGCCGTTATCATAGCCTCTCATTGCCTGCCGACCATGGATACCATGACCGAGAACGACTATCTGATCGCCTGGGGCCTTTACGCCTTTGCTGCTTTGGGCTGCCTGCTCGTATGGTGCCGCCTGACCCGCTTTATGTGGCGCTGGTTGCGCGAACCGCTGCGTGTATTGATGGCCGTGTTGCTGTTCAGCCCGACCATCATTGACCCGGTCAAGGAAAAATTTGCCCCTGCAGTGGCGATTGCTGCTCTGGATCTGGCCTTTAAAGTGGGCGACAACGCCTGGCGCGCGGTCTCTGACCTGCTGATGTACGCCATAATTGCACTGTGCGTTTACGCTATATTTGTGCTGATCCGCTGGCCGATCGAGCGCGCCGGCAAGGCCCGCAAGGCGCAGGCTGCAGCGGCCGCCAAAGCTCGCCAGGCCGATCCTGAAGACGACCAGCCTTTCGGTTCGGCTGGTGATGATCGTTATGCGCCAAAGAGTGCGCCGCGTGCATCGGGCCCATCCCGGGTCGAGCCGCGGTTGTAATTTTGTTTCGTCCAGCCTGAATGCGAGAGTGCGAGCGTGTGTGAATTATTGGGCATGAGCGCCAACGTCCCGACTGATATTGTGTTCAGCTTTACCGGCCTGATGCAGCGCGGCGGGCGCACCGGCCCGCATCGTGATGGCTGGGGCATTGCCTTCTACGAAGGTCGTGGCCTGCGCCTGTTCCAGGACCCTGCCGCCAGTTGCGACTCTGAAGTTGCCCTGCTGGTGCAGCGTTACCCGATCAAAAGCGAAGTGGTGATTGGCCATATCCGCCAGGCCAACGTGGGCAAGGTGTGCCTGTCCAATACCCACCCGTTTGTTCGCGAGCTGTGGGGACGCAACTGGTGTTTTGCGCACAATGGCCAGTTGGCCGACTTTTCTCCGAGTACGAGTTTTTACCGCCCTATTGGTGATACCGACAGTGAAGCGGCGTTCTGTGACCTGCTCAACCGGGTTCGTGAAGCCTTCCCGGAGCAGGTCGACGTCGAACGTATCCTGCCGGTGCTGGTCGAGGCGTGCGCCGGGTTTCGCAGCAAAGGTGTGTTCAATTGCCTGCTCAGTGATGGCGACTGGCTTTTCTGCTATTGCTCGACCAAGCTGGCGCAAATTACCCGGCGAGCCCCGTTTGGCCCGGCGCGCCTGAAAGATGTCGATGTTATCGTCGATTTTCAGGCAGAGACCACGCCCAACGATGTAGTCACCGTGATTGCCACCGAGCCACTGACTGAAAACGAAACCTGGACACGCTACGAACCGGGCCAATGGAGTCTGTGGCGACGCGGTGAATGCGTCAGCCAGGGCATAACCGAATAAGGATGGGTGTGTATGTTCCTGAGCTACCTGCGGTTGGTATTGTTTACCCTTGGCCTGCTGATCGGTGTGCAAGTGCCGGGGTTTATCAATGATTACGCCAACCGTGTTGAAGCTCATCTGATCGAGGCCCAGACCGGGTTGGCGGGGTTCCAGAACACCGCCAACCAGTTTTTCAAGGGTGATCTGCAAGCGCTGGTGGCCCATTACCAGGCCAGCGATGACCCGGTTTTTCGCAGTGATGCCGGCAGCCTCGGCACCTTGCTCAACCGTCAACGCCTGCTTGATGAGCAGTTCCAGGCCATGCAGGGCCCGTGGTACATGCGCGCCCTGCAAGTGGCCTATGCGGCTGATCCGGCCATTCGCGAAGAAACCCTGAACGCCTACACCTACCAGGTGTTGTTGTCGCCGAGCGCCATTGGTTGGGCGATGGCGGGTGCCTTGCTGTTCTCCTTCATTATCGAAGGTTTCCTGCGGCTGGTGGACTGGGTCGTGCTCGGCGGCAAACGCCAGCGTGAGCGCATTGCCCGCCGCGAGCGCAGCTACTGACCCCGGGGGAATATCCCCTTTCACAAGAAATGTTAAGCAATCAAATTTTTCTTATGCCCGAGCCCGGCTTTTATTAGTTGGACGAATGGCCCGCGCCTGTCGAAAAATGCTCCTACCTAATCTATAAAAAGACCACAGGAGCATCATCGTGAGCCGCCTGTTATTGAATTGTGACATTGGTGAGAGTTTTGGCAGCTGGACCATGGGCCTGGATGCCGAAGTCATGCCGTTTATCGATTGCGCCAACATTGCCTGCGGCTTTCATGCCGGCGACCCGGGCATCATGCGCAAAACCGTGGCCCTGGCTGTGGCGCATAATGTGAAGATCGGTGCTCATCCGGCGTATCAGGATCTGGCGGGCTTTGGGCGCCGATCCATGAGCTATTCGGCGCAGGAAGTGCAGGATCTGCTGCATTATCAGATCGGTGCACTGGACGGTATTTGCCGCGCACAGGGTGTGCAGGTCAGCTATGTCAAACCCCACGGCGCGATGTACAACGACATGATGGCCAACCCGGTACAGCTGCGGGCAGTGGTTCAGGCTGTGGCCGCTTACGATTCCAGCTTGCCGCTCATGCTGATGGCCACGCGCGACAACAGCGCCGCCCAGGCAATCGGCGACGAGTTTGGGGTAACACTGTGGTTTGAAGCCTTTGCCGACCGCGCCTACGACAATGCCGGGCGGCTGGTCTCGCGACAACTACCGGGGGCAGTCCACCACGATGCGGATGTCATCGTGCAGCAGGCCCTGACCATTGCAGCGGGCAAGGCCCTGCTTGCCAGTGACGGCAGTGCCCTGCATTTGCACGCTGATACCCTGTGTGTGCATGGCGACAACATTAGCTCGATTGCTGCCGTGCAGCGTATTCGAGAAGCCCTTGAGCAGCAGGCCCGGGTATGAAGCCGCGTATCGAAGTGGTCGCCATCGATTGCCTGATGCTGCGCCTGTTTGATGAAATTGCCGAAAGCAACATGCCCTGGATACTGGCTGCCAGCGAGCGGATCCGCACCTGCTTTGCGGTGCATCTGATCGATCTGGTGCCGTCCTACACCACAATGATGGTGCATTACGACGGGCTGGCGCTGACCCCGGCCCAGGCCCGTGAATTGATCGCCCAGGCCTTGACCGACCTGCGCCCGGAAACCCGCAACCTTGGCCAGTGTCATGTGCTGCCCGTGTGGTACGACGTGAGCGTGGGCCCGGAACTGACGTTGCTGGCCCAGCGCGCCGGCTGCTCGGTAAGCGAAGTGATTCGCCGGCACAGTGAACACGAATACCAGGTGTTTGCCCTGGGTTTTGCTCCGGGTTTTGCCTTTATGGGGCTGGTTGAAGAGGCTCTGGCCGCGCCACGCCTGAATACCCCGCGCAAGCGTGTGGCCAGTGGCAGCGTGGGCATTGCCGAGCGACAGACGGCAGCCTACCCGGCGCAATCCCCGGGGGGCTGGAACCTGGTCGGGCGTACGCCGAGCGCGCTGTTTGATCGCGAACGTGATGGCTACAGCCTGATGCAACCCGGTGACAGGGTGCAGTTTGCACCCGTGTCCCATGCTGAATTTATCCGCCTGGGCGGTGACGATACGCCTCAGGAGGCCTTGGCATGAGCCACTTATTGATTCAGGCCAGCACTCCATTGTGCCTGCTGCAAGACGCGGGGCGTTTTGGCGTGCGGCATTTGGGCGTAACCCAGGGCGGCGCCGCAGACTGGCTGTCGATGGCCTGGGCCAACTGGCTGCTGGGCAATTCGCCGGATGCAGCGGTGATTGAAATCACCCTGGGCGGCCTGACCCTTGTTGCCAAGGCCGATTGCACTCTGGCATTGGCGGGCGCGGACCTGGCGGCCACCATTGACGGGCAGCCGCTCAAGCCCTGGCGCAGTTTTGTCCTGAAGCAAGGCCAGACCCTTGTATTTACCCGGCCGCTGAGCGGTGCCCGGGCTTATCTGGCAGCGCCCGCGGGGTTTGTCGCGCCGCAGGTGCTGGGCAGTTGCTCGACTGTCGCCCGTGAGCAGCTCGGTGGGCCGGATGGTTTTGGTCGCGGGCTGGTGGCAGGTGATGAATTGACGTACGCCGGGCATGCCGGGCAATTGCGAGAGTTGTCGTGCGAACTGCAACCGGTATTCAGCGCCAATCCGGCGCTGGACGTGGTAATGGGCGCGCAAATGGGTGCTTTCAGCGGGCAAAGTACCTTCGATGCTTTCAACAGCGCCTGGACGCTGGACACTCGCGCCGATCGCATGGGCATCCGTTTGCTGGGGCCTGCGTTGGTGTATCAGGGCGCACCGATGATCTCGGAAGGGATACCGCTGGGCGCCATTCAAGTGCCGCCGGATGGCCAGCCGATCGTGCTGCTCAATGACCGCCAGACCATTGGCGGTTACCCGCGACTTGGCGCCTTGACGCCTTTGGCGCTGGCGCGACTGGCCCAGTGCTTGCCGGGGGAGGGCGTGCATATGCGTCCGACCACGCAGGAGGCGGCGCAACGCCAGCATGTGGTGTTTATGCGGCGGTTTGTGGCTTAGCGCCATTTATGTGGGAGCGGGCTTGCTCGCGATTCAGGCGGCGCGGTAAAGCAGGAACACCGCGTCGAACAATCGCGAGCAAGCCCGCTGCCACACTCACCGCGCTGAATTATTTGGCCAAAAACCGCATCCCTTCTTCCAGCCCTTCAAGGGTGAGCGGATACATGCGGTCTTCGATCAGATCACGTACGATCCCGATCGAAGCCGTGTAATGCCATGTGTCCTTGGGATACGGGTTAATCCACACCAGCTTTTTGTATTTCTCCATAAAACGCTGCATCCACTTGTAGCCCGGCTCTTCATTCCAGTGCTCGACACTGCCCCCGGCATGGGTGATCTCATAGGGCCCCATCGTCGCGTCACCGATAAAGATCACTTTGTAATCCGCGCCATATTTGTTCAGCAGGTCCTGGGTCGAGATGCGCTCAACCTGACGACGCTGGTTGTTCTTCCACACCGATTCATAGATAAAGTTGTGAAAGTAGTAGTACTCCAGATGTTTGAACTCGGTTCTGCACGCGGAAAACAGCTCTTCACAAATTTTGATATGGGCGTCCATCGAACCGCCGATATCGAACAGCAACAGCAGTTTGATATTGTTGCGCCGCTCCGGGCGCATCTGAATATTCAGCAACCCGGCATCGCGGGCGGTGTGGTCGATGGTGCCATCGATATCCAGCTCATCCGCTGCGCCCTGGCGGGCGAATTTACGTAGCCGACGCAGCGCGACCTTGATATTGCGCGTGCCCAGCTCGACCTGATCATCCAGGTTCTTGTACTCGCGCTGTTCCCAGACCTTGGCCGCCTTGCCCTGACGTGCGCCAGCATCGCCCACGCGGATGCCTTCGGGGTGATAACCGCCCGAGCCGAACGGACTGGTGCCACCGGTGCCGATCCATTTGTTGCCACCGGCATGGCGTTCCTTTTGCTCTTCCAGACGCTGCTTGAACGCCTCGATCAGCTTGTCCAGCCCGCCCAGTGACTGCAGCTGGGCGCGATCTTCGTCGCTCAGCGAGCGTTCGAACTCCTTGCGCAGCCAGTCTTCGGGGATCAGTGCCTCCAGGTGTTCATTGAGGTTTTGCAGACCATTGAAATAGGCGCCAAATGCGCGGTCGAACTTGTCGAAATGGCGCTCGTCCTTCACCAGGATCGTACGGGCCAGATAATAGAACTCGTCCATATCGGCGAAGGTCACCCGGTTTTTCAGGGCGTTGATCAGGTCCAGCAGCTCACGCACTGAAACCGGCACCTTGGCCGCACGCATTTCATTGAACAGATTAAGCAGCATGCTTTTCGCCTTCTCGGAAATCAGCGATTGGGGCGGCGGCTCATAAACGCCAGGCGCTCAAGCAATTGCACATCCTGCTCGTTTTTCACCAGGGCACCGGCCAGTGGCGGAATGGCTTTGGTCGGATCACGTTCGCGCAACACCGCCTCGCCGATATTGTCGGCCATCAGCAGCTTGAGCCAGTCGACCAGCTCGGAGGTTGAAGGTTTTTTCTTTAAGCCCGGGACCTTGCGCACATCGAAAAACACATCAAGCGCTTCGCTGACCAGCTCTTTCTTGATGTTGGGGAAGTGCACGTCGACGATTTTCTGCAGCGTGGTGCGGTCCGGGAAACTGATGTAGTGGAAGAAGCAGCGGCGCAGGAAGGCGTCCGGCAGTTCTTTTTCGTTATTGGAGGTAATGATGATGATCGGGCGCACCTTGGCCTTGATCGTCTCGTCCGTCTCGTAAACGTAGAACTCCATCTTGTCGAGTTCTTGCAGCAGGTCATTGGGGAACTCGATGTCTGCCTTGTCGATTTCGTCGATCAGCAGGATGACGCGTTCTTCGGCCTCGAAGGCTTCCCACAACTTGCCCTTTTTAAGGTAGTTGCGCACATCGTGAACCTTGTCGACACCCAGTTGCGAGTCACGCAGGCGACTGACTGCGTCGTACTCATAGAGGCCCTGGTGGGCCTTGGTGGTTGACTTGATGTGCCAGGTGATCAGCTTGCAGCCAAAGGATTCAGCCAGTTGCTCGGCAAGCATGGTTTTACCGGTGCCGGGCTCGCCCTTGACCAGCAGCGGCCGCTCCAGGGTAATGGCCGCGTTGACCGCCAGTTTCAGGTCATCGGTGGCCACATAGGCGCGTGTGCCTTCAAACTTCATCTGCAATTCCTCAAACCATGACCCGGGTCCTGCAAGGGGCAGGGCGGGAGAACTGAAAAGTGTGTCCGACTATAACGCGCTGCCCGCCTGAGGTGAACGCAGACGCGCCATTCAGTCCCTGAATGAGGCGTCACGCCATGACTGGACGCATGTCAGCGTGAGGCCTACCCTTGGGATCTTCCCAAAAGGTGCACAAGGACCCCGCCATGAGCCGCATTTATGCAGACAACGCCCAATCCATCGGCAACACGCCTTTAGTCCAGATCAACAGCATTGCGCCGCGCGGCGTGACCATCCTGGCCAAGATCGAAGGCCGCAACCCCGGTTATTCAGTTAAATGCCGGATTGGCGCCAACATGATCTGGGATGCCGAAAGCCGTGGCGTACTCAAGCCGGGCATGACCATCATCGAGCCTACGTCGGGGAACACGGGGATCGGCCTGGCGTTTGTCGCAGCGGCGCGTGGTTACAAATTGATGCTGACCATGCCGTCATCGATGAGCATCGAGCGGCGCAAGGTACTCAAGGCGCTGGGTGCCGAGCTGGTCTTGACCGAGCCGGCCAAGGGCATGAAGGGCGCGATCGACAAAGCCGCAGAAATTCAGGCCAGCGACCCGGCCAGGTATTTTATGCCGCAGCAGTTTGAGAACCCGGCCAACCCCGCGATCCACGAAAAAACCACCGGCCCGGAAATCTGGAACGACACCGATGGCGGCGTTGATGTACTGGTTTCTGGCGTCGGCACCGGCGGCACGATCACCGGGGTTTCACGCTACATCAAGCACACCCAGGGCAAGCCGATTCTGTCGGTGGCCGTCGAGCCCATCACCTCGCCGGTGATCACCCAGGCGTTGGCCGGAGAAGAAATCAAGCCGTCACCGCACAAGATCCAGGGCATCGGTGCCGGTTTCGTCCCCAAAAACCTTGATCTGTCGATCGTCGATAAGGTCGAACTGGTCAGCGATGACGAATCCAAGGCCATGGCCCTGCGCCTGATGCAGGAAGAGGGCATCTTGTGCGGCATCTCCTGCGGTGCCGCGATGGCCGTGGCGGTGCGCCTGGCGGAAACCCCGGAAATGCAAGGCAAGACCATCGTCGTGATCCTCCCCGATTCGGGCGAGCGTTATCTGTCGAGCTTCCTGTTCAGCGACCTGTTCAGCGAGCAGGAATTGCACCCGTAACATTGTGCGGGGGGTGGCGCGCCAGTTCCCCGCAGAGTTTGTGCAACTGACTCAAATCAAGTGGCTAATTCCCAAGTTTCTGAATAATCAGCCTGCTGTTGCGTAAGACTTAATACTGATTATTTGGATTCGTGGGTTTTGTCCTACGCCTGTAGTGTTTATCATGGCCTGCTGCTACATCGGGCTATTGATGCTGCACGGTATTTTTGAGGAGTTGTTGCATGACCTTATCCTTCGCCATCAAGGCAGGGCTCATACTGTTATTTGTCGGCAGCATTCTTTACGTGCACCTGCGCGGCAAGGCACGGTTGCCGGTGTTGCGCCAATTCGTCAACCACTCCGCGTTCTTTGCGCCCTACAACGCCCTGATGTACCTGTTCTCCGGGGTACCGTCCAAGCCGTACCTGGACCGCAGCAAGTTCCCCGAGCTGGATGTGCTCAAGGACAACTGGCAAGCGATCCGCGAAGAAGCCATGCACTTGTTCGATGAGGGCTATATACGCGCCGCCGAGAAGAACAACGACGCAGGCTTCGGTTCGTTCTTCAAAAAGGGCTGGAAGCGCTTTTACCTCAAGTGGTACGACAAGGCGCTGCCATCGGCTGAATTGCTGTGCCCCAAAACCGTTGAATTGGTCAACAGCATCCCCAACGTCAAAGGTGCGATGTTTGCCCTGTTGCCGGGCGGTAGCCACCTCAACCCGCACCGCGACCCGTTTGCCGGATCGCTGCGTTATCACCTGGGCCTGTCGACCCCCAACTCCGACGCTTGCCGCATCTTTGTCGATGGCGAGGAATACGCCTGGCGTGATGGTGAAGACGTGATGTTCGACGAGACTTACGTGCACTGGGTCAAGAACGAAACCGATATCACCCGCGTCATTCTGTTTTGCGATATCGAGCGGCCATTGACCAGCCCGCTGATGACCCGTATCAACCGTTGGGTCAGCGCGCAACTGGGTAAGGCGACTGCGCCGCAGAACCTGGACGACGAACGCGTTGGCGGGATCAACAAGGCCTATGCCTGGAGCAAAACCTTCAGTGACCGTTTCAGTGGCGTGGTCAAACAGTGGAAGCGCCGCAATCCCAAGCTTTATCGTATCGCCCGGCCGATATTGGCGGTGCTGGTACTGATACTGCTGTGGCGCTGGTTGTTTGGCTGATTGCATCAGACACAAAAAACCGCTCTCTCGAGAGCGGTTTTTTTTGGATTTTTTTATGTCAATTGCCTGCCAAAACCCCACCACGGCATGTGATTATTTGGACGCTGCCATTGCCCCGGGCTTGAGCACCAGCCACAGCGCCACAGCGATCAGCAGACCTCCGTACAGGTGCGCCATCGACAGCGGCTCGCCCAGAAACAGCGCGCCCCACAGCACGCCAAACGGCGGGATCATAAAGGTCACGGTCATGGATTTGACCGGGCCAATGCTGGTCAGCAAGCGGAAGTACAGGATATAGGCAAACGCCGTACACACCAGCCCCAGACCCAGCAACGATAACCAGACACTCGTCCCGCCCCAACTGACCGGTGGCTGATTGATCACACTCAGCCCGAACAGCGGCAGCAGGAACAAAGTAGCCCCGAGCATACTGCCCAGTGCCGAAAGACGAGGGTCGAGACCGCCTTGCTGATCCAGCCAGCGGCGTGCCAAAAAGCCGGCAAATCCATAAAAGGTGGTGGCCAGCAGACAGGCGAGGGCGCCCATCAGCAAGTCCAGATTGAAAGCAACCGGCCCGGCACGGGTCAAAATGCCTACACCGAGCAAGCCCAGAAACACCCCGGCCATTTTGGTCAGGGTCAATTTTTCGCTGAAAAACAGACCGCCGATCAATACGCCCATCAACGGTGTGGTGGCGTTGAAAATCGATGAGTAACCGGCAGGCAACACCTGGGCCGCCACCGAATACAGTGTGGCCGGTACCCCGGAGTTGATAACCCCCAGTATCAGGATTACCTTGAGTTTGCCGCCGAAATCCCAGCGCACGCGCATCAGCGCCAGAATCACTACCAGACCGGTTGCTGCGATGGAAACCCGGAAAAAAGCTGTCGGGATGGTCCCGAGTACCGGTGCAATGATCCGCATAAACAGAAAGCTGGCGCCCCAAATGCCTGCCAGCGACAGCATGCGCAGCAAATCGACAAGTCTCACGGGATTTTCCTTACAAGTTTCAAGGCGGGCAGTGTAGGGGATGCAGCGGACAAGACAACGCGCTAATTCCTACAGATTCGTGCATGAGCGTCCAAATCTGCGACAATCCGCCCCCTGCATTTACGAAGAATTCTGCGCACCTGATGACTGACGAATCGCCTGCTATCGACCAACTGTTGAAAAACCTCGATCAAGCCATGATTGCCGACCGCCACAAGCTGCGCCGGCAATTGCATGAGCTGCGCAAAAAGCCTGACGACGCCAAGCTGGCCGCCTGGGCCGAGCGGGTGCAGGCGTCGTGCGCGCAGGTGGCAGCGCGGGCGGCCAGTGTGCCGCAGGTTCGCTATGACGAAAATCTGCCGATCGCGGCCAAGCGGGACGAGATCAAGGCCGCGCTGCTCAAGCATCAGGTGCTGATCCTGGCCGGTGAAACCGGCTCGGGCAAAACCACCCAGTTACCGAAGATCTGCCTTGAAATCGGCCGTGGGCAGCACGGCCTGATCGGCCATACCCAACCGCGGCGCATCGCCGCCCGCAGTGTGGCCAGCCGGGTGGCTGAAGAGCTGGGCACGCCGCTGGGTGCGCTGGTCGGCTATCAGGTGCGGTTTGAGGATCAGAGCGATTCCAATACCCTGATCAAGCTGATGACCGACGGTATCCTGCTGGCCGAAACCCAGCACGACCGCTATCTCGAACGCTATGACACGATCATCGTCGACGAAGCCCACGAGCGCAGCCTGAACATCGACTTTTTGCTCGGTTATCTGAAGATCCTGCTGCCCCGTCGTCCCGATTTGAAGGTCATCATCACCTCGGCAACCATCGATCTTGAGCGTTTCTCCAAACACTTCAATGACGCGCCCATTGTCGAAGTGTCGGGCCGTACCTTTCCGGTCGAGACCTGGTATCGCCCGTTGACCTCCCAGCAGGACGAAGAGGGCAACAACGTTGAAGAAGACCTGAGCGTCGACCAGGCCATAATTGCCACCCTGGACGAGATTGCCGCGTTCGAGCGCAGTGAGCGTAAAAGCCCCGGCGATGTGCTGGTATTTTTACCAGGCGAGCGGGAAATCCGCGATGCCGCCGACATGCTGCGCAAGGCGCAACTCAAGCACACCGAGATCCTGCCGTTGTATGCGCGGTTGTCGCCTGCCGAACAGCAGCGGATTTTCCAGTCGCACCCGGGCCGCCGTGTGGTGCTGGCCACCAACGTAGCGGAAACGTCATTGACTGTGCCGGGCATCCGTTACGTGATTGACAGCGGCACGGCGCGCATCAGCCGATACAGCTACCGGGCCAAGGTCCAGCGCCTGCCGATAGAAGCGATTTCCCAGGCCAGCGCCAACCAGCGCAAGGGTCGTTGTGGCCGGGTCGAGCCGGGTATCTGCGTGCGCCTGTATGCCGAAGAAGATTTTAACGGTCGCCCGGAGTTTACCGATCCTGAGATTCTTCGTACCAACCTTGCGGCAGTCATCCTGCAAATGCTGCACCTGCGCCTGGGCGAAATCACCGCGTTTCCGTTTATTGAGCCGCCGGACGGCAAGGCAATCACCGACGGTTTCAATCTGCTGCAAGAACTGTCGGCGGTTAACCGCGAAAATCAGCTCACACCGCTGGGCCGTCAGTTGGCCCGCCTGCCGGTGGATCCGCGCATGGGCCGTATGTTGCTCGAAGCCGCCAAGCTCGGCAGTTTGCAGGAAGTATTGATCGTCGCCAGTGCGATGTCGGTGCAAGACCCGCGTGAACGTCCGCCGGAACGTCAACAAGCGGCAGATCAGGCCCACGCGCAATGGAAAGATGTCGACTCTGACTTTGCCGGTCTGATCAACGTATGGCGCGGTTTTGAGGAGCAGCGCCAGGCGCTGACGACCAGCCCGCTGCGCAACTGGTGTCGCAAGAACTTCCTCAACTACCTGCGGTTGCGCGAGTGGCGTGATTCCCACCGTCAATTGAGCCTGATCTGTCGCGATATGCAGCTCACGGTCAATCAGGAACCGGCCGATTATGCAAAGCTGCACAAGGCTGTGCTGTCGGGGTTGCTGAGCCAGATCGGGCAAAAAACCGAGGACGGAGATTACCTCGGGGCGCGCCAGCGGCGGTTCTGGATCCATCCGTCTTCGGGGCTGGGTAAAAAGCGTCCGCAGTGGCTGATGACTGCCGAGCTGGTAGAAACGACCAAATTGTATGCGCGGATGGTGGCCAAGATCGAGCCGGACTGGATCGAACCGCTGGCCGGGCATCTGGTGAAAAAGAACTATTTCGAGCCCCATTGGGAGAAGAAGCGCGGGCAGGTGGTGGCCTATGAGCAGATCACCCTGTTCGGCCTGATCGTGGTCGGTCGCCGTGCCGTGCATTACGGGCCGATTGACCCGGTGCTGTCACGCGAGCTGTTTATCCGTGAAGGGCTGGTGCGTGGCGAAATTCAGTCGCGGGCCAAATGCCTGACGGCCAACGCGCAGTTGCTTGAACAACTTGATGAACTGGAGGCCAAGGCCCGGCGCCGTGACATTCTGGCGGATGAAGAAACCCTCTACGCGTTTTACGACGCTCGCCTGCCTGCCGAGATTCATCAGACCGCGACATTTGACAGCTGGTATCGGGTCAACAGCCAGAAAGATCCACAGTTGCTGATCATGCGCGAAGAAGACGTGCTGGCCCGCGAAGCCACCGAAATCACGGCCATGCATTACCCTGACACTTTGCATCTGGGGGATTTGACCCTGGAGCTCAGCTATCACTTTGAACCCAACCACCCCCGCGATGGCGTGACGGTCAAGGTGCCAGCGCCGCTGCTCCCGGTTTTGCCGCCGGAACGTATGGAGTGGCTGGTGCCCGGCATGATAGAAGCCAAATGCATCGCTCTGGTGCGCAGTTTGCCCAAGGCATTGCGCAAAAACTTCGTGCCGGTGCCGGACTTCGTCAAGGCCGCGTTGCAGCGCATGGAATTTGCTGAGGGATCATTGCCACAAACCCTGGGCCGCGAATTGCTGCGCATGACCGGCGCTCGGGTGAGCGACGAGGCCTGGGCGCAAGCCGCGCAGCAAGTTGAAAATCATCTGAAGATGAATATCGAAGTGGTCGACGCCGACGGCAAGTTTCTCGGCGAGGGTCGTGATCTGGCCGAATTGACGGCCCGCTTTGCCCAGGCCAGTCAGGCAGCACTGGCCGTACCGCAAACCGCGAAAAATCAGCAGCCGGTCGAGGCCAAGGTGTTTGCCCCGGTGGCGGAGAAAACCCAGCAGAAGATCGCCGGGCTGTCGATGACGGTTTACCCGGCGCTGGTGGAAGAGGGCAATACGGTCAAGGAAGGGCGCTTTTCTACCCCGGCCGAGGCTGAGTTCCAGCATCGCCGTGCGTTGCAGCGTTTGCTGATGCAACAACTGGCGGAACCGGCGAAATTTTTGCGTGGCAAGCTGCCAGGGTTGACTGAGCTTGGCCTTTTGTACCGCGAATTGGGTCGGGTCGAGAGCCTGGTGGAGGACATTCTGCTGGCCAGCCTCGACAGCTGCATCCTGGAAGGCGAGGCGGTATTACCCCGTGATGGCGCGGGGCTGGCATCGCTTGCCGAGCGCAAGCGCGGAGCCTGGACCGAGCATGCGGAAAAGCTGGCCAGACTGACGCTGGAAATCCTCAAACTGTGGCATGGTCTGCAAAAACGCTTCAAGGGCAAGATCGATCTGGCCCAGGCGGTGGCGTTGAATGACATAAAGCAGCAGCTGAGCCATCTGGTGTACCCGGGTTTTGTGCGCGAAACCCCGGCTTTGTGGCTTAAAGAGTTGCCGCGCTACCTCAAGGCGATAGAAATGCGTCTTGAAAAACTGCCGGGCCAGGTGCAAAAAGACCGGGTCTGGAGTGGTGAGCTGAGTGGTTTGTGGGCGCAGTACCAGGCGCGTGCGACCAAGCATGCGCAGGAGGGCAAGCGCGATCCGCAACTTGAGTTGTACCGCTGGTGGCTGGAAGAATATCGGGTGTCGTTATTCGGCCAGCAACTGGGGACCAAGGTGCCGATTTCGGACAAGCGCCTGAGTAAGCAGTGGAGTTTGGTGGAGGCTTGAGCCTGCAGTCCTGTGGGAGCGGGCTTGCTCGCGATGCAGGCGACGCGGTCATGCATTTGCACCGTGTTGCTGCAATCGAGAGCAGGCCAGCTCCCGCGGGGGATTACTGCAAGATCCGTAAATAACGCCAAATGCTGGCATTTATGGCAAACTTCGCGGCTATCCGTACCTGAAACGATTTCAATATCTTCTGCTTGAACAGAATAGAGGAACGATCGTGCATAACGTCGTCATCAGCGGCACCGGCCTGTACACCCCGGCCAACAGCATCTCCAACGAAGAGCTGGTGCAGTCTTTCAATACCTATGTACAACAGTTCAACGCGGACCACGCCGTGGCTATCGAGGCCGGTGAAATCCAGCCTCTGGCCGAGTCCAGCGCCGCCTTTATCGAAAAGGCTTCGGGCATAAAAAGCCGCTTTGTGATGGACAAGGACGGCATCCTTGACCCGCAACGCATGCGCCCGCATTTGCCGGAGCGCTCCAACGACGAAATGTCGGTACTCTGCGAAATGGCCGTTGGCGCTGCCAAACAAGCGCTGGAACGCGCGGGTAAAACCGCCGCTGACATCGACGGCGTGATCGTGGCCTGCTCCAACCTGCAGCGCCCGTACCCGGCCATTGCCATCGAAGTGCAACATGCACTGGGTATTCAGGGTTTTGGTTTTGACATGAACGTGGCCTGTTCTTCCGCAACGTTCGGTATCCAGACCGCCAGCAACAGCGTCCAGTTGGGCCAGGCTCGCGCGGTACTGCTTATCAGCCCTGAAGTATGCACCGGCCACTTGAATTTCCGTGACCGTGACAGCCACTTTATCTTTGGCGATGCCGCGACCGCGATAGTGGTCGAGCGTGCCGACCTGGCAACGTCCGAACACCAGTTCGACATCGTCAGCACTAAACTGCTGACTACGTATTCGAACAATATTCGCAACAATTTCGGCTTCCTCAACCGTGCATCCGACGAGCCAGCTGACAGCCCGGACAAACTGTTCGTGCAAGAAGGGCGCAAGGTCTTCCGCGATGTCTGCCCGATGGTGGCTGAACTGATCGGCCAGCATCTGCAGGAAAATCAGCTGGACGTGGCGCAAGTCAAACGTTTCTGGTTGCATCAGGCCAACCTGAGCATGAACCACCTGATCGTGCGCAAGCTGTTGGGCCGCGAAGCTTCGGTCGAAGAAGCTCCGGTGATTCTCGACACCTATGCCAACACCAGTTCGGCCGGTTCGGTGATTGCCTTCCACAAGTACCAGGACGACTTGCCAAGCGGTTCGCTGGCGGTGCTCAGCTCGTTCGGTGCCGGCTACTCGATTGGCAGCGTGATTCTGCGTAAACGCTAAGGTCACAGCTGGTTTGTGGTGGGAGCGGGCTTGCTCGCGATACAGGCAGCGCGGTCTGACAGGCAAACTGCGGTGATGCTATCGCGAGCAAGCCCGCTCCCACACAGAAAAATCACTTTCCGGTTGCGGAGACCTGCATGGAAACTGTTGACGACGCTGACCTGCTCAAACGTCTGCTTAACGGCGAGCAACAGGCCTTCCGCGAGCTGGTCACTACCTATCAAGGTGCCATGCGCGCTGTGGCCCATGCGATCGTCGGCAATCGCCATGCTGACGAAATCGTTCAGGACGCCTGGCTGTCAGTGGTGCGCAACCTGTCCGGGTTCGAAGGCCGTTCGAGCCTGAAAACCTGGCTGCTGACCATCACGGCCAATGCGGCGAAACAACGCTACAAGCAAAATCGTCGTGAAGTGCTGCTCGACGATTTGCCTTCGCCCCACGGTACTGTCGACGATGAGCGGTTTTCCAGCGATGGCCACTGGTTGCTTGCCCCTTATTCCTGGCATCAGGACAGCCCTGACGCATTGCTCAGCGAAGATGAGTTGCGCGAATGTCTTGAGCAAACGCTCCTCAGTCTGCCGCAGTTGCAGAGCAGTGTGCTGGTGTTGCGCGAGCGCCAGGGGCTCGAGCTCGAAGAAATTTGTAATATTCTTGAGATATCGCTCTCTAATGTCCGGGTGTTGATACATCGCGCCCGACTCAAAGTCTTCGCGACCGTGGAACATTTCGAGGAAACTGGCGAATGTTGACCTGCAAACAGCAAGTAGCGGTCTCAAGTGACTATCTGGATGGTCAGCTGAGTTTTCGTCAGCGGTTGTTGGTACGCCATCATTTGCTGTTCTGTCCGAACTGCAGGCGTTTTATCAGGCAAATGCGTTTGTTGAGGGGCACGTTGCAAAAACTTCCCGAACCGCCACCGGAGGATCTGGAGCAGACGGTTGAGCGAATGATGCGCGAGCAGTCGCGCTGATGGCGGGGCATGAACGAGAACACTGTCGGTGGATGTGATGGGGGCCGACGGCATCCTCGCTCTGCTTTTACGGCACAAAACGCTGAATGACTTCAGCGTTTTGTCTATTGAGTAAACCTTTCTTTTAGAACTTGGCTTCCAGGTCCAGCTGCAAGGTGTTGGCCTTGGCATCTTTCTGGGTGGAGGTCGCGTAGTCGGCCTTGGTCAGGAAGTAGGTCACGCCGACACCGAAGTTCTTGTCGATTTCATAACCCACTTTGAACTTGTGACCGCGGGAACCGGTAGTACCGTTGGCGAAGTCAGAATCGGTGAAAGCGCCGACCACGGCGTTACGCTGAATATCGCGGTAGTTGTAGTCCAGGCTGAAGGCGTTGAGCTTGGATTTGAAGCCCACCAACCAGGCATCATCCTGATCGCTGTCGGTGGCAGCGTTATGCACGTATTGGCCGTACAGCGACAGCGGCACGGGCAGGTTGGCGATATCGACCTGACCGAAGCCTTCGTACAGGCGGAACTCGTCAGTGCTGTTACCGTTGACGCCGAGTGCACATGGGGTGGTCTTGGTCCCGGTGGTCGGGCACTTGCTGTCCTTGTCGTTGTTGTAGCTGTAAACGCTGCCGCCCAAGGTCACTTTCAGGCTGTCGGTAGGGGCGAAGCGAGCACCCAGCTGGCCGGCGTACAGGCTCAGGTCGTGCTTGAATTGCACGCCTTCGCCGTCAACGTTGTCCTTGAGGGTGTAGTAACCGGCGCTACCAAACATTTCGACGCCGCTGTTGCCCAGGTTGTGTTTGTAAGTGGCGGCCAGACCTTCCGGGTTGATATCGCTATCCCAGATTACATCGCCCATATTGACCCACGGCTGTGGCATCTTGCCGGCAATCAGGTGCAGGTCCTTGACGGCGGTCGGGTGGTAGTCGATGAACGCCATGTCCAGCCACAGTTGCTTCTTGTCGAAGTAGTTGTCCAGATCCTGGTTGGTGGAACGTGCATCATCACCGCCGCCAGTGGCAATACGGATACCGGTATTCACCTGCGGGTTGATTTCGGTATAGGCGCCCAGGCGAGCACGAATGCGTTGGCGGTCCTTGTTCTTGCCATCGGATTCGCCGTCGATCTTGACGGTTTCCTGACGAACCCGTACATCCCCCTTGAGTTCGGTTTTGGCGGCCCAGGCGACTTTCTGTTCGAAGGCACTGAGATCGGATTTTTTCACCTGGTCGGCGGCAGCTTCTTGCTTGGCTTGATTCTCACTGGCGAGTTCAGTTTGCAGCTCGGAGTACTGTGCAGGCGAAATAGAGCCGTTGGCTTTTAGCATTTCGAGCAGTTTGGCATCGACCGCAGCGCTGGCCGGAACGCTCATGGCCAATACCAGGCCACCACACAGTCCCGCAGCAACCCGTGTAGATACAAGACGCATTATGAATCTCCCAGTGCTGAGATGGCCCTAGCCACCCCAAGAAAAATCGGCCCTTTACGGGCTCACGTTAACGAGGCTTGGCGTGTCATGAGCGTGTTGGCAAACAGGTCGCTCATAACCCCGTGTTCTAAGAAGCGGCGTCAGTATCGCGGGTGGATATGACAGAAAAGTGGCAGACTGATAGCAAGTCTGTGACAGTGAAGCGATTCAGTGGTTGGGTGATACCATCGCGTCTACGCCGCGCCTTGAGGACTATTAATGCCGCTTCAACGACTCGACAGCCTGTCCACCATCCCCGCCCATGAATGGGATGCGCTGGTGCCGGTGGCCCAGCCTTTTTTGCGCCATGCCTTTCTCAGTACCCTGGAAGACAGTGCCAGCCTGGGCCCGCATTCAGGCTGGCAGCCCGAGCATTTACTGCATTATGAAAATGGGCAGTTGCAGGCGGCGTTGCCCAGTTATCGAAAATGGCATTCCTACGGTGAGTACGTGTTCGATCACGAGTGGGCGCAAGCCTGTGAGCGGGCAGGTATCGAGTACTACCCCAAGCTGCTTGCGGCAGTACCGTTCAGTCCGGTCAGCGGCCCCCGGTTGTTGGCCGCCCGTGCCGAGGACGGGCTTGAGCTGCTGGCGGCCTTGCCCGGTTATCTGCAGATCGAAGGGTTGTCCAGCGCCCATATCAATTTCACCGACCTGCTCGCCGATACGGCGCTGGCGCAACAACCCGGCTGGATGCAACGGCTGGGTTGTCAGTTTCACTGGCAGAACCGCGGGTACCGGGACTTTCAGGATTTTCTCGATGCCCTGAGCTCACGCAAGCGCAAACAGATGCGCAAAGAGCGTGAGCAAGTGGCAGGGCAGGGGTTTGAGTTTGAGTGGCTGGAAGGCCAGCAGGTGAGTGAAGCGCAATGGGATTTTGTCTACGCCTGCTACGCCAACACCTATGCTGTGCGACGGCAAACGCCGTATCTGACCCGGGATTTCTTCAGCCTGCTGGCCGAGCGCATGCCCGAATCGATTCGCGTGGTGCTGGCCAAACAGGGTTCGACCCCGGTTGCGATGGCGTTCAGCCTGATCGGCGGCGACAGTCTCTATGGTCGCTACTGGGGATGTCTTGGCGAGTTTGACCGCCTGCATTTCGAGACGTGTTTCTACCAGGGCATGGATTACGCTATCGCCCACGGTATCAGGCGTTTTGATGCCGGTGCTCAGGGCGAGCACAAGCTGATTCGCGGCTTTGAACCGGTGATCACACACTCATGGCATTACCTGCGCCATCAGGGCTTGAAGGCGGCCGTAAGTGACTTTTTGCAGCGTGAGCGGGTCGGTGTGCTGGCGTATGCCGAAGAGGCGAGGTCGGCGCTGCCATATCGGCAGGCCTGACCCTCGCGTCCGGCCGTTTAGCTGCCTTCCTTGCCCAGCCAGCGATAGACCAGTGCGCCAATGGCCGCACCGAGCATCGGCGCCAACCAGAACATCCATAACTGCTGAAGCGCCCAGCCGCCCACGATCAGCGCCGGGCCTGTGCTGCGCGCCGGGTTGACCGACGTGTTGGTCACCGGGATCGAAATCAGGTGGATCAGCGTCAGCGCCAGGCCGATGGCCAGAGGGGCGTGCCCCGCGGATACCCGTTTGTCAGTGGCGCCCATGATGATCAGGATAAACATGGCGGTCATGGTGATTTCACAGATGAGCCCCGACACCATGGAGTAGCCCCCGGGTGAGTGGTCGCCATAGCCATTGGCTGCGAGCCCGCTGGCAGCCAGATCAAAGCCGGGTTTGCCACTGGCAATCATGTACAGGAGCCCGGCAGCAATCACGCCGCCGAGGATCTGGGCAATGATGTAGGCAGGCAGTTCTTTTGCAGGAAAGCGTCCACCAACCCACAAGCCGAACGACACGGCCGGGTTGAGATGGCAACCACTTATATGGCCGATGGCAAAGGCCATGGTCACCACGGTCAAGCCAAATGCCAGAGCCACCCCCAGCAGGCCGATGCCGACATCAGGAAACGCGGCTGCGAGCACAGCACTGCCGCAACCGCCCAATACCAACCAGAAAGTACCCAGCAACTCAGTGACGGAACGTTTGAACAAGGTCATGGAGGAGATCCCGGATGGATAAATCCATCGAGCAATTGAAGCGGCGTTGCCTCCTGCGATTTACTACAGGATTCTCCCGAATCCTTTACTAATTACAGCACTCGCCGGTTTTTTTTCCAGTGCCATAAAAAACGCCAGACCCCTTTGAAATCGGGGGCTGGCGTTGTGCTCCACGCGCTTTGCAGTTAGCGCTTTTTTGGTTCAGTCGATGCCGACAAAACCACCGGTCTGGTGTTGCCACAAACGCGAGTACAAGCCACCTTTGGCGAGCAGCTCGCTGTGGGTTCCGGATTCAGCGATACGGCCGTTTTCCAGGACCACCAGACGGTCCATCCGTGCAATGGTGGAGAGGCGGTGGGCGATGGCAATCACGGTTTTGCCTTGCATCAGGGTTTCCAGGCTTTCCTGGATCGCGGCTTCGACTTCGGAGTCCAGTGCCTAGGTGGCCTCGTCCATGATCAGGATCGGAGCGTTCTTGAGCAGCACGCGGGCAATGGCGATACGCTGGCGCTGGCCGCCGGACAGCTTGACGCCGCGCTCGCCCACATGAGCGTCAAAACCGGTGCGGCCCTGGGCATCGGATAGCAGCGGGATAAACTCATCGGCCCGGGCTTTGCGCACGGCTTCCCACAGCTCCTCGTCGGTGGCGTCCGGCTTGCCGTACAGCAAATTGTCGCGGATCGAACGATGCAGCAGCGAGGTGTCCTGGGTAATCATTCCGATCTGTTCGCGTAAGCTTTCCTGCGTCACTTCGGCGATGTTTTGATCGTCGATCAGGATGCGACCGCCTTGTAGGTCATACAAGCGCAACAACAGGTTCACCAGGGTTGATTTGCCGGCACCGGAAGGGCCGATCAGGCCGATTTTTTCACCGGGTTTAATTACCAGGTTGAGGTCGCTGATGATCCCGCTGCGCTTGCCGTAGTGGAAGTCAACGTGTTCAAAACGCACTTCGCCACGGTTGACGATCAAGCGTGGAGCCTGGTCGCGGTCAGTCACGGCGACAGGTTGGGCGATGGTCTCCAGGCCGTCCTGAACCATGCCGATATTTTCAAAAATGCCGTTGACCACCCACATGATCCAGCCGGACATGTTGACGATACGAATCACCAGGCCGGTGGCCAGGGCAATTGCGCCGACGCTGATCAGCGACTGGCTCCACAGCCACAGCGCCAGGCCGCTGGTGCTGACGATCAGCAGGCCATTCAGGCTGGTGATTGCCACGTCCATGCTGGTGACCACGCGACTGGCCAGTCGGGTTTTTTCGGTTTGCTCGATAATGGCTTCGCGCGCGTACTGCTGCTCAAAGTTTGTGTGGGCGAACAATTTGAGGGTGGTGATGTTGGTATAGCCGTCGACGATGCGGCCCATCAGTTTGGAGCGTGCATCAGAAGATACCACCGAGCGTTCCTTGACCCGTGGTACGAAGTAATACAAGGCCCCGACATAGCACAGGATCCAGGTCAGCAGGGGGATCATCAGGGGCCAGTCGGCTTCGGCAAACAGCACCAGCGAGCTGATGGCATAGATCAGGACGTGCCACAGCGCATCGACGGCCTGTACCGCCGAATCACGCAGGGAGTTGCCGGTTTGCATGATGCGCTGGGCGATGCGCCCGGCAAAATCGTTCTGGAAAAAGTTGAGGCTTTGCTTGAGCACATAACTGTGGTTTTGCCAGCGGATCATGCTGGTCATGCTGGGGCTCAGGGTCTGGTGCACCAGCAGGTCATGCAGGCCGAAGAACACCGGGCGGATGATCAGTGCGACCACGGCCATCCAGATCAGCTCACCGCTGTGGACCTTGAAAAAGTCAGTATTGGGCGTGCCCTGGGTCAGGTCGATCAGCGTGCTCAAGTAGCTGAAAAGCGATACTTCGATCAGTGCCGCGATCAGCCCGACCACCAGCAAGGCGGCAAACACGGGCCAGACCTGGCGCAGGTAGTAGAGATAAAATGCCCAGACAGTGCTGGGCGGAGCCGGAGTGGGGGCTTCGCGAAAAATATCGATCAGTTGTTCGAAGCGACGATAGAGCATTGGCACTGACGCCCGCAGCGCGGGCTCTCCTTATAGTGGTGTGACCGGCAGAGCAAAACACGGTCGCTGCAGGCGAAGGCAGCATAGCCGTCTGCGGCAGCAGCGACCGTGTATTGTTTCCAGTCAGCGCTTCCTGCGTGATAGCGCCTGTCAGTCGATACGCTTGGCCGACTTGATCAGTACCGGATCGATGGGCACATTTTGCATGCCTTGTTTGGTGGTGGTTTGCGAGTTGACGATCTGGTCAACAACGTCCATGCCATTTACTACCTTGGCAAAAACGGCGTAACCGGCATCACGGCCCGGGTCCAGAAACGCATTGTCTGCCACGTTGATGAAGAATTGACTGGTGGCCGAGTTCGGGTTCGACGTGCGTGCCATCGACAGGGTCCCGCGAACGTTATGCAAGCCGTTGCTGGCTTCGTTCTTGATCGGGTCGCGGGTCTGTTTTTGCACCATCTGCGACGTAAAACCACCACCTTGCACCATGAAACCCGGGATCACGCGGTGAAAAATGGTGTTGTTGTAAAAGCCGCTGTCGACATACTTGAGGAAGTTGTCAGTGCTGATCGGAGCCTTGACCGGGTCCAGTTCGATTTCGATCTTGCCAAAGCTGGTATCCAGTACCACGTGAGGCGCTTTGGCAGTTTCAGCCGCCATAAGGTTGGCAGCGAACAGCAGGGCGCCAGCGGCAAGAGCAATTTTTTTAAGCATGGTTCAGTGATCCTGAAAAGTTGGGTGACCGTTCTATGCCGCACCGTCAGTGAAGCTGGGGGGCATTGAACCAGTGCCCGTGCCACATCTTGCAATGGCAGATGTTCACGGGCGGCGGGTGTTGGACAGGATATTCTCGAATCAGGTTCCTGCCCACTGCTCATCACGCTTGCTGCGGTGCGGCGAAAGGTGCCTCGAGCGGTGCCGTGTCGAAAGTTCGCAACAATTCGACAAGGATTTGAGTTGCCGGGCCCAGGGGTTTGTCCTTGTTGGCGTACAGGAAAAACACCGGGTGACGATTGCCGCCCTGGTTGAGCGGCAACGGCTTGAGGAGACCTTCCTTGAGCTCGCGCTCGATCATGTGCCGTGGCAACCAGGCAAACCCCAGCCCGCTGCCCACAAAGGCAGCCGCCGTGGCCAGGCTGCCGACGGTCCAGCGCTGCTCGGAGCCCAGCCAGCCCACGTCGCGTGGTTGCTGGCGCCCGGAGTCACGAATCACCACTTGTAACTGGCTTTCGAGGTCCTGGAAATGCAACTCGCGTTGCAGGCGATGCAACGGGTGGTCGGGATGGGCCACGGCGACAAACTCCACGGTGCTCAACTCGGTACCCAGGTAGCCGGGAATATTGAAGCTGCTGATGGCCAGGTCAGCCACGCCTTCGAGCAGCACTTCCTCGACGCCGGAAAGAACCTCTTCACGCAGACGTACGCGACAGCCCCGGCTTTGCGGCATAAAAGCTGTCAGGGCGCGCACCAACCGGGCGTTGGGGTAGGCTGCGTCGACGACCAGGCGCACCTCGGCTTCCCAGCCTTGCTCCATATGATGGGCAAGGTCTTCGAGCTGGCTGGCCTGCTTGACCAGTTGCCGGGAGCGACGCAGCAACACGCCACCGGCTTCTGTCAGCACCGCCTTGCGTCCGTCGATGCGCAGCAGCGGCACGCCGAGCTGGTCCTGCATGCGGGCCACGGTATAGCTGACAGACGACTGTGAGCGGTGGAGAACTTCAGCGGCTTGTGCGAAGCCTCCGTGGTCGACCACAGCCTGCAAGGTGCGCCATTGATCAAGGGTCACGCGGGGCGCTTTCACAATGAATTCCTCTGATTTTGGAGTGGTTACAGGATACCGTTAAACAAACAGATTTATAGATAGGTTGTAGCAGGTAATTGCGCTTTTTTATCGAATCAATGACCCCTAATCTTGGCTCCATTCTTACAGCATTTACAGATGGAGCTTGTCCGCCATGTCCAATGTTCTGATCATTGAAAGTAGCGCCCGCCAGCAAGGCTCGTTTTCCCGTCAGTTGACCCAGCAGTTCATCAGCCAGTGGCAAGCAGCCCATCCGACCGATCAGGTCACCGTTCGCGACCTTGCCCTGCACCCGGTACCGCACCTTGATGCCAACCTGTTGGGTGGCTGGATGAAGCCCGAAGCACAACGCAGTGCAGACGAGCACGCCTCCCTCAAGCGCTCCGATGAGTTGACCGACGAGTTGCTGGCCGCTGATGTACTGGTGCTGGCGGCGCCCATGTACAACTTTGCGATACCGAGCACGCTCAAAGCCTGGCTGGACCACGTATTGCGCGCCGGGGTGACCTTCAAGTACACCGAAACCGGTCCACAGGGGCTTTTGACCGGCAAGAAAGCATACGTGTTGACGGCTCGCGGCGGGCTATATGCGGGTAGCACCTCGGACCATCAGGAACCATATCTGCGTCAGGTCATGGCCTTTGTCGGCATTCACGATGTGACCTTTATCCATGCCGAAGGGATGAACCTGGGCGGTGACTTCCAGGAGAAAGGTTTGAATCAGGCCAAGGCCAGGTTGTCTGCCATCGCGTAGTCTGTTAATCGACAGATAATCGCCCGATGGCTTAATTGTTTCATTGCTCCTTCAAGCATGCGGTTCGCGCATCGAACCTCCCTTTGCACTTTATTGAGTGCCCGTGCCCGATCAGCCTTTGCGCTGGATCGGGCTTTTTTTGTCTGGAGCATTTGTTGCGTACAAGCATGTTCACGCCTTTCAAGTGCGCTATGTATCTATCTTTTTACAGGTCCATGCTCTGTTAGCTTTGCCCTTTAATTGTTTTGCCCGGGATCCTTATCGGATGGCAAAACATCACTGATTAAGGGCTGTGTGCCATGTCCATGCTTTCGTCCCGCCCAGAGGCGCAACTCCAAAGAGAAGCGCTGGCCATTGCCGGCCACCTATCCCGACAGCCCACTTTTCTTGCGGCCGCCAGAGATTCGTTTCGCACAACGTTGCACCGGCGCTTTGCGTTTGTGTCACAAGCATTTGACCTGGATGCAATGCATGTCACTGATTATCGGCTTGTGTGGAATCAGGATCAGACCGAGCAGGTTGCCAGTCCCGCCACTTCCCGGACTCTGGGTGAGGAACTGAGTCGATATCTGGCGAGCCGTGAGCTGCCGGTTTTTCAGGGGTTGGTCGGTATCTTCGACAAGGCGGGAGTCTATGGGGATCTGGGGGCGCGCATTGTTGGCGGCGACAATACCGGCAGTGAGCTCGTGGCCATGTTGCAGGATGCAGGTGTCCGGGCCTGCTTGAACTACCAGCAACAGGTAGCGGCTTTTTATAGCGGTACACCGCTGGACGGGCTTAAGTCGGCCATGGCTGTTGCCTCGCCCCATGAGCTGGCAGGTGTCGATCCGCAGCGACTTGTCTTCGGCGTCCTGGGGGTATCCGGCCATGAATGGGAGAGCCGCAGCATTGTCCAGCTGTTCGCGGCCTACAGGGAGAGCGGCGAGTTGGCTGCGCATCCGGACGGCATGAGCACGGACGGCCAAATGACTGCCTGGACATACCCTGCGGCCAGTGCGGGCCATTTTTATCGCAGTCACTCCGGTCTGGAGAAGCCTGGGGTTCTGCTTAAACTTCTGCAGGACGCCGATAATCGCTATGCCCGTGACCTGCCGATGAACGAGCCTCTCAAGGCCTGGCTGGCACAAAGAATGGCCAGACAAAGGGCCGCTGAAGCCAATCTGCGTTTGCGCGACGGCACCTTGACGGCTGAAGGGGCGGCCATGATCAAGGGGATAACCGGCGGCGTGCGCGATGCGATGGATCTGCACAGCCCCGGCGTGTATGAGCTGTTTCTGCGGGTGCCTGAAATCGAGGCCCGGGTTGCCGGATGTCTGGTTCTTACCAGCAGTCCGCGGGATCTGCCTATCTACAGTCCTGCGGGTGTCATCCTGTTGATTGCAGGTCAGGGACTGATCGAGTTTTCCTCGGGCAGTGAGTTCAGTGACTGCATGACGCTCTGGCTGGATCAACCACAAAACCATCCCTGGTTGCGAGCCGGGGTTGCGTTGGGCCACCGGGACGCTGTTTTTGCCCATCGTCCACGTGCGCTTGTGGACTATCCGGGTGTACCCGGCGGCGATGCCTTTGCCCACTGCCTGACAACACTGCTGAGCTGGCAGCAGGACAGTTGTACGCATCTGATCCGTTCTGGCTCGGTGGAGCCCCTTTATCTGGAGCAGGCAATTGATCTCAGGGCCAGGTTTCGTGTCGGGCATGCGCTGCAGGTGTGCGAGTCAGCCCGACAGGGAAAGCACATCGCGCAAGCGTTCAGGAACACCGCCCTGAATGACGGGTTGGTGCAGGCATTCCCCCTGATCCAGCCACTGGTTTCACCATTCGATATGGACAGTCTGAATCTCAAGGGTTACCGCGATGACAGCAAAGTCACAGATCTGTCAGCCGGGAGGATAAATCCAGAGCATTTGCAGCTTGTCAGTACCAGTCCGCTCGGCGATGTGCTACGTGAAATGGTTGCCAATCTCGAGGCATTCAACGTTTTTGCCCAAGCAGATCTTTTCTTTATCTGTGCAGGTGACAATTGCATCGAAATGGCAGCGCAGGAGTTTCGTGAAAGCATACAGGCTCTTGTTCGCCCATTGAGGTACATCGCTGTCGAGTACCAATTGCCTGTAGCACCCGAGGCGGTGCCAGATGAACCGATAAACACGTTCAAACAGCAGGCAGACGCTACCTTGGCGGACTTGCAGGCTATGTCCGAAATGCTCAAGCAGTCTGCTGTACCGTCTTCGCGCAGGCTGCGTCCAGTCATGCATTCAGAGCTGCAGTGCGCCATCAGTGAGGTAATTCGCCAGTTTCAGTTGTTCAAGGATGACTTGCGTGGCGAGGCTATACAGGTGCTGTACCAGCGCCTGCCGCTTGCAGAAACACTGCCGGTCAGACTGCGCGGGCATCTGGAGACCTACCTGCAGGGTGACGGGCAAACCTATCTTTTTGATTACGGTGAGTCTGTAACTCTGCCGGAAATGCTCGAGTACTACCGTGTCATTCCGGCTGGCCCAACTACGGCTCCTGCCAGGCTGCAGGCACTGAACGATCTTGAAGAGCAGTATGCAGTTCGGTGTATGGGTATGGAGCGGGGCACGCCCCTGATTGACTGCCTTCTCACTGCGGATCAGGAGCGAAAGCTGCTGAATGCCGTCAAGGGTTTTATATCGTCCCGGCAGCCTTCACAAGGTGTTAACGCTCTGCCGCCGCTGGAATTGCTGGCACATTACCTGCCTGATTTTGACCCTGCCCGGTTCGCTCACACCAGGCCTGCAGTCGCGCTGCAACAGCTGCTGACTTCAGAATGCGGTCAGTGTCTCGGTCGCGAATTGCTCAAGGTCCTGGGGTGGCATGGCGCACGCGATGGTGAGACCAGCCCGGTGACGCTATGTACCCAACTGGTTTGGAAGACTCTTGTGCTTCGATACTCGCAGGCTGGTGAAGTGGCCGGTTACGATTTGCACTCGGATCGTCTATGGGGCAGGACCTATGCGTGGATCCGCAGCGATTTTGAGACCTTTTTGCTTACTTCGCGACAAGCTGCATCCTCGGCGTTTGCCGCGTTGCTGGCGCGGTTGTTGCGAACGGCCATGCCACCGGATTTCAGTGTCCGCGATATTCCTGGCGAACTGACTTACGGTTCGCCCAGTTGGGTCAACTTGCGCCATGGTGCCGAACTGGCGCATGCCATCGAGCCAGGCTCGACACTGCGCATGACATTTCAGGAAGTCATCCTGTTGCCTGGCAAGCAGGGGCAGGGGCTCGTTTTTTCCGCCAAAGCAAACGAGCAGGAACAGGTTCTGCTCCGCGAGAAGTCTTCAGCCATTCTTGCCTTGCGCCTGCCTCCACTGATGGCCTGGGCGGCCCTGCATGGCGTTGTACCTAAAATGCCCCTGGCTGCTTATTCCAGCGTGGAGATGCAGCGCGCAGTACAAGCGCTGGATGCGTATGAACACGCGATTTTCAAAGCAACCAATGACCTGTTCAAACCTGCCCCCAACAGGTTTGAAATTGCAAAAAAAGAGCTGGCACGGCGCGGCCTGAATCCCTATTTCAGCGAGTTCACGGCTGCCAGGGGCAGAATGCCGCTGTTTGAGCTTTACGCTGCCGGCAAGCATCTGGAGCTGGATTTTCCGCCCTACACTTCAGCCACCATACCGAGTGCCGAGGAGGTTCGCGCAAGTGCCGAGCGCTTCTCACGGCTCAAGAAGTTGCCGGTGAATATCGAGCTGGAATTCAACCGGCAGTACAATGCCTATGAGGCGGCGCTTGTGGCAGCACAACAGGCGGTTGTCAGGTTTTAACTGGACAGCCTGCCCCCGCGGCAGCGTCAGGACATTGAATACAGCCATGTCAGGGTATTGCGTGTCAGAGCTGAAAGTACCGGCAGTGTCAGTGAGGACAGCCCCGAAATCACGGACTCACTGATGTTGCGTCAGGGGTTTATTCTCGAAGTGTGCAAAAAAGAAACCTGTGATCTCTACGAGATTTTCCCAAGGGCGCTGCACATACAAGAGAGTCCAAGGCTCAAGCCATTGCTGGTAGGAGGCGTAATCGCTCCAAAGAAAATCGGTATTCACACCTGGGTCCACACTTTTCGGCATGGCACGGTTTTGAATATTGACGAAAATGCCTATCGGACCGGGCACAAACCCATGCCCCATGAGACCTCCCGATCCAGGCTGATTATTGAGGAGCTTGGTAGCGTGCCAGCGGGAGACGAGACGAGCAGTCATCTGCCCGATACGTTCAACTCCTTGCGCAGCAAACAGATTGCCAGGCTGATTCCGCTCTATATCGACAAGGGGCAAGCTCGTGCGGCTGCCCGGGGAGTGACGGCTTTTGACCAGGCACATCCTGCCCTGTCATTGCTAAAGGTGATTACGCCATTTTGGGGGGGCATCGAGGATCTGCTTTCGGATGATCAGAAACGCAGAGCTTCGGGGGCATTCGGGATGCTCCTGGACCTGCTGTTTTTGGTCCCCGTCGTAAGATTTGCCGGGGGGGGGCAGTGCGGGTGATCAACCTGGCTGGAAAGATCGGCTTCAAGGCCGTGTTGCCCCGGATGGGCAAGCTCGCCAGAACCCTGCTGGTGTCTCTGGCTCAGGAGCTGACCCCCCTGGATGGCTTGCCCCGTTTGCTCAAGTGGAGCGGTGTCAAACTGCTTGAGGGTGGTGCTTGTCTGGCTGAGAAAGGTCTCGGGCACTTCAGGCAAGTGACCAGCCTTTCAAGCGTGGCGCGTTACGACATTAAACAGGGGCTGGTAACGATCGCGGATCCCGGGGCCTGGAAGCCTGTGGCTCAGGGCGATGAGCTGCGTACGGTCAGTGATGTTAAAAACGTGCAGGTTCGCAACACGGGCAGCGTCACGACCAGTGATTACCGCCTGATTGATCCTGTATCCAGTCTTCCCTATGGGCCGCGCTTGGCCTCAGGCGCCCGGTCAGTACATTTCGGCCAGCAAAAATTCTTTGTTTCTGCCAGCCCTGATCTTCCCGATGGTTATTACTTGCTGCGAGTCAGAAGTCCTGACAATCCCTCGCAACTGCTCAGCAGCGGGGTAATTGCCAAGCCTGAAGCGGGAGCTGCGGGGCAATGGAAAAGAAGAGGGATCAAGGGCGGGGGAGATGAAGTGCCAGAGACCGCCAGTTTGCATACCTGGAGACTGCAGGACGATAACGGGCTGGCCTCATTGGGGGACATGACCACATTCCGGCGCAGCGACGTTTCATTGAAAGGGCGGCAGCCCGATACGACAACAGGTGTCCATACCTTCAACAATAGATCCTATATCGCGGTTGGAGATCCACCCGAGGCTTATGAGGTGGTGCGGGTCAGAAACAGACTCTGGCAGTTGCATACGGATGGTGAACAGGCTGGCCCCTTTGTTGTGTATAGGCCAGCTCAGGGCCAGACCTCAGGTGTCTGGGACCTGGCCCCGCAGATTACTCTGCAACCCAAGCCAAGATCGAAATGGGAGACCGCCCCCGAGATTCTGTTCACCCCGGAGCCGGACGGGCCGCAGCTTTACCGCAACCTGAACAAGCTGCCGGCGAGTACCCCCTGGCAGGTTGAGAGCGGCATCGACTTCAAGCGAATTGAGCAGGAAATCCGCACCCGGTTCAATGTTGAACTGGAGGGCGTTGAAGTCATTTCGACAACGGCCAGTGATTTGGCGGTCAGGATGGATATCCCCTACGACGCGGCCTCTGCGAAAGCCAGCCCTGTCGCCTGGACCTCCCCGCAAGGCAAGATCCATATCGCCACGGATCATCCGGATTATGTGGTAAACGGTCTGGTGGACTCCGACAAGGTGCGCTCCACGGTAGTGCATGAGTATGTCCATGCGGCCTCTCATCGCAGAGCCGGTTTGCAGGTCATTTCCGGGGAGGGGGTCAATTATGATGAAAGTGTGGTGGATTATTTCGCGGAAAAAATCTACTCGCAGATTTATCCCGGACGGCCCTACAAAAGCGGCTATTTCACCGCGGACGGAGCCCTGTGGCACGGGCAACTGGTGCCGTTTATGAGTCAAAGCGCAACCATGAACCTGGTTGAGATCCAGCAGGCACTCTTTCACGATCCGGCGTTGTTCAGGCCGCTGGGCCCGGACGCCCTGCAGGAATGGAAGCGGCTGACCGGTTTCTAGTGCTGTGCGCCCTGAGGTCTCAATTGCCCTGGAGCGGATGAGATTGGCAAGCCAGCATTTTACTTCCCCGGCAAACCCGCTAAGGTCGCCCATTCTTTCGAATTCGCCACGGCGTAAACGAACAGGCAACTACGGTTTTTGAGCGAGAGATTCATGGGCTATCTGTTAATTGTTACCCTGATTCAGGCGTTTTCATTCAGCCTGATTGGCGAGTATCTGGCGGGGCACGTCGACAGTTACTTTGCGGTACTGGTGCGTGTGGTACTGGCGGGGCTGGTATTTATTCCGCTCACACGCTGGCGTCAGGTCGAACCCGGTTTCATGCGCGGCATGCTGTTGATCGGGGCGCTGCAGTTCGGTGTCACCTACGTCTGTCTGTACTTGAGTTTTCGAGTGCTTACGGTTCCGGAGGTGTTGTTATTCACCATCCTGACCCCCCTGCACGTGACCCTAATCGAGGATGCAATCAACCGCCGTTTCAACCCGTGGGCGCTTGTTGCGGCACTGGTCGCCGTTATGGGGGCTGCGGTCATTCGTTTTGACACCATCAGCCCCGAATTTTTCAAGGGCTTCCTGCTCCTGCAACTGGGCAACTTCACTTATGCCGCCGGTCAGGTGATGTACCGGCATCTGGTCGCACGCTACCCGAGCGATTTGCCGCATTACCGGCGCTTCGGTTACTTCTATCTGGGTGCGCTGGCTGTGGTACTGCCTGCTTTTGTGTTGTTCGGCAAAGCCGATTTCTGGCCTGAAGCCCCCTTGCAGTGGGGAGTGCTGGTGTTTCTGGGGCTGGTCTCCACTGCACTTGGCCTGTATTGGTGGAACAAGGGCGCGTGCATGGTCAGTGGCGCGACCCTGGCGGTCATGAACAACGTGCATGTGCCGGTGGGTCTGTTTTTCAGCCTGTTGATCTGGAATCAACACGAGCCTCTGGGGCGGTTGTTCCTGGGCGGGCTGGTGATATTGATTGCCATCTGGATAAGCCGGCTAGACCGCAGGGCTGTGACGGTCTAAGGTCAATCTCAGTCCATCTATCGCCTTAAGGGAGAGTCGGAATGACAGTCAGGGTGTTGATCTTGCCGGGCCTGTTCAATTCAGGAACAGAGCATTGGCAATCTCACTGGGAGCAGCGCTACAGCGGTTTGCATCGGGTCAAACAGGACAATTGGGAAACCCCCGCCTGTGTTGACTGGGTGCAGAACCTGCATAAAAAAATCACCAAGAGCGAGCGCCCCGTAGTGCTGGTGGGTCACAGCCTGGCGTGTACGCTGATAGCCCGCTGGGCCCAGCAGCACCCCAAGGAGGCAAGGCGGGTGCGCGGGGCGTTGCTGGTGGCACCCAGTGATACCGAGGCCGACAGCTACCCGGCCGGGACCTCAGGCTTTAGCCCCATGCCGCTCAATACCCTGCCTTTTGATGCCATCACCGTAGCCAGTACCAACGACCCCTATGTCACCCGCGAGCGGGCCGAGGCCTTCAGCCAGGCCTGGGGGAGTGAACTGGTATGGTTGGAGAATGCCGGGCATATCAATGGCGAAGGTGGCTTTGGCACCTGGCCGCAGGGCATCGAGTTACTGTTCAAACTGACCGGTGACCCGCAGTTCAAGCAGGCTTGAGCAGGTAGATACTCTGTGGCAAGTCAAGCCCAATCAAAAGCCCCCTCACCCTAGCCCTCTCCCGAAGGGAGAGGGCACTGACCGCATGCGGCCTCAAAAACTTCACTGATCAGCACCCTCTCCTTTCGGGAGAGGGTTGGGGTGAGGGGCTTTCAGCTATCACTTTTGCCTCAGCGGCTATACATCACTCTTCGATCGGTATTCTGGTCAACAGCCCCTTGCGCAGGTCATTGCCGCTTGGTTGCTGGTACACGCTTAAACCGAACTCGGGCAGTACTGACAGCAGATAGTCGAAGATATCGCCCTGAATGCGTTCGTATTCGTCCCATACCGTTGTTCGGGTAAAGCAGTACACCTCCAGGGGTACGCCTTGAGGCGTGGTTTGCAGTTGGCGCACCATGCAGGTCATGTTCGGCTGGATATCGGCATGGCTTTTCAGATAGGCAAGGGCATAGGCGCGGAAAGTACCGATATTGGTCATGCGTCGACGGTTGGCTGACATGGCTGCCACGTTGCCCTGGGCTTCATTCCAGCTTTTGAGTTCGGCTTTCTTGCGATGCAGGTAGTCGCTCAGCAGGCGCACTCCCTCCAGACGTTGCTCCTGCTCATCGGTCAGGAACGCAACATCGCTTGCGTCAATAAACAGGCTGCGCTTGATCCGCCGGCCGCCGGACTGCTGCATGCCGCGCCAGTTCTTGAACGACTCGGACATCAGGCGCCAGGTGGGTATCGAGACAATGGTCTTGTCGAAATTCTGCACCTTGACGGTATGCAGGGTGATATCGATCACATCACCATCGGCCCCGACCTGAGGCATTTCGATCCAGTCGCCAACCCGCAGCAAGTCGTTGCTGGTCAACTGTACGCTGGCCACGAACGACAGCAGGGTGTCCTTGTAGACCAGCAGGATAACCGCAGACATTGCCCCCAGCCCGGAAAGCAGCAGCATTGGCGAGCGGTCGATCAGGGTCGCGACAATGATGATGGCCGAGAACACATACAGCAACATTTTGGTCAGCTGAATGTAGCCCTTGATCGGGCGGGTCTTGGCGTAGTTGGTGCGCGAATAGATGTCGAGCAAGGCGTCCAGCAGTGAACTGATAACCCGCGTCAGTACGAAGATGGTGATGGCCAGCGCCAGGTTGCCAAGGAAGTGGCGACCGTTGTCGCTCATGTCCGGCACCAGATTGCGCCCGAACTGCACTATCAGCGAGGGAGTCAGTTGCGCCAGGCGATGGAACACCTTGTGTTCGCGTAAATCATTGATCCAGTGCAGGGCCGGTTGGCGGCCGAGCATTTTGGTCACGCGCAGGATAATAATGCGTGCGATATGACCGGCCAGCAGGGCGACGCCCACGAGAACGATCAGGCCCAGTATGGCCGAAACCCAGGGATGTTGATCCAGATTGGCCCACAGGTCCTGGATTTGGCTCCAGAGTGCTTGAGTATCCATAAGCTAAAACGATATCCGGTAATAAATGGCCATGGGATTAGAGCACTTCAGGGCGATTTGTGGGCCCTGATTGGACTAAAGACCCTAAAAAACCATTTGTTTCACGCCGTTCGTGCAAAGTAACTCGGCCTTGGCGCTCGAAACCGTTACTCTATGCCGCTGATTTTTTGTATTTCTTCGAGGTAGCACCCGTGTTTTCCGATTTCGCCCTGCACGAACGCCTGCTTAAAGCTGTGGCCGAGCTTAAATTTGTCGAGCCTACGCCTGTGCAAGCAGCGGCCATCCCGCTCGCGCTCGAAGGGCGTGACCTGCGGGTTACAGCTCAAACCGGGAGTGGCAAAACCGCCGCTTTCGTACTGCCGATTCTGAATCGTCTGATTGGTCCTGCCAAAATCCGCGTCAGTATCAAAGCGTTGATTTTGCTGCCGACCCGCGAGCTGGCACAGCAAACGCTAAAAGAAGTTGAGCGTTTTTCGCAGTTCACGTTCATCAAGTCCGGTCTGATCACCGGCGGTGAGGACTTCAAGGTTCAGGCGGCCATGCTGCGCAAGGTGCCGGATATCCTGATCGGCACCCCTGGCCGTTTGCTCGAGCAACTGAATGCCGGCAACCTTGACTTGAAAGAAGTTGAAGTTCTGGTACTCGACGAAGCCGACCGCATGCTCGACATGGGTTTCTCCGAAGACGTGCAACGTCTGGTCGATGAGTGCCCGAACCGTCAGCAAACCATGCTGTTCTCGGCCACCACCGGTGGTTCGGGCCTGCGTGAGATGATCGGCAAGGTACTGAACAACCCTGAGCACTTGCAGCTCAACCAGGTCAGCCAGTTGAACGCCACCACGCGTCAGCAGATCATCACGGCAGACCACAACCAGCACAAAGAGCAAATTGTTAACTGGCTGCTGGCTAACGAGACTTATCAAAAAGCCATCGTTTTCACCAACACCCGTGCCATGGCTGACCGCATTTACGGTCGCCTGGTGGCTCAGGAGTACAAGGCGTTCGTCTTGCACGGTGAAAAAGACCAGAAAGACCGCAAGCTGGCCATCGATCGCCTGAAGCAGGGCGGCGTCAAGATTCTGGTGGCTACCGACGTGGCGGCCCGTGGTCTGGACGTTGAAGGCCTGGATCTGGTGATCAACTTCGATATGCCTCGCAGCGGCGACGAGTACGTTCACCGTATTGGTCGTACTGGCCGTGCGGGCAATGATGGCCTGGCGATCTCGCTGATCTGCCACGGTGACTGGAACCTGATGTCCAGCATTGAGCGCTACCTGAAGCAAAGCTTCGAGCGCCGTACCATCAAGGAAGTCAAAGGCGTCTACGGCGGCCCGAAAAACGTCAAGGCTTCGGGTAAGGCTGTTGGCGTGAAGAAGAAAAAGACCGACGCCAAGGGCGTCAAGAAGAAGTCGGGCGCCAAGGCACCGACCAAGCGCAAGATCGCCAACCGCCCGAAGACCGACGCTCTTTCGTTGGTCAGCAAGGACGGCATGGCGCCGCTCAAGCGCCGCAAGCCAGAAGCACCAGCGGCTGAGTAAATCGCTGGCATGGCTCACAAAAAACCCGACCTGCGCCGGGTTTTTTGTTGCCTGAAACGCCGCAGATTTTGTGAGCGCCGCAATGTCTGCAGGAGCTGGCTTGCCTGCGATGGTGTCATCGTGGGGTGACTGGGAAACCGCGCCGTCTGCATCGCGAGCAAGCCCGCTGCGACAAAACCCGGGCGTTTCAGTAGAACGTCCGCTCGGCCTTAAATGTCAGTAAGCCATCACACTGGGTGTTCTGCCCGGAGTAGGCAGAGCAGTCGCTGCCGTCCAGGCTGGAATCGCTGTAGATCACGTTGAGGTCAATGCCCATCCAGGGGCGCGAGAGTTTGATCGACCAGTCATTGAATGCGCGTACGCTGCCACCGTCGGCAATGGACACCGGTGTGCCCAGTTGGTGGGTGGTGTATTTCATGCTTACGCCGATGCCAAAGGGCTGGTTGACCCCCAGGTCGGCAAACAATGTGCTGTCGCGGCGCCCCGGATCATTGCTGAAGGCGGCGCCAAAGCGCGTGCCCAGCACGGTGAGGCCTGCAAAGATCTGCTGGCTGTCGAGTGAGTCGACTTTGGGGTAGCTGTAATGGATCACCCCCAGCTCATAGCTCAGGGTCTGGTCAAAGGGGCGCTTGTAGCCCAGATACGAATCCACTTCCAGGTTGCTGCCAGGCTTGATGCCCATGGTTGGCGCCCATTGCCCGACATACCAGCCGCTGTCGTGGGTCAGGTCCAGGCCGCCATGAAAGGTCGAGCCGGGGCTGGTGGGCTTGACCAGGCCCTGGGCCATGCTGCGGGTGGGCTGGGTGGCCAGCTTCAGGTCGAAGTCGCCCAGCTCGCGGGAAAACACCTGTGCGTCTGCAATGGTGCTGGTCAGCAGCGTGCTGGCCAGCAACACCGTCCGTGTCAGCATGATCGGCTCCCTATTTGGGCTCAAAGGCTTGATTCAGAGCCTTCGGAGCATACGCAGGAATATCGGCAACAAAGTGCCGTTCGTCGATTTATCGATGCGAATCGGGGGCGGGGCAGGGGAACAAAGGGGATAAATCGAGAGTCCTAGCGCCTTGAAGGGCAAAGCGCATAAGGACCAGATGAAGCGAGGGGGTATTACTTCTTGCCGAGCGTGATTTGCTTGGACGGGCCGAAAGTTTGGCCGCTGACGCCTTTGCTGATTTGCTGAATCTCGCCGCCGGATTTCAGGAATGCTTCGATTTGAGCATTGATGGAATCACTGGTTTCAACAGCGGGAGCTGGCTTTGCTTTGCTGGCGGATGCTTTTACACGCATGGCGGCTATTGACCTGTAGAAAATAACTTGGCCAGCGATAGTACCTGAAATACTTGACAATTGCTTGTTAAATATCTTCGTAAAATAATATCGGTGCAGTATGAGTCAGCATGAACGACTGCATAATTGTCGGCTAACTCGCTGTTTTAATTCATAACGTGGGAGGTTTTGTATACGTGTCCGGCCGTGCGCAGATGGCCTTTGAGCATCCGCCAGGCTGACGAGTGGCGTCCAAGGCGCGTTGGAAAAACCTGATAAATCAAACCTTTCGCAGATTTTTTGGATGGCGGGCTGCGGCACTCCAATTTGCCCCCCTAAACTCGGGTAGAATGCCGCCTACGTAATGAGGGTATTGGACATGGCTTTAATCGGTCGCTACAACAGTTTGCAAGTGGTTAAACATACAAACTTCGGTTTGTATCTGGATGGTGGGGCTGACGGCGAAATCCTGTTGCCCAATCGTTATATTCCAAAAGATATTCCCAGCGAAGATGAAGACTGGCTCAACGTCTTTGTTTATTTGGACAGCGCTGACAAGTTAATTGCCACCACTGAAAAACCAAAAGTTCAAGTCGGTGAATTTGCCAGCTTGAAAGTGGTTGAAGTTAACAGCATCGGCGTATTCCTCGATTGGGGTTTACCAAAAGATTTGCTGTTGCCGTATTCCGAAGAAAAGCGCCAGATGACCGCCGGCGAATATGTCGTGGTGCACGTCTACCTCGACAAGCACACGCGTCGTATCACCGCGACTGCCCGTCTGGACCGCTACCTGGACAAAACCCCGGCCAATTATCAGGTCGGCCAGGAAGTTGATCTGTTGGTGGCCGAGGCCACGGACATGGGCTTTAAAGCCGTGATCAACAACAAGCACTGGGGTTTGATCCACAAGAATGAAATCTTCAAGTTCATGCGTGCGGGCAAGCAGGAAAAGGGCTACATCAAGGAAGTCCGTGCGGACGGCAAGATCAGCCTGAGCCTGCAACCGGTTGGCCAGGAAGCAGCCAGCAGCCTGAATTCGAAGATCCTCAGCAAGTTGCGCGACAACAACGGTGTGCTCGCCGTGAGCGACAAAAGTGCCCCTGAAGTCATCAGTACTCATTTTGGCGTCAGCAAGGGCAACTTCAAGAAAGCCATTGGTGCGCTCTACAAGGAAGGCAAGATTGCGATCCACCCGGACCGTATCGAACTGATCTGATCCAACACGAGGGGCTGGCGACATGAGCAAGGCAGTGTGGGCGTATATTGGTGCGTTACTGGCTTTTCTGGTGCTTGACGGCCTGTGGCTGGGCCTGCTTATGAGCTCTACCTATAAAGAGCTGTTGGGTTCGTTGATGCTGGCTCAACCCAAGTGGGGCCCGGCCATCGTGTTTTACCTGCTGTATGTGCTGGGCGTGGTGTTCTTTGTGGTGTTGCCGGCCCTTGCCCGGGCCAGTGCGCGCAGGGCTGCTCTGGCAGGTGCGTTTTTCGGGCTGGTGGCTTATGGCACCTATGACATGACGAACTGGGCCACGCTGCAAGGCTGGTCGCCCCAGTTGGCATTGATGGACATGGCCTGGGGCGGGTTACTGACCTGTCTTGCAGCCCTGTCGGGTTATTGGGCGGCACGCAAGCTGGCGTCCTGATTGTTTTCGACCTTTTTAGGTGTGGCTTTTTTCGGGTGAACTATGAGTGTTTCGCGGCGAGCAACGGATGCTTTCGCACTGCAAGTGATGCTGGGATTGTGCCTGATCTGGGGTGTGCAACAGGTCATCATCAAGCTGGCGGCACCCGATATCGCACCCGTGATGCAGGCCGCCATGCGCTCCGGTATTTCAGCACTGCTGGTTGGGCTGCTGATCTGCTGGAAGGGTGGCTGGAGCCAGGTGCCTGCCACCTGGCGTGGCGGTTTACTGGCAGGCAGCTTGTTCGGCCTGGAGTTCTTCTTTATTTCCGAAGGCCTGCAACTGACCAGTGCCGCGCATATGTCGGTATTTCTCTATACCGCGCCCATTTTCACCGCACTCGGGATTAACTGGCTGTTGCCCAGCGAGCGCTTGCGGCCTTTGCAATGGCTGGGGATATTGCTTGCGTTTGCCGGGATTGCCTTCTCATTCGCGGGCGGTATGTCGTTTGCTGACATGGACCGCAACGTGCTGCTGGGCGATGCCTACGCCATTCTGGCGGGCATGGCCTGGGGCGCGACCACGGTGGTGGTGCGCGGCTCGCGGTTGTCGGAGGCACCTGTGACCCTGACCCTGTTCTATCAGTTGATTGTCGGTTTTTTCGGCCTGCTGGTGATTGCCGCTTTCAGCGGCCAGATCAGCCACGTCAGCCTGACCACCGTGGCGGTGGCCAGTGTGCTGTTTCAAGGGCTGGTCGTGTCGTTCTTCAGTTATCTGGTGTGGTTCTGGTTACTCAAGCGTTATATGGCTTCCAACTTGGCGGTGTTCTCCTTCATGACCCCGCTGTTCGGAGTGACATTCGGTGTGCTGGTGCTGCATGAGCCTCTGAGCGTCAACTTTGTGGTGGGCGCAGTGCTGGTGCTGTGCGGTATTACGTTTGTCAGCGCCGAGCAGTGGGTGCGTCGCAAAGTGCGTGCTCTGCTGGGGGGCTGACCGACTGCCAGGCCAGAGTGCCCGCTAGCAGCAGCCCGCTGGCCGCGATGATCAGTGCCGGTTGCAAGCCGCCGCTGAAATGGCTACTCAGTGCAGCCAGCAATGGCCCGCACAGTTGGCCCACGGCGAAACAGGCGGTCAGCATGGCCGCATTGCGCGCTGTGGCATTGGGCGCCAGATCCCGTGAGCACTGCATCACCAGCGGCATGCAGGCCAGAAACGGCGTGCCGCAGAGGATTACACCAAGTGCCAGCCCCGCGCTGCTCGGAAGCAGGCACGCCAGCACACCAAGGGCTTGAATCCATAACCCGCCCATCAGCCAGAAGCGCGTGGTAGCAGGGCGCGGCCGACGAAAGCTGATCAGTGTCACGCCAATGGCAGCACATAGCCCGAATGCTGGCCAGAACAGATCGGCTTGCCACTGGCCATGAAACCGGGCATTGGCCATCTGGGATAAAAATGTCGCCGGGATGATATAGCCCAGGCCATAGAGCCCATAAATTGCTCCCAGACGGGCGATCCCGGGTTGCCGGTTATCGGGCTGCATCGTTTGAGGCCGGGCGGCAAGTGCAGCGGGTTGCGGTAGCGCGGGCAAAATCACCAGCAACATCAGCAGTGCCGCCAGGGCATAAATCATCCAGAGCGTGGCCGAGTCTTGCCCGGTTAAATTGGCGGCCAGGGCCAGCAGTCCGGTCAGCATCACCCCGAGACCGGGCCCGGCAAAAACCAGAGCGCCCAGACGCGGTCGGTTGGCGGTGATGGCGATGTGCTGACTCAGTGCGGTGATCATCACCATCACCCAGGCACTGGCGATCCCGGAGCCGAATCGTAATAACAGATGCGCCCAAAACCCCTGGGCCCAGTACGACGCCAGCGTCAGCCCAACGCACAGCCACAGGCCTGTATGCAATCGGTTACGCACCTGGTCGGGGCGCCTGGCGCGCATGGCATCCAGGGCGCCGAGCAGGTAACCCAGGTAGTTGGCGGCGGCAATCAGCCCTGCGCCGGTCAGGTCGATCTGGCCTTCGCTGATCAGGTGCGGCAGTTGCGGCGTCAGGGAAAAACGGCCAATGCCCATGGCCATCATGAGTGCAACAAGGCTGGCGAGCAGGCGAATCAGGGGTGACATGCTGGGATTTCCCGATAGTGAAGAATGACCGTCAGGCTAGTGGCATTTGACTTTCTCTAAAAATGAATAATAGTGATCTACTTATTCTGTTTTGGAGAATCGTGTGGAGTTCAGCCAATTACGTATTTTTCAGGCCGTGGCTGAAGAAGGGTCGATCACCCGTGCGGCTGAGCGTCTGCACCGAGTGCCTTCCAACCTGTCGACCCGGCTCAAGCAACTGGAAGAGCAGATGGGGGTCGAACTGTTTATGCGTGAGCGTCAGCGCTTGCAGTTATCTCCGGCAGGGCAGGTGCTGCTGGATTACACCGCACGTTTGTTTGCCCTGCACGATGAAGCGCTGAGCGCGGTGCAGGGTGGCGTGCCTTCGGGCAAGTTCACCCTGGGCACCATGTACAGCACTGCGGCAATCCATTTGCCGAACCTGCTGGCGCACTACCATCGCACCTACCCGGCGGTGAATCTGCATGTGCAATCGGCACCCAGCGGCGAGTTGCTCGAAGGGCTGCTGGGCGGGCGCCTGGATGCCGCCCTGGTGGATGGCCCGCTGGAATTGGCAGGCCTGGACGGGGTGGAGTTTTGTGACGAGCGCCTGGTACTGATCAGTGATCTGGATCATCCGCAGATCACCCACGCCAAGGATGTGCAGGGGCGTGAAGTGTTTACTTTTCGCCAGGGCTGTTCTTATCGGGCCCGGCTTGAAGCCTGGTACGCCAGTGATCGCGCAGCCATGGGCCGGGTAATGGAGATTGAATCCTATCAAGGCATGCTGGCGTGCGTGGCGGCGGGGTCGGGGGTCGCATTGATGCCGGCTTCGATGCTGGCCAGCTTGCCGGGGCGTGAAAATGTCCGTGTACACCCTTTGAAACAACCTTTTGCATGCGCCACGACCTGGCTGATGTGGCGAAAAGGCATGACGGGGGCAAACCTGAATGCCTGGATACAGCTGCAACAGGCCCGTTCGCTGCCAGTTCATGATTAATCGCTGCAACTTCAAGTGCTGGCCTGAATCCGATGTATGGGGCGACTTAGCCTAAAGTTCATTGACCTTAAGCAAGCATCTTGTAGTACTTAGGACTATTATCTGTACGAAGCGACCACTGAATTCCCGTCGCTCGAGTGACCCCAAGGGGGATATATGAAAGACAAACTGCAAACCTGGCTCCATGACCTGGGCGTGGCCCTCGGCCTGATCGAGCCGCCAATGCAACCTGTGCCTATCCCTGTCGAGGATCCGCGTCGTCGTCCGCAACGTCGCCCCTAAAGTTGCGTTTGCGTCGCGTGCCGTTCACGGCTCCCGGTGATTGCCGGCGAGAGGGGTGAAGGGCTGCAGGCAACACAAGGGCAGTGTGAACTGCCCCCACCCATCAGGGCTTGTCAGCCCATGGTAAAACGCACGCTGTAGTTTAGCGGCGCCTGGTCTGTTTTCTCCGTTATTCGCGCTTCACATTTCGCATCATCCATACCCGTCGAGGTTGCACTGGCAGATCGTGTAGAGCTCAGTGTGGGTTTGAATACGCCAAATGACTGGGTAACCCGCAGTGCTGTGTTAAAGGTGCATTCCCGATTGCCATTGGCGTATGAAAAGACTTCGCGAAGTATCGCAGGGGTTTTGCGCGGGTAGCCGAAGCTGGTTTTATAGCTGACTGCAATCGAATGCTCGCTTAACGGATCGACATCAAAGTAGCCAGGTTCGACCAGCGACAGGTTCCAGTTTGAACGATTGAGTTTGAGCGGCCCGGAGGTGTTGTTGATGATCTCGAATGTCAGTGTGGTGACATCGGCTTGAGCATTCATGCCGGTGAGCATCGTGGTGGTGGCCACCACGGCAATAGCCAGGTACGTCTTGAAGTGGGTCATGGTGTTAAGTCCATTTAATCAATCACAGGTAGTTTGAAGTTGAGCGGCTACATCCCCTGTAGCCGCTTTTCAAGCGTAGTTGGACTGACTAATGGGCTGGCAGCGACAAGGCGCTGCGTGAGCGGGGTATTGGTGTTTGCGGTTGTATGAAATGAGATCGGCAGAAAAACGGGTACGAACAGGAACGTCGGACCCGCTCAAGAAAGACCTTCTCAGGCGACGCTGGCCACCGCCACAGGGCGCCGATCTATCAGGCTGACCAGCACAAAGCTTGCCAGTGCCACGGCCAGGCTGTAGTAGATCGGGGTGTTGGCGTCCAGGCCGTCCTTGATCATGAAGATCAATGCGGTGATAAAACCCAGGCTCATGCTGGAGATGGCGCCCGCTGTAGTGGCGCGTTTCCAGAAAATCGCGCCGATCAATGGCACCAGCATGCCGCCCACCAGCAGGTTGTAGGCCAGGGTCAGGGCGCTGATCACATCAGACACCACCAGCGCGATACCCAGTACGGCAATGCCCGTCAACAGGGTAAACAGGCGGTTGATCCCCAGGCTCGACTGCTTGCCGCCGCGCAGCCTTGGCAACAGGTCTTCGGTCAGTACGGTGGAGGCTGCCAGCAAACCGGCGCTGGCGGTGGACATCATGGCCGCCAGTGCTGCTGCAATCACCAACCCGCGAATACCGTCTGGCAGCGACACTTTGACGATGGCGGCAAAGGCGTTGTTGACGTTATCCAGATCGGGAATCAGCACGTGTGCGGCCATGCCGATCAGTGCACAGGTCAGGCCATAGAGGATGCAGTAGAACCCGGCGAATGTGCCAGCATACTTGGCCACTTTGGCAGTTTTGGCGGTGAACACCCGTTGCCAGATGTCCTGGCCGATCAGGATGCCGAAAAAATAAATCATGAAGTAGGTGATGATCGTGTCCCAGCCGATGCTGGTGAAGCTGAAGTTCGAGGCTGGCAACTTGCTCACCAGTTCGTCCCAGCCGCCGACGCGGTACAGGCAGATGGGCAGCAGCACGAACATCAGGCCGACCGTCTTGATCACGAACTGGACGATGTCGGTCAGGGTCAGCGACCACATGCCGCCCACGGTGGAGTAGATCACCACCACGCCACCACCGATCAATACCGAGATCCAGAAAGGCAGTCCGAACAGCACTTCCAGAACGGTGCCGATGGCCAGGATTGAGGTCACGCCGATCATCAGTGCGTAGGCCAGCATGATCACCGCACTGGCCTGGCGGGCCATCGGGTTGTAGCGTTTTTCCAGCACCTGGGTGACGGTAAAAATTTTCAGTTTGAGCAGCGGCTTGGCCAAAAACAGGTTCAGCGCGATGATCCCGCAACCCAGAGCGGCACATAGCCAGAAGCCGGAAATCCCGTGAACATAGCCCAGGCGCACGGTGCCGACGGTAGAGGCACCGCCCAAAACGGTGGCGGCCATCGTGCCCATATACAGCGTGGGTCCCAGATTTCGTCCGGCAACCAGATAGTCTTCGTGGGTTTTGGCCTTGCGCATGCCGTAGTAACCGAGCACCAGCATTGCCGCTGCGTAGATAAGGACGACCAGTAGATCTAGAGCCATGATGGCGAATCTCCGATTATTTTTTTTATGGATGCAGCTAAAGCACGGTGGCTTGGTGCCATAAGCGCAAGGCTTGCTGGCACCGCAGAGATGTCCTTATCGATGTACTACGCCGGGCAGCACGCAGAGCATTTCGTAGAGCAGGTTGGCGCCCAGTAATGAAGTGTTGCCGGTGGTGTCGTACGGCGGCGAGACTTCTACCAGATCGCAGCCGACCAGGTCGAGGCCCTGGCAACCGCGGATCACCTCCATTGCCTGGATGGTGGTCAGGCCGCCGATTTCCGGGGTGCCGGTGCCCGGCGCCCAGGCCGGGTCGATGCCGTCGATATCAAAGCTCAGGTACACCGGGCCGTTACCGACTTTCTCGCGCACTTCGGCCATCAATGGCGTCAGGGATTTATGCCAGCACTCTTCGGCCTGCACCACGCGGAACCCTTGTTTGCGGCTCCAGTTGAAGTCCTCAGCGGTATAGCCCTGGGCACGCAGGCCGATCTGCACCACGCGGTCACAGTCCAGCAGACCTTCTTCCACGGCGCGGCGGAAGGTGGTGCCGTGGGCGATTTTCTCGCCAAACATGTGATCGTTTACATCGGCATGGGCATCGATATGCACCAGGCCAACCTTGCCGTGCTTTTTATGGATGGCCCGCAGGATGGGCAGGGTGATGGTGTGATCACCGCCCAGGGTCATGGGGATGACATCGTGTTCAAGGATTTCGTCGTAGGCTTCTTCGATGATGCGCACGGCGTCCAGCAGGTTGAAGGTGTTGATCGCCACATCGCCGATATCGGCAACCGACAATGAATCAAAGGGGGCGGCGCCGGTGGCCATGTTGTACGGGCGGATCATTACCGATTCGGCGCGGATTTCGCGGGGGCCGAAGCGGGTGCCGGCGCGCAGCGAAGTGCCGATATCCAGGGGCACACCGACAAAAGCAGCGTCAAGGCCGGCGGCCGATTGCAGGTGGGGCAGGCGCATCATGGTGGCGATGCCGGCGAAGCGCGGCATTTCATTACCGCCCAGTGGTTGATGAAGAATTTTGTCCACGGGTAAGGCCTCGTCGTTTTGTAGGAGTTATGGCGCTCGATTCTGCGAAAGGTACGAGGCGGGAAGAATCGCTGCGAACAAATACTTAGTTCAGGTTTTTCTAAACTGATAGCGGTAGACTTTGATCATTCATCATTGCCTGTGGGGGCGGGCTTGCTCGCGAATGCATCACCACAGAGCAGGCTGAAACCCGGGCGCCTGTATCGCGGGCAAGCCCGCTCCCACGGTGGAAAGTGAGTTACTGATGGCCAACGCTTTACCCGATCTGAAACTATTGCGAATTTTTGCCAGCGTGGTCAGGCACCAGGGGTTCGCCAATGCCCAGCAGGCGCTCAACCTCTCGACGTCTGCCATCAGCACTTATATGAGCCAGCTTGAAACCAATCTGGGGCTGGTGCTGTGCCATCGCGGTCGTGGCGGGTTCAGCCTGACCAGCAAGGGCGAGTTGTTCCATCAGGAAACCCTGCGCCTGCTGGGCGAACTGGAAGGTTTCGAGCAATACGCGGCAGCGCTCAAGGGTGAGTTGCGCGGTACCCTGAACCTGGGTGTGATCGACTCGACGGTCAACGACAAGGCCTTGCCCTTTGCCGAGGCCATTGGTGCCTATAGCCAGGAGCATCCAGCGGTGCACCTGCATTTATCGGTGATGAGCCCGTATGAATTGCAGCTCGGGGTTCAGGACAATCGCCTGGACCTGGCCATCGGAGCGTTTTCCACGCGCATGAGCGGGCTGGTCTACCAGCCGTTGTACCGCGAGCAGCACTGGCTGTACTGCAGCACGCGACACCCTCTGTTCAGTGAACGGCGTATCCCCGGGCCGGTGATTACCCAGCAGCGGATGGTCGGGCGCGGCTACTGGAGCCAGGCTGAACTGGCGCGCCACGGCTTCAAGCACAGCGCCGCGACGGTGGACAGCATGGAGGCACAGCTGATTCTGGTGCTCTCGGGCGCCTACATCGGTTACCTGCCCGAACACTATGCCGAACCCTGGGTGGAGAAGGGTGACCTGCGCGTGCTGCTCCCCGCGACCTTTGGCTATCAGGCACCGTTCTCGATGATCGTACGCCGTGGTCGCAGCCGCGAACCCTTGATCCAGACGTTTCGCGACCTGCTCAAAGCCCAGCTTCATAAACCTTGAACGAGCCCGTTTACTCTATGTCCCGAGCCCAATGCCCGCGCTGTATGCGCCCGCAGTCCCACTGCCTGTGCGAACTTATTCCACAACTGGCAAGCCGTACCCGCGTGTTGCTGTTGCAGCACCCCAGTGAGGTCAATCACGCACTGAACACCGCCCGACTGGCAGCCTTGGGGCTGACCAACGCACAATTGGTGGTTGGCGAGGTGTTCGAAGATTTGGCAACCTTGCTCAACCCGCCGGGGTATCGGGCGCGGTTATTGTTCCCCGGTGACGATGCGCAACTGATCGTGGCCGATGTTGTCGGCGAGCAAGACCTGCCGTTGCTGTTGGTGGTACCCGATGGCACCTGGCGCAAAGCGCGCAAGTTGCTGCACCTTAATCCGCTGCTGGCGCAATTGCCGCGGGTGACGTTGCCCGAGGGCGCTGTGTCACGTTACCGGTTGCGCAAGGCGCCGGGGCCGGGTGCCCTGTCTACTTTGGAAGCGATTGTGCAGGCGCTGGAAATTCTGGAGCCGGCCACCTCGTTCACGCCGTTGCTGCGCCCGTTCGAGGCGTTGATTGAAGGCCAGATCGAAGCGATGGGCGCCGATACCTATCTGAAAAATCACGGGCACAAGTCGTAATCTGTGGGCGCGGGCTTGCTCGCGATGCAGGCGGCGGGGTATGTCAGGGAAACCGAGTTGAGGCGATCGCGAGCAAGCCCGCTCCTACAAGGGTTTCAGGGTTTTTCGAGGGTTTTTTGTCGCAGGATGTAGATGCTCACCAGCACGGCACTGGTCAGCATAAAGCCCCGGGCCCATGGCAAGGGTACCAGGTAGCAGGACAGGCCAATGCTCAGCCACATCAGGCCAATGGCGTAGACCTTGCCCTTGAGCGGGATGCCATTACCGTCCAGGTAGTCGCGGATCCATGGCCCGAGCCGTGGGTGCTCGACCAGCCATTGATAAAAACGCGGCGAACTGCGCGCAAAGCATGCGGCAGCCAATAGCAGAAAGGGGGTTGTAGGCAGTACCGGCAGAAATATGCCGATCACCCCCAGGGCTACGCTCAGCCAGCCAATGGCAAACAAAGCGTAGCGCAGCAACCGCGGGCGGTTGCCGAGTGGGGGCTGAACCACTAAAGGATCAGTGGTGGCGCGGTTTGAGGATCGCCGGCTTTTCGTCTGGCGCCTGGCACAGCAGGTACAGGGCCGTCAGCGCTTCCGGAATCTGAACGATCATGTCGTCCATCAGGTTGGCATCTTTGGCGATGTCTTCGAATTCTGGCTGATCATCGAACAGGCCCGAGCCCACCATGATTGGCAGCAGCATTTCGCTGACTTCTTCTTCGGCGGTTTCGAACCAGGCGGCTTCGCGCATGAATACGCCTTCCATAAAGCCTACACACCAGCCGCGCAGGTCGGAATCATCCGGCTCGTCGCCCAGATCCAGGTCGCATGGCAATTCGAACTCTTCATCGGATGCCAACTGGCGAGCGATATGTGCCTTGAGCTGGATCAGCGTGCCTTCGATTTCGGCGCGCTGGGCGTCGTCCTTGTAGTGCGGGGCTTCGGAGAAGATCGCGTCGATCCATTCGCGCTCTGGCACTTCCTCGGAACAGATGGATAGGGCAGTCAGATAGCCGTGGGTGGCCACGTAGTCCAGCGCCTCGTCATGCAGCTCGTCGGCGTCGAGGAAGGCTTGCAGGCGGGTTAGTTGCTCAGCGAAGGACATTAAGTGTTACCTAGTAAATAAACGATAGTGAATTCTAGGCTTTCTTGAGCTTCCAAGCCAGTCGCAGGGCACATTTGCCATCAGTTCCCGGTTATCGGTGTTGCAATTACACCCCCCGCAGCGGGGGAGTGCTCGGGTATACTGCCGCGTTTTGTGATGCCCTGCGTTAAATGTCGCGTACCGGTGGCCTGGGTCCGAGCCTTTTAGAGGCTTGCGGGCGTAGCGGATCGTGCTGGCGCAGGGGTGTTTCGGCGATTTCTGGAGTTTCTATGCTCGAACAGGCTCAACGCGTACTCAAAGACATCTTCGGCTACGACAGTTTCCGTGGCCGCCAGGGTGACATTATTGAGCGCGTGGCCAATGGTGGCGACGCCCTGGTGCTGATGCCCACCGGCGGCGGCAAGTCCCTGTGCTTCCAGGTGCCGGCCTTGCTGCGCGATGGCCTGGCCGTGGTGGTATCGCCGCTGATTGCCTTGATGGACGACCAGGTCGCGACCCTTGAAGAACTCGGGGTGGCCGCGGCGTCCTTGAATTCGACCCTGAGTGCCGAGCAGCAGCGCGAGCTGGCCAACCGTATCAAGCGCGGCGAAGTCAAGATGCTCTATCTTGCGCCGGAGCGTCTGGTGCAGCCGCGCATGATGGCGTTTTTGCAGAGCCTGGACATCGCCTTGTTTGCCATCGACGAAGCTCACTGCGTATCGCAATGGGGCCACGACTTCCGCCCTGAATACCTGCAGCTGGGCCAACTGGCTGAAGTGTTTCCCACTGTGCCGCGAATTGCCCTGACGGCCACGGCCGACAAGCGCACCCGCGAAGAGATCGTCACTCGCCTGCATTTGCAGAATGCCGAACGCTTTTTGTCGAGCTTCGACCGTCCCAATATTTTCTATCGCATCGTGCCCAAAGAGCAGCCGCGCAAGCAGTTGCTGGCGTTCTTGTCGGAGCGTCGCAGCGATGCGGGCATCGTCTACTGCCTGTCCCGTAAAAAAGTCGATGAAGTCGCGCAGTTCCTCTGCGATCAGGGGTTCCCGGCCTTGCCATATCACGCCGGCTTGCCCAGCGACACCCGGGCTGCCAACCAGAAGCGCTTCCTCAACGAGGAAGGGCTGATCATGGTAGCCACCATTGCGTTCGGTATGGGCATCGACAAGTCCAACGTGCGTTTCGTTGCGCATCTGGACTTGCCCAAGTCCCTAGAGGCGTATTACCAGGAAACCGGCCGCGCAGGCCGTGATGGTCTGCCGGCGGATGCCTGGATGGCCTACGGCCTGCAAGACGTGGTGATGCTCAAGCAGATGCTGCAAAACTCCGAAGGCGACGAGCGACACAAGCGTCTGGAGCACCACAAACTCGACGCCATGCTGTCGCTGTGTGAAGAAACCCGCTGCCGCCGTCAGACCCTGCTCGCTTACTTTGATGAAGAAATGCCACAACCTTGCGGGCATTGCGACAACTGCGTGGACGGCGTGCAGACCTGGGATGCCACCGAACCAGCGCGTCAGGCGCTGTCAGCGATTTATCGCACGGGCCAACGTTATGGTACCGGACACTTGATCGACGTGCTGCTGGGTCGCGAAAACGAAAAAGTCCGCAGCTTTGGCCATCAACATCTGTCTGTTTTTGGTGTGGGCAAAGCCCGCGCCGAAGGCGAGTGGCGCACGCTTTTCCGCCAGCTGGTGGCCCGTGGTCTGGCTGACATCGATATTGAAGGCTACGGCGGCCTGCGCCTGAGCGACAGCTGCCGGCCGTTGCTGCGTGGCGAAGTGACCCTGGAGCTGCGTCGCGAGCTCAAGCCGCAAACCTCGGTCAAGAGCAGCTCTGCCAGCCCGGCCAGCCAGCTGGTGCGTGGCGAAGAGCGCGAACAGTGGGAAGCCCTGCGTGCCCTGCGGCGCAAACTGGCCGAGGAGCACGGCGTACCGCCCTATGTCATCTTCCCCGACTCCACGCTGCTCGAAATGCTGCGCAGCCAGCCCACCTCGATGTCCGAGATGGCCAGGGTCAGCGGTGTCGGTGCACGCAAGCTGGAGCGTTATGGCGAGGCATTCCTCGAAGTGCTGGGCGGGCAGGGCGAAACACCGAAGGTGGTGGCCGATATCCGCCACGAACTGATCAGCCTGGCCCGCGCCGGCATGACTCCGCTGCAGATCAGCGGGCAATTGCAGTGCTCGGAAAAGAACGTTTACACCATGCTGGCCGAAGCCATAGGTCGTCAGGAGCTGTCGCTGGAGCAGGCACTGGACTTGCCTGAAGAGCTGATGGAGGAAGTACAGGATGCATTCCTCGATGGTGAAGGCGAGCTGCCGAGCGTGGCCAGCATCGCCGAGCAGTTCAAGGGGCGGGTACCTGAGGGGGTGCTGTATTGCGTGCGTGCAGCCCTGCAATCGGAGTTTGAAATCTAGCTATTACGGGGATTATGTAACGATTGATTGACTTATAGGCCTTGCCTATGAGCAAACGGCATGCTTAGCTGACTAATAATTAGTTTCACTCTATTTTCAGTCTAAACATTGAGTTTTTTATGCCGTTAACCGATCAACACCGTTTTGGTATGCAACTGGCCCAAATGTCCCGTGGTTGGCGTGCCGAGCTGGATCGTCGTCTCGCTGGCCTGGGCCTGTCCCAGGCACGCTGGCTGGTGCTTTTGCATCTGGCCCGTTTTGACGAGGCGCCCACGCAGCGCGAGCTGGCCCAGAGCGTTGGCGTTGAAGGTCCGACACTGGCTCGTCTGCTTGACAGCCTCGAGGCGCAGGGGCTGGTGCAGCGTCACGCGGTGGTTGAAGACCGCCGTGCGAAAAAAATCGTCTTGAGTGATTCTGCCCGCCCGCTGATCGAACAGATCGAAGCCATTGCCACGGCGTTGCGTCAGGAACTGTTCGTGGGTATTGATGAAGAAGAAGCGCGCATTTGCCTGCGTGTGCACAAGCGGATACTGGATAACCTCGAAAAGAACTGATCTCACACATCCCTGTTGTGGGAGCGAGCCTGCTCGCGATGGCATCACTGCGGCCTGTCTAAAAGACCACGCTGCCAGCATCGCGAGCAGGCTCGCTCCCACAGTAGTCTGTTTTCTAGCCGTCAGAACGTCTGCCCCAGGTTCAGATACAGCGCTTTCTGGTCATCATCGTTGAAGCCGTAGCTGAAGTTCAGCGGCCCCAGCGGCGTGTCAAAGCCGATAAAAATGCTCGCCGCATTGATATAGCCGCTGTTGTACTCGTTGTCGTTGTTCCAGGCACGTCCGCGCTCCAGAGAAGCGCCGGCATACAACGGAAAATCAAACGGCAAATACGAGCGGGGCGTGAGGCGACGATAATAAACGGCGCGCATCAGGCTTATATTCTGTGCCGAAATCGCATCTTCCCTGAAACCCGAGAGTTGTCGTGCCCCGCCGAGCAAGAAGCTCGAGGTGACAATTTCAGTCTTGTCCAGAGTACGTCCGTAACGCCCGCCCAATATCCAGGTATTGGGGCCTGAACTCATGGCTTTGTCCAGTTTGAATTCCCACTGTCGATAGCGCTCATCCGAGCCAAGGCTCGGGTCGAACTGGCGCAGGCTCAGGCTGATGTCTTCTCCTGAATGGGGGAAGTACACGTTATCCAGTGAGTCGAATGAGTACTTCAAATCATAGGATCCCTCTTTGAAGTTGAGGCTTGGCATGTCGCGCTCACCGATGCGTACGTCAGCCTTGCCCCATGCCTCACCGATGCCCAGGCGAATTTCACCGCTGTTACCAATTTGGCGACCAAAGTTAAGACCAAAGCCATAGCGCTCCAGCCGGTACTCGGCAATAGGGTCGTTCTCGTCGATGATTTCCACGTTTTGTGACTGGGCGCGGATATAGGGGGCGACAAAGTAGCGCGAGCCGGCATCCAGGGGCTGGTAAAATTCGCTGTACAGCTCTTGCTTGTCGCCAATCTGCACCCGCGTCAGCCATTCGGCACCCAGCCGGTTGATGCCGTTGACTCGGTAGCTGGCACCAATATTGAACGCGCTGTCGCCGCGCATGTCGTCCGACAGGTTCAGCCCCAGGCGCAGGTAGTCAGTACCGCTGCGCTTGCCTTTGGCGCTGATGACCAGGGTGCGCTCCTTGCCCTTGTGCACCACGCGGTATTGCACCTGATCGAAGTAATCGAGCCCGTACAACGTGCCCATGTCACGTTGCAGGCGGCCCAGGTCCAGGGGCTCGCCGATGGGCTGGCGAATATAGTAGCGGATTACCGAATCGCCGATTTTCGAGTCGTTTTCGATCTTGATCGCGGTAATCACCGGAGTGCGTTCTTCGGGGGGGCGGGCTTCAGCCAGTTGCACGTCCGTAGGTTGACGCAGGCTGGCGAGGCGTTTCTCAAGCACCTGCGTGGCCCTGTAGCCTGCATTGATGATGTCAAGTGAGCGGCCAAAATCAGTGGCGCCATAGCTGGCCAGGGCGGGCTGAATCAAAATATCGTCAGGCTTCAATGATGCCAGCTGCACTTCTGAATTGCTTCGGGTCATCAGGGTGATCGACTGGTTGAGGATGTCGAACACGGTGTTGAGTTGTTTGCGCCCCCGCAACGGGGTGCCGATATCCACCACAATGACCATGTCCACGCCCATCTCCCGGGCCACATCCACCGGGATATTGTCGACCATGCCGCCATCGACCAACAGCTGGCCGTTGATCTCGACCGGGGCGAATACCGCCGGGATTGACATGCTGGCGCGGATCACCTGGGGCAGATGCCCTTTGCGAAACACCACTTTTTCGCCATTGACGATATCAGTGGCCACGGCGCGGAACGGGATTGGCAGTTTGTCGAAGTCGCGCACATCACTGCTGTGGGCCAGCAGGCTTTCGAGCAGCAATGCCAGGTTCTGGCCCTGAATCACGCCCAATGGCAGGCCCAGGCTGCCATCGTCGCGGAAACTGAGTTGTTGCTTGACCAGAAAGTCGCGGTCATCCTGCTTGCGCCGAAAAGGTATGTCTTCGCGCTCCGGCGCATCGGACAGGGCCTCTTGCCAGTCGATGCTCAGCGCGAGTTTTTCCAGCTCATCGATTTTGTAGCCGGAGGCATACAGACCGCCAATCACTGCGCCCATGCTGGTGCCCGCGATGGCATCGATATGAATGCCCTGTTCTTCCAGGGCCTTTAATACGCCAACGTGGGCCAGGCCACGGGCCGCGCCGCCGGACAGCACAAGGCCGACTTTGGGTTTGGCGGCTTCGGCGGCAAACAGCACCAAAGGGCAAAGACACAGAAACAAACAACAGAGCAGGCGGCGCATCATGAGTCTCTGGGCAAGCGAAAAAGGCGGCTATTATAGCGGCGCCTTCCTTTCAAGAGCCTTTGAAATCATGTCGATCAATAAACCCGAAATTGTCATTACCTACTGCACCCAATGCCAGTGGCTGCTGCGTGCCGCCTGGCTGGCTCAAGAGTTGCTCAGCACCTTTGCCGAAGACCTGGGCCGGGTCGTGCTGGAGCCTGGCACCGGTGGGGTGTTTCGCATCACCTGCGACGGTGTGCAGATCTGGGAACGCAAGGCTGACGGCGGCTTTCCCGAAGCCAAGGTGCTCAAGCAGCGAGTGCGTGACCAAATTGACCCGCAGCGCGACCTGGGGCACAACGACCGGGCTCAGTGAGCGGCGGCGTTCAGCCCTGCCTTATCGGGTGCGGGGCCGCTGCGCATGCGGCTCGACACCACGATGGCGACGATTATCAGTACACCGCCCAGCAGCATGCGCAGCGAGGGTGTTTCATGGAACAGCAACCATGCCAGGGTGATGCCATAGACCGGTTCCATGGCAAAGACCACGGCGGCAGTGCGCGCCTTGATTACTGCCAGGCTGGCGACGAACAGGCTGTGTGCCACGCCGGTGCAAAACACCCCGAGCAGACCGATCCATAGCCAGTCCAGCGGGCGGACTTCGCTCAATCCCGGGCCGGCAAAGGGCAGCAGGCACAACGCGACCACCGCGTTTTGCCACATGGCGGCCTGCACGGCGGGCATCCGCCCCGAGTTGGCGCGGTTGTTCAGCGACAGCAGTGAAAACAGCAACCCGGAAGCGACGGCCCACAGCAGCCCTTCGGTGGCCTGGCTGGCCAGGTCAAAGCTTGGCGTGACCAGGATCAGCCCGATGCTGACCAGCGCCACCAGAACTATTTCGTTGGGACGAATGCGTTCGCGAAAAATCAGTCCTTCCAGAATCACCGTGAACGCCGGGAAACTGGCAAAGCCCAGGGTTGCAATCGCGACCCCGGCGATTTTTACCGAGACAAAAAAGCTTATCCAGTGCCCGGCCAGCAGCACACCGCTCAGCAGCAAACTGCGGGCGTCGCGCAGGGTCAGTCGGTACCAGGCGCTGCGTTTGGCCAGCGCGGTGAAGCACAGCAATGCCAGCACTGCGAAAGCGGCGCGGCCAAATACGATGATCGAAGCCGATGCAGCGGCAAGTTTGCCGAACACGCCAGTCAGGCCAAACATCAAAGCGCCGATATGCAGGGCGCCCAGGGCAGTACGCGGAGTCATTGCAATCCTTGGTTCAATACAGGCAAGGCGTGCAGTCTACGGGGCAGGGCGGGGAGCTGTCTGTCGCGACACTGGCGTCAGTTGTCGCCAGACTCGCGTCTCAGCACCGAAGGCGAGGCACCGAATTCGCGCAGCATGGCGGCGGCGAACGCGCTTTGCGAGTTGTAGCCAACGCGGCTGGCTATTTCGCCTATGGCCAGGGCGCTTTGGCGCAGCAGCGTCAGGGCACTGCGCAGGCGTCGCTGGCGGATGTAGTCCATTGGCGTTTGCCCGCACTCGCTGGCAAAGCGGCTGTGCAAGCGGGCGCAGGACAAGCCTGCAATTTGAGCCAGATCCGCAACCTGTAACGGGTAGGCAGTATTCTGCTCAATATAGGCATCCATGGCCGCGTAGGGCAGGCGTTTGGGTTGCGCCCGTTCACCGGCAAGGTTAGTCAGGCTGGCGAGCAGCAGAATCGCACCCTGGCGGGCAATCAACGGGTCGTTTATCGGGCTGGTGGCGAGCCAGTCGACCAGTTGATGCTGTTTCGGGTCGAGAGGCAGCTGTGCGGGGTTGTCGAGCAATCGGCGGCTGGCATCGGCGTGCCCACCCAGGGACTGGCCCAGCCAGTTGTCACCAGGCACGTCCAGCACCAGGCAGTGGCTGCCTTGCGGGCTGCCGCAGGTGTGGTGGGCGCCCGCAGGCACGACCATCAGCTGTTGCTGGCGCAGCAGGCTGGGCCGGCCCTCGACTTCGAAATCCAGCTTGCCCGACAAGCTGATCACCACCTGCGCATGTTCATGGCTATGGGCAATCAGGTCGTGGCGGTAATGGCGCAGTGACAGGATTTGGTCCATGACAGGTCTCTTCTGTGGATCAGTGCCGCCAAAATGCCGGAATGCACAATACAAACACGGTAATGATCTCCAGTCGCCCAAGCAACATGCCCAATGACAAAATCCACTTGGCCGCATCCGGCAGGCTGGCGAAGTTGCCGGACGGCCCGATGATCTCGCCCAGCCCTGGCCCTACGCCCGACACCGTGCTGGCGGCGCCGGTCAGGGCGGTCATCCAGTCCAGTCCCAGCAGCGACAGGGCCAGCGCGATCACGCAGATGGTGATGGCGAAGAAAAACGAAAAGGTCAGGATCGAGCGTACGATTTCTTCGTCGAGGCGGTGGCCGTTGTACTTTTGCTTGATCACCGCTCGAGGGTGGATCAGTTGATTAAGGTTGGCCTTGAGCAGGATATAGGCGACCTGAAAGCGGAAAATCTTGATCCCGCCTGCAGTCGAGCCCGAGCAACCGCCGATAAAGCCCAGATAGAAGAACAGCATCAGCGAGAAATTGCCCCACAGGCTGTAGTCACCCAGAGCAAAGCCCGTGGTCGTTACTACCGAGGTCACGTTGAGCGCGACATGGCGGAAGGCGTCCCACCACGGCATGTTGGTAGTCCACCACAACCAGATGCTGAGTACGAACCAGGTCACGACCAGCAAGCCGAGCAAGCCTTGTACCTGCTGATCCTTGATCAGGGCCTTGCGATGGCCGCGCAGGGTGGCCACATACAAGGTAAACGGCAAGCTACCCATGATCATCACGGCAATGGCGACCCAGTGCACCGCCGGTTGCGACCACTTGGCCAGTGACTGGTCGGAGGTCGAGAAACCACCGGTGGAAATGGCCGACATGGCGTGGTTGATCGCATCAAACACGCTCATGCCCGCCCACCAGAACGCCAGGCTGCCCAGAATGGTGATGCCGACGTAGGTGGCGACAATCAGGCGGGCCACCATGTGCGAGCGCGGCATGACCTTTTCGGAGCGGTCAGAGGACTCGGTCTGGAACAGGCGCATGCCACCGATGCGCAGCAGGGGCAAGATGGCTACCGCCATACCGATAAAGCCGATGCCGCCCAGCCAGTGCAGCATCGAGCGCCACATCAGAATGCCGGGGGACATGGTGTCCAGGCCGCTCAACACCGTAGAGCCGGTGGCAGTGATACCGGACATGCTTTCAAAAAAAGAATCGGTATAGCTGATGTGCTGCGTCAGCAAAAACGGCAGTGCGGCGAAGATGCACACCACCACCCAGCTGGACACAGTCAGCAGATACATGTCCCGGGGGCGCAGATGCACCTGCTCGGGGCGGCCCGGTATGACCAGCGCCAGGCCGGCAATGAAGGTAATCAGGCTGGCCCACAAAAAGGATGGCAAGTCGCCCAGGTGGTCGTAAATCACCAGGGTCAGCATGGGCACGGCCATGCTGATCGCGAGCGTAATCAGGAAGATGCCGATAATGAAACCGATGATGCGTAATGTCGGCAACGCCATGAAGTCAGCTCGGGGATGAAAGAGGGGCGCCATTCTACCTGTGGTCCGGGCTATGTAAACCGCCAAGCCTTCGGGAGATACCGTTAGAATAGCTGCACATTTTCTTCAGGAGGTGGCCAATGGAGGCTCTCGACGCTTTGCTCAACCGTGTTTCTGCCCCGCGCCTGCTCGATCCGGCGCCAACGGCTGAGCAACGTGAAGTACTTTTCGCCGCCGCCTTGCGTGCGCCGGACCACGGTCAGTTGCGTCCTTACCGGTTTTTGACGGTTGAAGGCGCTGCGCGCAATCAACTGGGTGAAATCCTCGCCGAGGCCGTGCTGGCACAAGGTGGCGAAGTGACCCAGGCCGCCCTGGACAAGGCTCGCGCCATGCCCTTGCGCGCCCCTTTGGTGGTGGTAGTGATTGCCCGTTTGCAGGACCACTTCAAGGTGCCGAAGGCTGAGCAGCTGATTACCGCAGGTTGTGCGGCCCATGCCATTGAGCTGGCAGCTTATGCCCAGGGCATTGGCGCGGTATGGCGCACCGGCGAGCTGTCGTATGCACCGCATGTGGCCAAGGGTTTGGGGCTGGGTGAGGGCGAGGAAGTGGTGGCGTTCCTGTATTTGGGCACGCCGCAGAACGAGTTGCGCGTTGCGCCCAAGGTGGACAGCGCCGAGTTTGTGCAGGCGTGGTCGGTTAAGTAGCCCTGTAGCAATATCCGTAGCAGCTGCCGAAGGAACGAGGCTGCGTTCGGCGGTGTAGCCACCGCAAAATCAGCGCACGCGATTATTCAGTTAAACCGCGGATTCTGATTTTACGATTGCTTTGCAATCGGACGCAGCCTCGTTCCTACGGCAGCTGCTACGCGAGCAAATTGCTGCGAAACCTTTACAGGTTACCGTCCGGTTTCAGCGGTAACTCCAGGGTGGCAACAAATCCGCCATCCGGGTGATTGCCCAGCATCAGCCGCCCGCCATGGCGTTCCGCCGCCCGTCGCGCAATGGCCAATCCCAGCCCGTGGCCGGCCGCGGTCTGGCCGGGTGCGCGGAAAAACGGCTCACCCAATTGCGCCAGGTACTCTTCAGCGACCCCCGGGCCATGGTCGCGAACCTTGATGGTGATGTGTTCGCCTTCGCGCTTCGCACTCAGTTCAATCGGCTGGCCAGGCGGGTTGAAGCGCTGCGCGTTGCGCAACAGGTTATCCACGGCGCGCTCGATCATCGTTGGCCAGCCGTTGAGGCCCAACCCCTGTTCGGCTTGCAGCAGTACGGGCTGCTCGGGGGCCAGCATCGAGGCGTCTTTTTGCACGGTGTTGAGCAGTGCATTGAGGTCGACCTGCTCGGCGCTGGCCTGATCAGCATCGACCCGGGCCAGGGTCAGAATCTCGCTGATCAACGATTCCAGCCGGTCGCACTCGCGGGTCAGGCGTGGCCACAGTTTTTCACGTTCTTCAGGCCCGGCGCGTTCAGCCAGGGCCAGAGCGATCTTGAGTCGGGCCAGGGGCGAGCGCAGCTCGTGGGACACATCACGCAGCAGTTGGCGCTGGCTGCCGATCAGGCTTTGCAGGCGGGCACCCATGCGGTTGAAGTCGGTGGCCAGCACGCCAAATTCATCACGTCGCGACGCCAACTGCGCCAGGCTGTTCTGTTGGTAAGTGGTTTGCCCAAGGTCATGCACGGCAACGCGCAGACGCTTGAGCGGGCGGGTAATCGAGAGCGTCACCATCAGGCTGAACAGCGTCAGCACCACCAGCGCAATCCCCAGTGCGCTCAGAGGCCAGATCAGGCTCTGGCGGTGCCAGGCATCCAGTTCCGGGTGCGGGATGCGGTAAATCAGCAAATAGGTTTCGGCGGTTTTCGGGCTGGTGTATTCGACGGTCAGGCGACGCCATGGCAACTGTTCTGTGCCCGGATTCTGGCGGGCTTCCCAGGCGGCTGCCCGACGCGGGAAGGTGCCACGTACCAGCGGGTCGCCACTTTCGTTGAGCACTTGCACGTCGATGTGATAACGGCGCTTGCGCCGTTCAAGGAAATCCTGCGCCGCATCGGCGCCCTGAGTTTCGTAACGCTCGGTCCACTGTTGCGCCAGATTGGCGATCCCGGGATGACGGCTGAGAATCCATGCGTCCTGATTGAGCATATGCCCCAGCAGGATCGACAACCCTGCGACCAGGGCAATCGCCAGCCAGAAGCTGGCCAGAATGCGCCAAAACAGTGATCGCACGGTAATTCCTCACAAGTCATTGATTGAAACGACCAAAGCCCAACGGCGTGAGCCGTTGGGCTTGGTGGGCAGACAGATTATTGCGCTTTTGGCGCTTGCTGTGCTTTCCAGTCCTTAAACTCTTTCATCTCGGCTTGACGCTCGGCGCGTTTCTTTTGCATCTCGTCGAAGCGTTTTTGCTGATCAGGCTTGAGCAAGGCGCGAATATCGCTCTGGGTTTTGTCGTGCTTGGCCTTCATCTCGTCTTTCAGGGCTTTCTGGTCGGCGGCTGGCAGTTTTTCCAGGTACTTCTCGACCAGTTGCTTGCGATCATGCATTTGCTCGCCCATCAGCTTGCCGATCTGCTGGCGCTGCTCGCGGGTGAGGTCCAGCTGGCTGTAAGGGGCGTCGCCGCGACCGTGGTGCTCGCCGCCGTGACGAGGGCCCATCTGGCCGTCACCACCAGGCATGGCCATTGCGACGGTTGGCAGTGCTGCAGCAAACATCAAAGCAATTAGAGTCTTACGCATGGTGTGTCTCCTTTGAATTTGGATTCCGGTTGTTCCGGATGCGCCCAGTTTAGGGAGATCAAGGTCAATCGCTGTCAACCGTGGGTAAAGCTTTTGTAAAGACGGTTTTGCCGGGGATTTACACAGGGTGAGGGCGCTTTTCTCAGACGCTGTAGAAATACCCGCGGCTGCGCAGTGCCACGATGCGCGGGCTGCCATCCGGGTGCGGGCCGATCTTTTTGCGCAGGTTGCTGATATGCATGTCCAGGCTGCGGTCGTACAGGGTCAGCTTGCGGCCCAGGGCGATCTGCGCCAGTTCCTGTTTGTCCAGCGGCTCACCCGGTTGGCGCAGCAGGGCTTCAAGGATGCGGCTTTCAGACACGGTCAGGGTAATGTCGCGCTGGTCGATGGTGACCACGCCGCGCATCGGGCTGAAACACAGGTCGCCCAGCTCCATCTGGCTGGACACCGCCGCCGGGTGGCTGCGGCGCAACACGGCGCGCAGGCGGGCTGTAAGCTCGCGAGGGTCGCAAGGTTTGGCCAGGTAGTCATCGGCGCCCAGCTCCAGGCCCAGGATGCGGTCCAGCGGTTCGCCTCGGGCCGAAAGCATCAGCACCGGCAGATCAGGGTGGTCGTTGCGCAATTGCTTGAGCAGCTCAAGGCCGCTGCCGTCGGGGAGCATGACATCCAGCACCACGGCATCGGGGCTGGACTCTGCCAGCGCCTTGCGGGCGCTGGCACCGTCGTGGCATGCGCGAACCTGAAAGCCTTCCTGGCTCAGCCAACTGACCAGCAGCTCACACAGCTCCTGGTCATCATCTATCAGTAACAGGTCGCTCATGACTTACTCGATTTGACCGGTGCCGGTGCTGTTTGCGCCGGCTGCCGGTAAAGATACAGGTTACGGCAGGACTTGCTTGAACGGCTTGACGCTGACATTGGCATATACGCCAGCGGCAACGTAAGGGTCGGCTTCGGCCCAGGCCTGGGCAGCGTTCAGGGATTCGAACTCGGCCACGATCAGGCTGCCGCTAAAACCGGCAGCGCCAGGGTCATTGCTGTCGATGGCCGGGTGCGGGCCGGCCAGTACGATGCGGCCTTCGGCTTTCAGTTGTTGCAAGCGCTCAAGGTGCGCAGGGCGGGCAGCCAGGCGAGCTTCGAGGGAATTGGCGACGTCTGTTGCAATGATGGCGTAGAGCATGTCAGTCCTTGGTCTTGGGGGTGGTATCAGTCGGGTCGGTGTCATGCAGATGGCGCGACAGGTAAATGCCCTGGGCGATCAGGAACAACACAGTCATGCCCAGGCTGCCGAACACTTTGAAGTCGACCCAGATGCTTTGGTAAGTGAATGCCACGAACAGGTTGGCCGCGCCGCAGAACAGGAAAAACCCGATCCAGGCCACGTTCAGGCGGGTCCAGATCGCATCTGGCAGGCTCAGGGCGTGGCCCATCATGCGCTTGATCAGGACCTTGTCGCCGATAAAGTGGCTGCCGGCAAACGCCAGGGCAAACAGCCAGTTGACCACCGGGGCTTTCCATTTAAGGAAGGTTTCGCTGTGGAAGGCCAGGGTCAGGCTGCCGAATACCAGGCAGGCGATCAGGGTCAGCCATTGGCTTTTTTCGAGTTTGCGTTGCTTGATAAACAGCGCGCCATACACCACCAGCGAACTGATGATCAGCATGGCGGTAGCGCTGTAGATACCGCCGACCGACAGGCTGTGCCCGCCGATTTCGACGATGCGCGGTTCGATTTTGTAAACGATGAAAAACAGTAACAGCGGGATGAAGTCGATGAATTGTTTCACAGTGGCAGCCAGAAGCAGGATGTGGCGGCATAATAACAAACATCAATGACAGCGAAAGCGTCAGCTAGAGGTTATTAAATCCCCGTGGAAATTGACTTGCATTGCCATAGCACGGCATCCGATGGCGCCTTGGCGCCTGCGGTACTGGTCGCGCGTGCGTTCGAGAAAGGTGTGCGAGTCCTGGCCCTGACCGATCACGATACACTTGAAGGCCTCGACGAAGCCCGCGCGGCGGCGCAGGCGCTGGGCATGACATTGGTCAACGGCGTGGAGTTGTCTTGCACCTGGGGCGGGGCGACGATTCATGTGCTCGGCTACGGTTTCGATGTCAACGCCCCGGCGCTGGTCGAGGCCATTGCCAAATTGCACGATGGCCGCTGGCTGCGCGCCGAAGAGATCAGTCGCAAGCTGGCGCTCAAGGGTATGCCTGGTGCGCTTGAAGGCGCACGGGGTATCCAGCAAGCCTTGGGTGACAGCGGCAACGCCCCGGCCCGTCCGCATTTTGCCGATTTTCTGGTCGAGGCCGGTTACGTCAAGGATCGCGCCGAAGCCTTCCGCAAATGGCTGGGGGCCGGCAAGCTGGGGGACGTCAAGCTGCACTGGCCGACCCTGGAAGACACCGTCGCCACCCTGCGCGCAGCAGGCGCCTGGGTCAGTCTGGCGCACCCCTCGCACTACGATTTTACCCGCAGCAAGCGCCGACGGCTGATTGGCGACTATATTCAAGCTGGGGGTCACGCGATTGAAGTGGTCAACGGGTACCAGCCGGCCGATCAGGTTGGCAGCCTGGCGATCCTTGCGCGTGAGTTCGGTCTGCTGGTCAGTGCCGGCAGTGATTTTCATGGTCCAGGAGGGTGGTCCGAGATCGGCGAATACCGTCCGCTTCCGGAAGACTTGCCGCCATTGTGGTGTCGATTCAAATATGACAAACCCACTGCCAACGTCTGAACAGGTAAACACTGTGAGTCAATTTTTCCAGATTCATCCGGAAAACCCACAACCGCGTCTGATCAAACAGGCCGTTGAAATCATCAAGAAGGGTGGGGTGGTGATTTATCCTACCGACTCGTCCTATGCCGTCGGTTGCCAGATGGGTGACAAGGGTGCGATCGAGCGGATCAAGCGCCTGCGCAACCTGGACGACAAGCACAACTTCACCCTGATGTGCTGTGACCTGTCGCAGTTGGGGCTGTTTGCCAAGGTGGATACCGGCATCTTCCGTCTGCTCAAGGCGCATACGCCGGGGCCGTACACCTTTATCCTCAACGCCACCCGCGAAGTGCCGCGCCTGCTGCTGCACCCTAAACGCCGTACCATTGGCCTGCGCGTACCGAGCCATCCGATTGCGCTGGCATTGCTTGAAGAGCTGGGCGAACCGCTGATGAGCGTGACCCTGATCCTGCCGGGCGAGAGCGAGCCGATGGAAGACCCGTATGAAATCCGTGATGCCCTGGAAAAACAGGTCGACCTGATCATTGACGGCGGTTTTGGCGGCAACAAGGCCTCCACTGTCATCAGCCTGGTGGACAGTGGTGACCCCGAGATCGTGCGGGTGGGCTGCGGTGATCCTCAACCCTTTATGGTCGAGGCCTGATGTCTGACGTAGAAGCACCTGAGGCCCGGGCCGGTGCCCAGCAAGAACTGTCTCTGGCCATGGTCTATGGCCAGGCGGTCATCGAAATGCCGCAAGACCTGTATATCCCCCCGGATGCACTGGAGGTGTTTCTTGATGCTTTTGAAGGCCCGCTCGACCTGCTGCTGTACCTGATCCGCAAGCAAAATATCGACATTCTCGACATTCCGGTGGCGGAAATTACCCGCCAGTACATGGGTTATGTCGAGCTCATGAAAACCGTGCGCCTGGAGCTGGCGGCCGAGTATCTGGTCATGGCCGCGATGCTGGCCGAGATCAAGTCGCGGATGCTGTTGCCGCGTTCGGCCGAAATCGAGGAGGACGAGGGTGACCCCCGTGCCGAGCTGATTCGCCGCCTGCAGCAATACGAGCGCTTCAAGGCTGCCGCTGAAGGCATTGAGAGGCTCAGCCGGGTAGGGCGCGAGATCTATGTGCCCAAGCTCGATGCCCCCGAAGCACGGGCGCGCAAACTGGTACCGGATGTGGCGCTTGAAGAGCTGCTGATGTCGATGGCCGAAGTGCTGCGCCGCACCGACATGTTTGAAAGTCATCAGGTCAGCCGTGAGGCCCTGTCGACCCGCGAACGCATGAGCGACGTGCTTGAGCGTCTCAAGGGGGGTGGCTTTGTGCCCTTTGTCGAGCTGTTTACCGCTGAAGAAGGCAAGTTGGGTGTAGTCGTGACCTTTATGGCCATTCTTGAACTGGTCAAAGAGTCGCTGATCGAGTTGGTACAAAATGAACCCTTCGCGCCGATCCATGTGCGGGCAAGAGCCGAATAAAGAGCTGAAACCATGAATTTGACTGAACCCCGCGAGCTGGCCCCCTTGCTTGAGGCCTTTCTGCTGGCCTCGGGAAAGCCGCAGAGCCTTGAGCGCCTGTTCGAACTGTTTGAAGAGGGCGAGCGCCCGGAACCGCCGGTCTTCAAGAAGGCCCTGGAACTGCTGCGCAAATCCTGCGACGGCCGCGCCTTTGAACTGAAAGAAGTTGCCTCCGGCTATCGCCTGCAGATCCGCGAAAAGTACTCGCCCTGGGTCGGACGTCTGTGGGAAGAACGCCCGCAACGTTACTCGCGAGCCATGCTGGAGACCATGGCGCTGATCGCTTATCGCCAGCCCATTACCCGTGGCGAGATCGAAGATGTGCGCGGTGTGGCGGTCAACAGCCATATCGTCAAGACACTGCTGGAGCGCGAGTGGATTCGCGTGGTGGGTTATCGTGACGTGCCGGGCAAGCCCGCGATGTTTGCCACCACCAAGGGCTTTCTTGACCACTTCAACCTCAAGAGCCTCGATGAATTGCCGCCACTGGCCGAGCTGCGCGAGCTGGAGCCGGATCCGATCCTCGATTTTGACGATGCTCCGGTGCCTGCGCATCTTCAGGCGCTGGCCGACGAAAGCGCCGAGCCGGAAGAGCCGAAAGACGAAACCAGCTTCCGCACCCTGCTGACGGAACTGGACTCGATGGAGGAAGGTCTTAAAACTGACTTTGATGATTTGCTGCGCGACGTTGCGCCAGTTGAAGCTCTAGAGCCTGAGCCTGAGCCCGAGCCCGAGCCCGAGCCCGAGCCGGAAATAGAAGCCCAACCACAACCGCAGCAACCCTCTGCGGCCGAGTTGGCCCGCGAGCGATTGCGCGCTGCGGTTGCTGCACTTGAGCAGCGATCTGCCTTGAGCGACGAAGAGCTTGAGGCTCAGGCCCTGGCCGAAGCCATCGAACAGGAACGCCGCGAGCAGGAAGACTGATGCACTCCCATTAAGGATCCTGGCAAGCCGCGGATTCTGCGGGCAATGCATGACCCGTGGGAGCTGGCTTGCCTGCGATGCAGACGACGCGGACTGTCAGGCACACCGCAGCGATGCCATCGCGAGCAAGCCCGCTCCCACACAATTTTCGGAGGGCTGCCATGACTGCAACCAAAGACCCCTGCATCGGTGTCTGCAAGTTCACCGACGACATTTGCCTGGGCTGCGGGCGGACCAAGCGTGAAATCAAGGCTTGGAAGAAACTCGACAAAGACGAAAAACGTGCGGTGCTGGCCGAATCCGCCCTGCGTTTACTGGCGCTTGAGGCCACCGGCCGGCGGAAAACCAAGTGAGCCACGCACTTCGTGACTAGCCTTTGATGCGCAATGGCCAATATCCGCGTATGATTCGCGACCCTCTGGGGCTCAGCAGAGCCCCAAGGCCCATTTTTAACACTTCAGGCGCTCGCCTGAATTGACACACCGGGAGGTGCCCAGATGAAAGATCTCGACCCTAAAGACGGCCAGGAAATTGGCCCTGCAGGCGAAAAACTGCAAAAAGTCCTCGCCCGTATTGGCGTTGGCTCGCGTCGCGACGTAGAGAGCTGGATCAGCCAGGGCCGGATCAAGGTCAATGGCAAGGATGCAACCCTGGGTCTGCGCGTAGACCTGCACGACGCCATCACCATCGATGGTAAGGTGATCAAGCGTGAAGAGGCAGCCGAATCGGTTCGCCGCGTGATCATGTACAACAAACCCGACGGCGAAATCTGCACCCGTGACGACCCTGAAGGCCGTCCGACCGTGTTCGACAAACTGCCGCGTCCAAAAGAAGGCCGCTGGATCAATATCGGTCGTCTGGACATCAACACCACCGGCTTGCTGATGTTCACCACTGACGGTGAGCTGGCCAACCGCTTGATGCACCCTTCGTACGAAATGGACCGTGAATACGCGGTACGTGTGCGTGGCGAAGTGGATGACGACATGATTGCCCGCCTCAAGGCCGGCGTTGTGCTGGAAGACGGTCCGGCGCGTTTCACCGACATCAAGCAGGCGCCAGGCGGCGAAGGCTTCAACCATTGGTACCACTGCGTAGTGATGGAAGGCCGTAACCGTGAAGTGCGTCGTCTGTGGGAATCCCAGGGCCTGGTGGTCAGCCGCCTGAAGCGCGTACGTTTCGGTCCGGTGTTCCTCAACTCCGATCTGCCGATGGGTCGCTGGCGCGAAATGAGCCAGTTCGAAGTGGACATTCTCAGCGCTGAAGTCGGCCTCACGCCGGTTGCCATGCCTGAGATGAACGCCAAGAGCAAAGACAAGCTTGAGCGCATGCAGCGCAAATCCTCGCGCCCTGTGGCCCGTGGTGACCGTGTTGCCCGCGTGCTGCGCCCGGCTGAAGGTGCACCTGTTGCGCCGCGTCCGGCACGCCAGCCGCATATCGAAGGCGAGCGTCCGGGCCGTCCGGCTCGTGATGAATCGGCTCGTCCGGCGCGCAAGCCTGCCGGCCGTACTGATCGTGTGCCAGCAGGTCGTGGTGCGCCAGTTGCCGAGCGTCCGAGCGAAATCAACAAGCGTCCAACCAAGCCAACCCGTAACGGGCCAAAGCTGGTTGACGATGCGCCGTCGGGCAAGCGTCGAGGTGCCCCGGCAGGTTCGGGCCAGCGCCCGGGCTTCGGTCGTCGCAAGCCGCAGTAAGCGGTAAGCGCGGTACAAAAAACGCCAACCCCCAGGGGTTGGCGTTTTTTTATGTCTGCGAAATGCTGATGGCAGCTGCTACGGGTCGTAATTCGCGTGGCAAATAATCGTTACACCATGTCAATAAACCTATACGAATTCAGCCACTTACCGACCCTAAACCGCTGAAATCATCCCTTTGTAATGAAAACCTTCCGAGATTTACAGAATTAGGACAGTTCCTACATAAATTGCGGCTTGTTTCGTATTGCAATCGGCTGTGTGATGGGATCTTGCCTTCGTGCGGGTGTACAATGCGCCGCGTTTTAACTGTGACTCAATTGCGTACCCGCGCATTTTGCGCCGCTCGGCGTTACACCGAACGGCCAAAACCTCAAGGCTATCCGCCTTGATAATTCCGCAATGCCACAAGCGTTGTGGGTTTGATTCCGTCACAGATAAAAACAAACAGGTGACGCATGACTCGTGAAACAACCTTGGATTCCTGGCGCCTGCGCTGGGGTTTGATTTGTGTTGTAGACCCTTCGATCACTGCCTCTGGTGCTCAAGTTACAACGCACTGAATCACATCAAACCTTGTGTGGGACCTTTGCAATGAGTGGAAATACCTCGCATTCGGGCGAGCTTAAACGCGGCCTGAAAAATCGTCATATCCAGCTGATAGCCCTCGGTGGCGCGATTGGTACTGGCCTGTTTCTCGGTTCGGCCGGGGTGCTCAAGTCGGCCGGTCCATCGATGATTCTGGGCTATGCGATCTGCGGCTTTATCGCGTTCATGATCATGCGCCAGCTCGGTGAAATGATCGTCGAAGAGCCGGTTGCCGGTTCTTTCAGCCACTTTGCCCATAAATACTGGGGCGGTTTCGCCGGCTTTATGTCGGGCTGGAACTGCTGGGTGCTGTACATTCTGGTGGGCATGTCGGAGCTGACCGCCGTCGGCAAATATGTGCACTACTGGTGGCCGGAGATCCCCACCTGGGCCTCGGCAGCGGCCTTCTTCGTGCTGATCAACCTGATCAACCTGACCAACGTCAAAGTGTTTGGCGAAGCCGAGTTCTGGTTCGCGATCATCAAGGTCGTGGCAATTGTCGGCATGATCGCCCTGGGCAGCTACCTGCTGGTCAGCGGCAGTGGCGGTCCTCAGGCTTCGGTCAGCAACCTGTGGGAACACGGTGGTTTCTTCCCGAACGGGACGACCGGCCTGATCATGGCCATGGCCTTTATCATGTTTTCCTTCGGCGGCCTGGAAATGCTCGGTTTCACCGCAGCTGAAGCCGACAAACCACGCACCGTGATCCCGAAAGCGATCAACCAGGTGATCTACCGCATCCTGATTTTCTATATCGGTGCCCTGGTAGTTCTGCTGTCGCTGACTCCGTGGGACTCGCTGCTTGAAACCCTGAATGCCGGTGGCGACAGCTACAGCAGCAGCCCGTTCGTGCAAGTGTTCTCGATGCTGGGCAGCAACACCGCTGCGCACATCCTCAACTTCGTGGTCTTGACCGCAGCATTGTCGGTGTACAACAGCGGCACCTACTGCAACAGCCGCATGTTGCTTGGTATGGCGCAGCAGGGCGATGCGCCGAAAGTGCTGGCCAAAATCGACAAGCGCGGCGTGCCGGTCAACTCGATCCTGGCCTCGGCGGCGGTGACGGTCATTGCAGTACTGCTCAACTACCTGATGCCCCATGATGCGCTGGAACTGCTGATGTCCCTGGTAGTGGCGACCCTGGTGATCAACTGGGCGATGATCAGCTACTCGCACTTCAAGTTCCGCCAGCATATGGACAAGACCGCCCAAGTCCCGCTGTTCAAGGCGCTGTGGTATCCGTACGGCAACTACATCTGCCTGGCGTTTGTAGCGTTTATCCTGGTGATCATGCTGTTGATCCCGGGGATTCGCGTGTCGGTGTACGCGATTCCGGTGTGGGTGGCCTTTATGTGGCTGTGCTTCGTGATCAAGAACAAGCGCGCTGTACAGGCGCAGGCAGCGGCTTACAGCTCTGCCAAATAAACGCTGTGTTTAACCCTGCAAACCCGGCCATTGCGCCGGGTTTGTTGTTTGTGGGGTATCCTTGATGCTCTGAACACGGACCCTTTTTTGATGCTGGTGATTTCCAACAACGTGCATATCCCTGATGCCGAGATCGAACTGACGGCCATTCGCGCCCAGGGTGCGGGCGGGCAGAACGTCAACAAGGTTTCGAGCGCCATGCACCTGCGCTTTGATATTCCCAATTCGTCGTTGCCGGATTTTTACAAGGAGCGGCTGCTGGCGCTGCGTGACAGCCGCATCACCAGTGATGGCGTGCTGATTATCAAAGCCCAGCAATACCGCACCCAGGAGCAGAATCGGGCTGATGCGCTGGAGCGTCTGGCGGAGTTGATCGTCAGCGCCACCAAGGTGGAGAAAAAGCGCCGCCCGACCAAGCCGACCCTGGGCTCAAAAAAACGTCGGCTGGAATCCAAGACCAAGCGCGGCAACATCAAGGCGGGGCGGGGCAGGGTGGATTTCTAGAGGGCAGCAGCAGTCCTGTGGGAGCGGGCTTGCCCGCGATGGCATCACCGTGCTTTACCTGGCACACCACTCCGTCTACATCGCGGGCAAGCCCGCTCCCACAGGTTTAATCACCCTGAGCGCGAGCTAGGACGCTCTTGCGTTCTGCGCCTGGCGATACAGATAAACACTCAGCATCAACCCGCCTAGCGCCGCCAGCGCCGCAAACAGAAAGATCGAAGCAAAGCCGAACCCTGCCGCCACGGCACCCACCAGCGGCCCGGTGATGCCCAGCGACAGGTCGATAAACAGCGAATACGCACCCACCGCAGCCCCCCGGCTGGAGGCCGGCACCAGGTTGACCGCCTCAACCCCCAGCGCCGGGAACACCAGCGAAAAGCCAAAGCCGCTCAAGGCCGCGCCCGCCAGGGCCAACTCCGGGTTGGGTGCCAGCCACAACAGCAGCAAGCCCAGCGTCTCGACGCTCAGGCAGGCAATCGCCACGCGAAAACCGCCGATACGGTTGATCAGGTTGCCAAACAGCAAACGCGCACTGATAAAGCTGGCGCCAAACAGGCTCAGGCACAGCGCTGCGTTTTCCCAGTGGTTGGTCGCGTAATACAAGGTGATAAAGGTGGCGATGGTGCCAAAGCCGATTGAGCCCAGGGCCAGTCCGGTGCCGTGGGGCAACACTCGCCCCAGTACATGCAGAAACGGCAGGCGTACGCCGCTGACAATGGGGGCCGCCAGTTTTGGCCAGGCCAGCAGTACGCCCAGTGCTCCCAGGGCAATAATGCTTGCTCCCAGGCTCCACATGCCCAGGTGGCCGACCATGACCACGCCCAAAGGTGCACCAATGGCAATGGCGCCGTAGCTGGCGATGCCATTCCAGGAAATCACCTTGGCCGTGTTCTGCGCGCCGACCCGGCCAATGCCCCAGCCGATGGAACCGGAACCCACCAGGCTTTCCGCGCTGCCCAGCACCAGCCTGCCGATCAACAGGCTGGCAAGGCTCCAGGCCGGCATGCTCGTCAGCCAGCTGGAAATCAGCATAAATACGCCGCTCAGGCCGCAGCCGGCCAGGCCAATCATCACGGCGCGCTTGCTGCCCCGGGTATCGATATAGCGACTGGCGTACGGACGACTCAATAGTGTGGCCAGATATTGCACGCTGATTACCAGCCCGGCGATCACAGTGCCGTAACCGAGATGGTTGTGCACGTAACCCGGCAGTACGGCCAGTGGAATACCGATGTTCAGATAGCCGATAAAGGTAAACAGGACGATGGAAACCACTTGCAGCGTGATTGCCATGGGGCGCTGTGTTTCAGGCATGGGGTAGGGGTCCTGCGGGGAGCGGTTGGTGCAGATTATAGTGGCGTAACCAGTTGTGTCGCGATTAAAGCGGCTAGGGCATTTTCCTGGGTACCGAAGCGCTTGAGCAGGAGCGCTTGCTTCTCGGGGCTGAGGCGCTCCCAGAGGTCGATCATTTTCTCGGCGGTGCCGATCAGCACGCTGGCCTGGGTGTCGCTGAAAGTGTCAGTCACGCTTGAATCCGGAATAGGGGGGGTGGAGCAATTGTGTCAGACGGTGTGAAAAACTGAATGCTTTTCGCACCGTCTGATTGTGCGCCGTCAGTCTTCGCTGTCGGCCTGCAGGCTTTCAGAAGCCTCGTCCAGTGCGGGGTTTTCGCCACTGGTGTGTTGCGGGGTTGGCTGCTCGGTTTCGTGCAGGCTTGGGAAGGGGAGGTTTGGGATCTCGTGCATCGTCGCGCTCCTCGTAAGGTGTGTTTTAAGTAGCTTGCTAAGGATACAGGAGGGAGTGTGACAATTTGTCTTTTTATTGCGTCTGGGGGCATTTGTAGCGAACTTTTCATGTGATGGCGCAAAACGCCTGTAGCCGCTGTCGAGCGCAGCGAGGCTGCGATCGGCAGCGCAGCAGTCGTAAACCGGGCAAGCCGATTATTCAGACACACCGCGGCTACCGGATTCACGACCGCTTCGCGCTCGAACGCAGCCTCGCTGCGCTCGTCAGCGGCTACAGTTTTAGTGCGTACACACCTGCGCTATGGCCTTGGCCAGCAGGTTCAGGCGCGTGCCGTCGACCCCGGCCATATTGGCGCGCCCCGAGCCGACCATGTATACGCTGTGTTTCTCGCGCAATAAGCGGACTTGCTCTTGGGTCAGGCCGGTGTACGAAAACATCCCGCGTTGCTCATTGATATGGGCAAAGTGTTCCGCCAGACCGAACGGCGTCAACGCTTCTACCAGACCGCTGCGCAATTGCGCGATACGGTTGCGCATGGCTTCTACTTCGTCGGCCCACAGGGTTTTCAGCTGGGCATCGCCGAGGATGGTCGCCACCACCGCTGCGCCGTGATCCGGCGGGTTGGACCACAGGTTGCGCGCAATATAGGCCAGCTGGCTGCGGATGTCGGTCAGCTTTTCAGCGTCATTGGCACACACAATCAATGCACCGACCCGTTCGCGATACAGGCCGAAGTTCTTCGAGCACGAGCTGGTGATCAGCACTTCCGGCAGTTCACGGGTGAACAGTCGGGTCGACCAGGCGTCTTCCTGCAGTCCGTCGCCAAAACCCTGGTAGGCAAAGTCGATCAATGGCAGCAGTTCGCGACGGCGTACCACGTCCAGCACCTGCAGCCAGTCCGCCTGGGACAGGTCAAAGCCGGTCGGGTTGTGGCAGCAGGCGTGCAGCAGCACCACATCACCCTTGGGGGCGTGCTCCAGCGCTTCGAGCATGGCCGCTACATTGAGCTTGTTGTCGCTGCCCACATAGGGGTAGTGACTGATCTTCAACCCGGCGGCGGCAAAGATGGTTTCGTGGATCGGCCAGGTTGGATCGCTCAGCCAGATGCCACGGCCCGGCAAGCATTGCGCGATAAAATCGGCGCTCAGGCGCAAGGCCCCGGTACCGCCCGGGGTCTGGGTCGCTGCAGCACGCTTGCTGGCCAGCAGGGGTGAGTCTTCGCCCAGCACCAGTTCGCTGATCAGTTGTCCGAATCGGCTGTCACCATGACCGCCAATATAGGTTTTGGTCTGTTGCTGATCGACCAGGCGCTGCTCGGCCAACTTTACCGAATGCAGGATCGGCGTCAGGCCATTGGCGTCTTTATAGACGCCCACGCCCAGGTCGAACTTGTCCGGATTGGTATCCTGCTGATAGGCGTCCATCAAACCGAGAATCGGGTCGCCCGGTACCCGACCAATATCGGCAAAGTGCATTACTTGCGACCTTCGGCAGTTTTGGCGACTTCATCAGTGCGCGCGGCCATGATGAAGTCGTTGCGGTGCAGGCCCTTGATCGAGTGGCTCCACCAGGTCACGGTGACCGAGCCCCATTCGGTCAGCAGGCCCGGGTGATGGCCTTCGGCTTCGGCGATTTCACCCACGGCATTGGTAAACGCCAGGGCGAATTTGAAGTTCTTGAACAGAAAGACCTTTTCCAGCTGCATGATGCCGTCGCGAACTTCGATGTTCCAGTCCGGGATCTGTTTGATCAGGATCGGCAGTTCTTCGTCGCTGACCTGTGGGGCATCGGCGCGGCAGGCTTCGCAGTGGGCTTGGTTCAGTGCGTTCATGGTGGATTCCTGAAATCAGTTTTTATAGATGACTAAAAAAGGGTTAAGCCGCTTTCGGCTTGGGCGTGAACTTCGGCGCGTGCAGGCCCATTGTCATGCCTTTTTCGACCATACCCATGATGTCTTCATGGGCCAGGTCAAACAGTCGCTTCAAGTCCGGCAGGACAAAATACAGCGGCTGCAAAATATCGATGCGATACGGCGTACGCATGGCTTCCAGCGGATCGAAAGCCTGATGTTCCGGTTCTGAAGACAGGCTGTAAACCGTTTCTTTGGGCGACGACAGAATCCCGCCACCGTAAATGCGTTTGCCTTCCGGCGTGTCGACCAGGCCGAACTCGATGGTCATCCAGTACAGACGTGCCAGATACACCCGTTGTTCTTTGCTCGCCTGCAGGCCCAGCTTGCCGTAGGTGTGGGTGAATTCGGCGAACCACGGGTTGGTCAGCAGCGGGCAGTGGCCGAAGATTTCGTGAAAAATATCCGGCTCTTGCAGGTAATCAAGTTCTTCGGGGGTGCGAATAAAGGTGGCCACCGGAAACTGCTTGTTGGCCAGCAACTCGAAGAAGGTCTGGAAGGGGATCAGTGCGGGTACCCGGGCAACTTGCCAGCCCGTGGTAGCGCCCAGTACCTGATTGATCTCGTCGAGTTGCGGGATGCGGTCGTGGGGCAGGCCCAGCTTTTCGATGCCTTGCATGTACTTGGGGCAGGCGCGGCCTTCCAGCAGTTTCAGCTGACGGGTAATCAGCGTGTTCCACACCCCGTGCTCGGCAGGTGTGTAGTCGATAAAGCCATTGGCATCAGGCTCACGGGCGACGTATTTCGTTTGCTTCATGGGGCTCTCCGCAAGGAAATCGTTTTTATTGTTCGGTGTTGTTGCGATGCCTTAGTGATACCCCAAGTGATTGTGCTGTGCAGCTAGCCTAAAGCCGGTAATGCTGGGATGATGGCGCTTATTCGTAAAGTATTCGTTACGACGTGAGAGGCGGGCTGTCATTCTTGAGTGCGCGACAGCACAACTGTCACAAAATCGTGACGATGAAATGCCTTTGTGGACAAAAACACTTCACCTGTGGGAGCGGGCTTGCTCGCGATTGTCTCGCCGCGGTGTATCAGACAAATCGCACCGCCTGCATCGCGAGCAAGCCCGCTCCCACATTTGATCTTCACTCTTTGCCATTTCCGAGCAATCCCCATGCGTATCAAAGTCCACTGCCAAAACCGGATTGGCATCCTTCGCGACATCCTCAACCTGCTGGTGGCCTACGGCATCAACGTTAAGCGCGGCGAGGTGGGGGGGGATCAGGGCAATGCGATTTATCTGTACTGCCCCAATCTGATTAACCTGCAGTTCCAGGCCTTGCGTCCGAAATTTGAAACCATTGCCGGGGTGTTTGGTGTCAAGCGCGTAGGCCTGATGCCCAGCGAGCGCCGGCATATGGAGCTTAACGCCTTGCTAGGGGCGTTGGAGTTTCCGGTGCTGTCCATCGATATGGGCGGTTGCATCGTCGCGGCCAACCGTGCCGCCGCGCAGTTGCTCGGGGTGCGGGTGGATGAGGTGCCAGGCATTTCCCTGTCCCGTTATGCCGAAGACTTTGACCTGCCCGAGCTGGTGCGGGCCAACAAGTCGCGCATCAATGGCCTGCGGGTCAAGATCAAGGGTTTGGTCTACCTGGCGGATATCGCCCCGCTGCAACTCGAGCACGATGAAAGCGAGGCGATGGCCGGAGCCGTGCTGACCCTGCACCGCGCCGACCGTGTGGGCGAGCAGATCTACAATGTGCGCAAGCAGGAGCTGCGCGGTTTCGACAGTATTTTCCAAAGCTCGAAAGTCATGGCCGCTGTGGTGCGCGAAGCCCGGCGCATGGCACCGCTGGATGCGCCGCTATTAATAGAAGGTGAAACCGGCACCGGCAAGGAGCTGCTGGCCCGGGCCTGCCATCTGGCCAGCCCTCGTGGCCAGTCGCCATTGATGGCGCTGAACTGCGCAGGCCTGCCAGAATCGATGGCTGAAACCGAGTTGTTCGGCTACGGCCCCGGTGCGTTTGAAGGGGCGCGGGCGGAAGGAAAGCTGGGCCTGCTGGAACTGACTGCTGGCGGTACGCTGTTTCTTGATGGTGTGGGTGAAATGAGCCCGCGCTTGCAGGTCAAATTGCTGCGCTTCTTGCAGGATGGTTGCTTTCGCCGGGTCGGCAGTGATGAAGAGGTTTATCTCGATGTGCGGGTGATGTGCGCCACCCAGGTCGACCTGTCCGAGCTGTGCGCCCGTGGCGAGTTTCGCCAGGACCTGTATCACCGGCTCAACGTGCTGTCGTTGCATATTCCGCCGCTGCGCGATTGCCTGGACGGGCTGGAGCCGCTGGTGGAGCATTTCCTCGATCAGGCCAGCCGCCAGATTGGTTGTTCGCTGCCGCGCCTGGCGCCGGCGGCGATGGACCGGTTGCGCCACTACCACTGGCCGGGCAACGTGCGCCAGTTGGAGAACGTGCTGTTTCAGGCGGTTTCGCTGTGTGATGGCGGGGTGGTCAAAGCTGAGCATATTCGTTTGCCGGATTACGGCGTGCGTCAGCCCCTGGGCGAGTTCTCGCTGGAAGGCGGGCTGGAGCAGATTGTCGGGCGGTTCGAAAAGGCAGTATTGGAACAGCTGTATTCGGAGCATCCAAGTAGCCGATTGCTGGGCAAGCGATTGGGGGTGTCCCATACCACCATCGCCAACAAACTGCGCGAGCACGACATTATCAAGCCGGGCAAGGACGCTTAAGCCTGTAAGTGCTGATCTGTGGGAGCGGGCTTGCTCGCGATGATATCGCTGCGGTGTGCCAGACATATCGCGCCGCCAGAATCGCGAGCAAGCCCGCTCCCACAAGATTGACGTGACTCGCCAGGCCACCCCTTGCCGCAACCGGCAGAACCCCGCCGTCTCCTCGCACCTAATCTTGCCCCCATCCCTGCGCAAACCCTCGCCGCAGCGCGTCAAAATAAAGTTGGTGCGCAAATTGCAATGACCTCTTCAGTACAGCGGTGGGCGGCAAGCGTCCGTCAGACAGAGGAAAGACTGTGGACAAGTACCTATATGTGGCAATGACCGGCGCCAGTCAGAACGCACTGGCGCAAAAGGCCCATGCCAACAATCTGGCGAACATCTCGACCAACGGTTTTCAGCGTGACCTGGAACAGGCCCGCTCGATGCCGGTGTTCGGTGACAGCTTTCCGGCGCGTGCCTTTGCCCTGACCGAGCGCCCGGCTACCGACTTCACCCCCGGTGCGCTGGTGGAGACCGGTCGTGACCTCGATGTGGCCGTGTCCGGTGACGGCTGGCTGGCGGTACAGGCCCCCGACGGCAGTGAGGCCTATGTGCGCACCGCCAGCATGAACGTGGATGCCCTGGGCATCCTGCGTGCCGGCAACGGCATGCCGATCATGGGCAATGGCGGACCGATCGCGGTGCCGCCCCAGCAGCAGATCGAAGTCGGCCAGGACGGCACCATCAGCATCCGCGCCCAGGGCGAAGGCCCGCGGGTGATGGCGCAAGTGGACCGGATCAAGCTGGTCCAGCCGGACTTGAAAACCATGAGCAAGGGCCTCGACGGCCTGATCCACACCAATGACGGCCAGCCGGCCCCGGCCGATGCCAATGTGCGGGTGACCTCGGGTTTTCTGGAGGCGAGCAACGTCAATGCCGTGGATGAAATGACCTCGGTGCTGGCTCTGTCCAAGCAGTTCGAGCTGCATATCAAAATGATGAACACCGCCAAAGAAGACGACCAGGCCATGACTCGCGTCCTGTCCATCAGCTAATTACTTGAACGCGGCGCCGAAAAACCGGCGCGCGAGGAGAGCTCCATGCTTCCGGCACTGTGGGTTGCAAAAACGGGTTTGGCTGCACAAGACACCAACCTGACCACCATTTCCAACAACCTGGCCAACGTCTCGACCACCGGCTTCAAACGTGATCGCGCCGAGTTCCAGGACTTGCTCTACCAGATCAAACGCCAGCCGGGTGCTCAGTCCACCCAGGACAGCGAACTGCCATCGGGCCTGCAAGTGGGTACCGGGGTACGTATTGTCGGCACGCAAAAGAATTTCACTGCCGGTAGCCTGCAAACCACCGAGCAGCCGCTGGATATGGCCATCAACGGCCGCGGTTTTTTCCAGATCATGCAGCCCGACGGAACAACGGCCTACACCCGTGACGGTACTTTCCACCTGGACTCCAACGGCCAGATCGTCACCGCCAGCGGCTTTGCCCTGGAACCGGCGATTGTGGTGCCGGCCGATGCCCAGACCTTCACCGTCGGCCAGGACGGCACCGTATCGGTGACCATTTCCGGCAACCCGGCGGCGCAAGTGATCGGCAACGTGCAGACCGCCGACTTTATCAACCCGGCCGGCTTGCAGTCCCAGGGCGGCAACCTGTTCCTGGAAACCGCCTCCAGCGGTGCGCCGCAAATCGGCACCCCGGGCCTGAACGGCTTTGGCCTGACCATGCAAAGCATGCTCGAGACCTCGAACGTCAGCACCGTGGAAGAAATGGTCAATATGATCACCACCCAGCGCGCCTACGAGATGAACTCCAAAGTGATCTCGACCGCTGACCAGATGTTGTCGTTCGTCACGCAAAACCTGTAATTACGTGAAATAGCGGGAGAGCTCATGAAGCGCTTGTTTTCTGTTCTGGCACTGGGCGCCATCACCTTGCTGGCCGGCTGCGTCAGCCCGCCACCGCGGGCCAACGACCCGTACTACGCACCTGTGCTGCCGCGTACGCCGCTGCCGGCTGCCGCCAACAACGGCTCGATTTACCAGGCCGGTTTCGAGCAGAACCTGTACAGCGACCGCAAGGCGTACCGCATCGGCGACATCATTACCATTACCCTTAATGAGAAGACCCAGGCGAGTAAAAACGCCAACTCGGCGATCGGTAAAAACAGCAACACCAGCATCGGCCTGACCTCGTTGTTCGGCAGCGGCCTGACCACCAACAACCCGCTGGGCGGGGGTGACCTGAGCCTCAATGCCGGTTACAGCGGCAGCCGTGCCACCAAGGGCGACAGCAAGGCCGGGCAGGGCAACAGCCTGACCGGCTCGATCACCGTGACCGTGGCCGACGTGCTGCCCAACGGCATCATCGCCGTGCGCGGTGAAAAGTGGATGACCCTTAACACCGGCGACGAGCTGGTACGCATTGCCGGCCTGGTACGGGCCGATGACATTGCCACTGACAACACTGTGTCTTCGACCCGTGTGGCCGATGCGCGCATCACCTACTCGGGCACCGGTTCTTTTGCCGATGCGAGCCAGCCGGGCTGGTTTGACCGTTTCTTCCTTAGCCCGCTGTTTCCCTTTTAGTGATGAAGCTCACCATGCCCAACCTCAAGCATCTGCTGGCAGCCGTGTTGCTGTTGTCGACCTCCCTGGGCGCCCACGCCGAGCGGTTGAAAGACATCGCCAGCATTTCCGGCGTGCGTTCCAACCAATTGATTGGTTATGGCCTGGTGGTGGGCTTGAATGGTACGGGTGACCAGACCACACAAACCCCGTTTACCCTGCAGACGTTCAATAACATGCTGTCGCAGTTTGGCATCAAGGTGCCGCCGGGTTCGGGCAATGTGCAGCTGAAAAACGTTGCGGCGGTGTCCATCAGCGCCGATTTGCCGGCATTCGCCAAGCCGGGGCAGGTGATCGATATCACCGTTTCCTCCATCGGCAACTCCAAAAGCCTGCGCGGCGGTACGCTGCTGCTGACACCGCTTAAAGGCATTGATGGCAATGTGTATGCGGTGGCCCAGGGCAATCTGGTGGTCGGCGGTTTCGATGCCGAAGGCCGCGACGGCTCGAAAATCACCGTCAACGTGCCGTCGGCCGGGCGTATTCCGGGTGGTGCATCGGTTGAGCGGGCTGTACCCAGCGGTTTCAACCAGGGCAACAGCCTGACCCTGAACCTCAACCGCTCGGACTTCACCACCGCCAAGCGTATCGTCGACAAGATCAATGACCTGCTCGGCCCAGGTGTGGCGCAGGCCATCGATGGCGGCTCGGTGCGGGTTACGGCGCCGCTGGACCCGAGCCAGCGGGTCGACTATCTGTCGATCCTGGAAAACCTCGAAGTCGATCCGGGGCAGGCGGTGGCCAAGGTCATCATCAACTCGCGCACCGGCACCATCGTGATTGGCCAGAACGTCAAGGTTTCGCCCGCCGCAGTGACCCACGGTAGCCTGACCGTGACCATCACCGAAGACCCGATTGTCAGCCAGCCCGGCCCGCTGTCCAACGGCGAGACCGCCGTGGTGCCGCGTTCGCGACTGAATGCCCAGCAGGAAGCCAAGCCGATGTTCAAGTTCGGCCCGGGCACCACCCTCGACGAAATCGTGCGGGCGGTAAACCAGGTCGGCGCAGCGCCAGGGGACTTGATGGCGATTCTCGAAGCGCTGAAACAGGCCGGCGCGCTGCAAGCCGACCTGATCGTGATCTGAGGCCGACGTCATGGATATGCGTAAGAGTGGCGTAGTCAGTGGCAGCGATTCCGGGGCGTTCACCGACCTGAATCGGCTGAACAATCTGAAAGTCGGCGACCGCGAAAGCGACGGCAATATGCGCAAAGTTGCCCAGGAATTCGAGTCGCTGTTCCTCAACGAGATGCTCAAGTCGATGCGCTCGGCCAACGAAGTGCTGGGCAAGGACAACCCGCTCAACACCCCGGCGGCCAAGCAGTATCAGGAAATGTACGACCAGCAATTGTCCGTGACCCTGTCCCGGCAGGGCGGTGGTATCGGCCTGGCCGATGTGTTGATGCGCCAGATGTCGAAAAACAAAGCTGCGGTGCCGGGGGAGGCTGCGGCGACCACGGCGCTGACTGCCGAAGCCAAAGCCCCGGCCGCCACCACCGTCGACAGCCCTTTTGTGCGCTCCAGTGGTCAGCGTCCATTGTGGGCTTCGCGGGTCGCCATTACGCCGCAGGCAGCTGGCGGCGGCCATCAGAATGACATGGCCCTGCTCAATCAGCGCCGTCTGGCGTTGCCGAGCAAGCTTACTGACCGCTTGCTGGCCGGGATCGTGCCATCGGCCGATCCGGCGCGTTCCACGCTCAATACCGCCGCCGTGCCGGGGCGCACTTCGCCGGGGCTGGATGCCGTGCTCAAGGGCAGCCGCCAGCCGATGCTCAGTGCCAGTGGCGTGCAAGGGCGCATGCAGGTTTACGGTCGTGCCGTGGCGCAGCCGCCGCTGGCCCCGGCCAAACAGGCCTTCGAGTCGCCGGATGCGTTTGTCGCCACCATGTTGCCGATGGCGCAACAGGCCGCCGACCGCATCGGCGTCGACCCGCTGTACCTGGTGGCGCAAGCCGCACTGGAAACCGGCTGGGGCAAGTCGGTGATGCGCCAGCAAGATGGCAGCAGCAGTCACAACCTGTTCGGCATCAAGGCCACCGGCAGTTGGCAGGGCGCCCAGGCGCGGGCCATCACCAGCGAGTTCAGGGGCGGGCAGATGGTCAAGGAGACAGCGGAATTCCGTTCCTACGATTCCTATCAGGACAGCTTCCATGATCTGGTGACGCTGTTGCAGAGCAACAATCGTTATAAAGAAGTGCTCAATGCGGCCGATAAACCGGAGCAGTTTGTACGCGAATTGCAGAAGGCCGGTTATGCGACCGACCCTGAGTACGCGAGCAAGATTTCGCAGATAGCCAAGCAAATGAAAACCTACCAGAGCTACGCCTCGACGGGTTCTCTCACGAATTTATAAGGTTTGAACCATGGCGAGTTTGATCAACATCGGGATGTCGGGGCTCAACGCCAGTCAGGGCGCATTGGCGACAGTCGGCAACAACATTGCCAACGCCAATACCTCGGGCTATTCGCGTCAGCAGATCGTCCAGGGCAGCGCCGCGTCGCAACAGGTGGGCGGGGTGTTTATCGGCACCGGCACCACCCTGGCCGACGTGCGCCGCGTGTACAACTCCTACCTCGACGCCCAGTTGCAAACCACCACCTCGCTCAATGGCGATGCCCAGGCTTATCTCGACCAGATCGGCACGGTCGACAAACTGCTGTCGGATAAAAACACGGGCGTATCGGCAGCCCTGAGCAGCTTTTTCAGCTCATTGCAAACTGCCGCCGCGGCGCCCGGTGATGTGTCCGCGCGGCAGTTGTTGCTGACCAGTGCGCAAACCCTGAGCAACCGCTTCAACTCGATTTCGACCCAGCTCAACCAGCAGAACGAAGGCATCAACAGCCAGCTGGACACCCTGACTTCGATGGTCAACCAGCACACGGCCACCATTGCTTCGCTGAACAAGCAGATCGCCCAGGCCACCACGGCTGGCAATACGCCGAACAACCTGCTGGATGCGCGTAACGAAGCCGTGCGCAGCCTCAACGAGCTGGTCGGGGTGACGGTTCAGGAGCACGACAACGTCTACGACATTACCCTGGGTACCGGCCAATCGCTGGTGCAGGGCAGCACCTCGAACACGATTTCGGCGGTGCCGGGCAAGGTCGATAAAAGCCAATACAGCATCCAGGTCAACTTCCAGCAATCGAGTTCGGATGTGACCTCGGTGATCAGTGGCGGCAAGATCGGCGGCCTGCTGCGTTACCGCGACGATGTGCTGGCCCCGGCGATGAACGATTTGGGCCGTACAGCCATTGTGGTCGCCGATGCGATCAACCAGCAGCTGGGCCAGGGCCTGGATGCCAATGGCGAGTTCGGCTCGTCGTTGTTCAACAGCATCAACAGTGCCACGGCCATCAGCCAGCGCAGCCAGGCGGCGACCGGAAATATTGGCGCAGGCAACTTCAATGTCAGCATCGCTGACAGCGGCGCGCTGACCGCCTACGACTATCAGGTCACGTTCACCAGCGCCACCGAGTACTCGGTCAAGCGCTCCGACGGCACCGATATGGGGGCGTTCGCTACCACGGACACCCCGGCCAAGGTCATTGACGGTTTCACCCTGGATCTCAAGGGCGGCCCGATGACCGCTGGCGACGCGTTCAAGGTCAGCCCCACCCGCAGTGGTGCAGGCAATATCGGCGTGCAAATGAGCGATGCCAATAAATTGGCATTTGCCGGGCCGCTGGTGGCTGGCCCGGGCAGCTCCAATACCGGTACGGGTGCAGTGGGTAGCCTCAATCTGTCGTCAGCGCTGGATATCTACGGCGGCGTCAATCTGGGCAAAGCGCAAAGCGATATTGAAGGCGCCATGCCGGTGCGCATTGCCTTTGACGAAGCCAGCGCGGATGGCACCCAGAGCTACCGGGTACTGAACGAGGCCGGCAAGGAAATCGGCAAGGGCAGCATCGTGCCGGGCCAGGACAACAAGGTCACGATCAGCGTCCCCGTCACCAACGCTGATGGCACCACCACAAACGTGGGGTTCGACACGGTGATCAGCGGTTCGCCGGGCAAGGGCGACAGCTTCGATATCAAGTTCAACAAGGACGGCAAGGCCGACAACCGCAACGCGAACGAACTGCTGGGCCTGCAAACCAAGGCCACAGTGGGCGTAGGCAAGGACGGCACTGGCGGCGTCAGCATGGCTACTTCCTACAGTCAGTTGGTGTCCAAGGTGGGCGGTAAAGCCAGCCAGGCGGCGGTCGACGGCACCGCCAATGGCGCGGCTTTGGCCTACGCCAAAGAGGTGCGCAACTCGGTGTCCCAGGTCAACCTGGACGAAGAAGCTTCCAACCTGGTCAAGTTCCAGCAGTACTACACCGCCTCGTCGCAGATCATCAAAGCGGCGCAAGCAACCTTCAGCACGCTGATCAACAGTCTTTAAGGGAGCCCGCGACGATGCGTATTTCAACTTCGCAGTTTTTTGAATCGACCAGTGCCACCTACCAGAATAACTTCTCGTCGGTGATCAAAACCCAGGGCCAGATCGACTCCGGCGTGCGCATCCAGACCGCCGCCGATGACCCGGTCGGTGCGGCGCGCCTGCTGCAATTGCAGCAGCAAAAAGACATGCTGGGCCAGTACAGCACCAATATGAACAGCATCAAGGCATCGTTGGGTGCCCAGGAAGCGGTGCTCGACAGCATCAACAACTCATTGCAAAAGGCCAGTGAGCTGGCCCTGGGTGCAGGCAGCGGTAAAAGTGATGCCGATCGCCTGGCCATTGCCAACGAACTGGGCAGTATTGAAGAGCAGGTGTTCAGCCTGCTCAACAGCAAGGACGCCGCGGGCAACTACATGTTCTCGGGTTCAAAAACCGACACCCCGCCTTACACCCGCAACAATGATGGCACCTACAGCTATCAGGGCGACGACACCCAACTCAACCTGAAGGTTTCCGACACCCTGACCCTGGCCAGCAGCGACACGGCCAGAAGCATCATGGAAGGCGCGACCAATACCGGCCGTACCCAGGCGACTTTTGTGCCTGGCGTGGATGCCAATGGCGAGCCGACCGTCAATGACGGCAAGCTCTCGGTGTCTGCCGGTCTGGTTACTTCAAGCGCGGTGTTCAACAAGAGTTTCGCCGAAGGTCAGCCGTACAAACTGACGTTTATCAGCAGCACCCAGTTCAAACTGACTAAAAGCCCGGATGACGAGGACATTACCTCGCAAATTCCGGGAAATGGCGTATTCGACCCGACCAAGGAAGGCTCGCAGAGCATCAGCCTGCATGGCGTATCCTTTGATATCACCCCCAACCTCAAGGACGTTCCTGCCGCTGAGCGGGATGCGTTGGTGGCGGGGCGCAGCTTTACGCTTGAGGCCAAGGCGGACTCGTTCAACGCTTCGCGCACACCGGGCAACAGCTCGACTGCACAGCTCACCGAGTCGACAGTGACCGATGCCGGCGTCTACGGCGACAGTTTCCCGAGCAATGGCGCGGTGATTAAATTCACCAGTGCCACCGAGTACGAAGTTTATGCCCAACCGTTGACCGCCGACAGCAAATCGATTGCCAAGGGCGATGTTGCCAGCGGCGCGCTGGGGGTCGATTTCAAGTTTTCTGGCACCCCTGAAGCGGGCGACCAGTTTGTCGTCAACCGCAATAACCACCAGAGCCAGAACGCGCTGGACACCATCAGCCAGTTGCGCAAGGCGCTGGAAATCCCAAGCGACAAAGACCCGCTGGCCCAGCAAACGCAAAAGGACGCGATCAACTCCGCGATCGGCAACCTGAAAAACGCCAGTGCCGGCGTCGACAGCGCCCGCGGCTCGATTGGTGCGCGGCTCAAGGCGGTGGATATTCAGGCGGATGAAAATATCAGCCTGGGCCTGGCCAACGACTCCACCACGGCGGCGATCGGCAACACCGACATGGCGGGGGCGTCCATCGAACTGGCGTTCCAGAAAGCCATGCTCGAAGCCTCGCAACTGGCATTCGTGAAAATCTCCCAGCTGAGTCTGTTTAACCAGCTGTGATACTGACTTTGTAGCCGCTGAGGAGCGAAGCGAGGCTGCGATCGGCTGCGAAGCGGCCGCAAAACCATCCGGCTCGGTGTTTCAGAAACCCGGTGATGGCCGATTTTGCGAGGACTGCGTCCTCGATCGCAGCCTCGCTTCGCTCCTCAGCGGCTACAGATCAGTCCTCGTCTTTCTTGAAACCTTTTGTATAAAACCGCACAAAATAGCGTGACCTATGAGTCATAACGGGCATCTTCACTGTATCGTATGAAACGTACGGGCGGGTGCCGGGCCTTTTTCAGGCTGTTTTGTTTATTTTTATGCACCCATATTCGCCGCATTCCTGCGCGAAAAAGCCCCTTTATTGTCAGCGCCCCTCGATTATGCGAGCGGGTGATCTCCAGCTATTTAGTATTGGGAAGCCACAATGATTGGCATTAAAAGCATCGCCAGTTACGTGCCAGCAAGCGGTGTAGACAACTACGCGCAAGGCGCGAAGTTCTCCAAAGACGAAGAATTCATTCTGGGCAAGATCGGTTCGGCCTTTCTGCCGCGCAAAGACGCCGACCAGGAAACCTCGGATCTGTGTGTCGAAGCGGTCAACGCGCTGTTCGCCAACAACCCGCAACTCAAGCGCGAATCCATCGACGCGCTGATCGTCGTCACCCAGAACGGCGACGCCGAAGGCCTGCCGCACACGGCGGCCATCGTCCAGGACAAGCTCGGCCTGCCGACCCATGTTGCCGCCTTTGATATCTCCCTGGGGTGCTCGGGTTATGTCTACGGCATCTACGCGATGAAAGGCTTTATGGAAGCCACGGGTCTGAAAAACGGCCTGCTGATCACCGCAGACCCCTATTCGAAAATCGTCGACCCGGAAGACCGCAACACCACCATGCTCTTTGGTGACGCGGCCACCGCCACCTGGATGGGCGAAGACGCTCCCTGGCAGCTGGGCAAGGCCAAGTTCGGCACTGACGGCTCGGGTGCGCCCCATCTGAAAGTCAGTGATGGCGTGTTCTTTATGAACGGCCGTCAGGTCTTCAACTTTGCCCTGCTTAAAGTGCCTGCGCACTTGAACGAGCTGCTGGAAGAGTCGGAGCTGACCTCCAAGGACATCGACGCGTTCTGCATCCACCAGGGCAGTGCGGCCATCGTTGATGCCGTGGCCCGCCGTTTTGAAGGCGAGCCGGAGAAATTTATCAAGGATATGGTCGAGACCGGCAACACCGTGTCGTCGAGCATTCCGCTGCTGCTGGAAAAGCACGTGATGAACGCCACCTGGAAGCGCGTTGCACTGAGCGGTTTTGGCGTGGGCCTGTCGTGGGGCTCGGCGATTATCTATAGGAAATAAGCGGCAAGCGGCAAGTTTTTTAGCTGCAAGATGAAGCGCCCATGGCCTGCAAGCCATGGGCGTTTTTGCTTTTTATCTTGTGGCTTGAAGCTTGCAACTGGAAGCTTTGCCCCTTCCACAACCTCCTGAAATACAGGGGAATTGTGTTGGGGCAGCAAAAAAAATCAAAATAACCCTCAAGCAACCGACATTCACGACGATAACCATTACGAAGGTTCTCTAGGCCACACCCGGCGGTTGCCAGGGCCGGAAGCCGCAGTATTCATCCAATGAGGATTTCGTCATGGCTTTATCAGTAAACACTAACGTCACGTCCCTGACCGTTCAGAAAAACCTGAACAAAGCCGGTGATGCGCTTAGCACCTCGATGACCCGTTTGTCTTCCGGCCTGAAAATCAACAGCGCCAAAGACGACGCGGCTGGCCTGCAAATGGCCAACCGTCTGACTTCGCAGACCAAAGGCATGACCGTAGCGATCGCCAACGCCAACAACGGCAACTCGATCGCTCAGACCGCTGAAGGCGCGATGCAGGAATCGACCAATATTCTGCAACGTTTGCGTGAGCTGGCTCTGCAGTCCGCGAACGGTGACAAAAGCGACGCTGACCGTGCGTCACTGCAACAAGAATTCACAGCAAAAACCGGTGAACTGACCCGTATTGCTCAAACCACCACCTACGGTGGTCGTAACATCCTGGACGGTTCGTTCACTAACCAGTCTTTCCAGGTCGGCGCTGATGCCAACCAGACCATTTCGTTCGGCATGAGCGATATCAGTGCTACTGCTTTGAAGGGTTCTTACAGCGAAGCAAGCGCTAACAGCACCGCTTTGACGGGTTTGAGTGCGTCGACTACCGGTACGGCGTTGGGCGTACAGGTTACAGGTACTGCTGCTACTGCCACTACTGCTACAGATAAGATCAAGATTAATGATGTAGAGATTTCATTTGGAGTTGCCACAGCCGGTGAAGCCGCGGGTACTGCTGCAGCGAAAGCTATCAACGAGCAAAGTGCTAAAACCGGCGTCACTGCTACTTCGGATGCGACTGGAAAGCTGACTTTGTCGTCGAAGGGCGATATTAAGCTTGGTGTATCAAAGGATGCGGCTGTTCCTCCTGCAGCTCCTACTGATAACACTGGCTTGACAAACCTTGGCTTAACAGCTGCAACTACTTCTCCTAAAGACCTAGCGCTTACATCAAAAATAGGTGGGGCCGGTGGCATCACTGTTAATGGCAAAGATGTAGCGTGGGACGCTGATGCAAAGGTGTCAGAAATTTTGACTAAGTTGACGGGTGCAGCCGGTACTGGCTCCACAGCAGCTTTTAAAGATGGGCGCATATCTTTAACTACCAGCGACGGTAAGGACATCAAACTTGCAAACACCGTAGGCGGCTCGTTGGGTCAGTTGGGTCTGTCGGCAGGCTCTTCTCAAGCCAAATTGACCGCTGATACTTCGATTGAACTGAACGGCGTTGAAGTCAAGTTCAAGAAGGGCGATAGCGCAGATGTAATCGTTTCATCGATCAACAGCGCCAGTACTGGCGTAACGGCCAGCAAAAATGATGACGGCACGCTGAAGCTGTTCTCTGACAAAGACATCACTGTCAAGGATGGCGCTGCAGGTTCGGGCCTAAAAGCACTGGGTCTGAAAGCTGTTTCTGATGCTGGCACTGCGAAAGCAACCACTGTTGAAACCAGCGTTGCCAGCCTGAGTGTTCTGACCGCCGCTGATTCGCAGCGTACCGTTCAGGCGCTGGCTGATGCGATTCAGCAGATCGACACCCAGCGTTCGGCTTTGGGTGCTGTACAAAACCGTTTCGACAGCACTGTGGCCAACCTGCAAAGCATCTCCGAGAACTCCACCGCTGCACTGGGTCGTGTTCAGGACACTGACTTCGCTTCTGAAGCGGCTCAGCTGACCAAGCAACAAACCCTGCAACAGGCGTCCACTGCGATCCTGTCTCAGGCGAACCAGCTGCCTTCCGCTGTGATGAAACTGCTTCAGTAATTTCAGCGCTCGGTTGATAACGGAAGGGCGCGTTTACGCGCCCTTTTGTTTTTTTCAGAGGTGAGGTGATGACATGGACATGAGCATCAAACTGAATGCCGCCTACCCAGCCGCCGTCGGGCCGTCCAGCCCAGCGCCCGCACCGGTTGCAACTCCCAAGGCTGACGCAGATGACATCGCGCTGCCCGGCAAGCCAACTGGGCGTGTCGAGCTGGAGAAAGCAGTCAGTGATTTGCGTGACTTTGCGCAGTCTAACCAGCGCCAGCTGGATTTTTCGATTGATGACACCACCGGCATCATGGTGGTCAAAGTCATCGCCACGCACAGCGGTGAAGTGATTCGCCAGTTGCCTTCAGAAGTCGCTCTAAAGCTCGCGCAAAATCTGGCAGACCCTAATAGCCTGCTTTTTAACGCAAGCGCTTGAAGGTGGCATGAAATGTGAAGCTATCCGTGGCTTCGGCATTCTTTGTCAATAAAGTGTTCGCCAGCCAAGCGGCAGCCACCGGATAAGGAGAATAAAGATGGCCAGTTCAACCATTACAGGTGTGGGTTCGGGGTTCGATACGGTCGGTATCGTAAAAGCCTTGGTCGATGCTGAAAAAGCACCCAAGCAAGCCCAGATCACCAAGCAGCAAACCGTCACCACGACCCAATTGTCAGCGGTGGGCACCGTGAAAGCCTCACTTGAGACTTACCGCACAGCCATTGCCAAGCTCAACAGTGTCTCCAGTTTCAACGGGTTGGCGGCGACGTCATCCGATGAAAAAATTTCCAAGGTCACCCTCGGCGACAAAGCCGCCAGCGGTACCTATGCGCTGAAAGTCACACAACTGGCTACGGCGCCAAAAATCACCAGCAAGGTGTTTGAAGGCAGCTCGGCCGTTGTTAACGCCAGCGAAAAAGATCAAACCCTGACCCTCTCGCAGTCGGATAGCAGCTACGACGTGAAGATCCCGGCGGGCGCGACCATGCAGCAGACCCGCGATGCAATCAACACGCAGCTGCAATCCAAGGGCTTTAGCGCCAACGTCCTGACGGACGCCAACGGCTCGCGTCTGGTGATCAGTTCGCAGACCACCGGCAAAGGGTCCGACATCACCATCAGCGGTGACTCAGAGCTGGCTACGGGCTATGACGCCGGTAAACCGCCAGTCAATGCTGAATACACCATCGATAACATTGCCATGGAGTCGACGAGCAACAAGGTGACGTCGGCCATCAGCGGCGTGAGCCTTGAGTTGCTGGACACCAAGGAGTCCACGATTACCGTGGCGTCCAACACCACGACCCTGAAAACCTCGGTGCAGTCGTTTGTCAGTGCCTACAACGCGCTGATGACCAGTATCAACACGCAAACCAAAGTGACCGCCACCGGCGATGCGGCGACCACCACCACCGGCGCCCTGACCGGTGACTCGTCGATGCGTCAGTTGGTCAACGGTATTCGCAGCGAGCTGCTGCAAAATACCAGCGGCTCTTCCATCGGCAACCTGGCGCAAATGGGCATCAGCACAGACCAGAAAACCGGGTTGTTGACCCTCGACGACACCAAGTGGAACACCGCCGTAGCGCTGCCTAACGGTGCGACCGAGATTGCCAAGGTGTTTGCCGGTGACACCGGTTTGATCTCGCGCATGACCAAAGCCACCGACAGCTATGTGGGGACGGCCGGGCTGCTGACAACCCGTGCGGCTGACTTGAATACCAAACTGACGGATCTGACGACTCAGCAGGGCGATCTGGATCGCCGAATGGACTCGCTAAAGACATCCCTGACCGCCAAATATACGGCGATGGACGGCCTGATTGCGAAGATCAACGCCAGCAGCTCAAGCATCATGACCACGCTTAATTCATTGAATAACCCTAAGTCGTCCAGCTGATTTTTCAGAGTGTGTGGCGCGGCTTCATGGCTAAAGTTTTCAGCGCCACAGTCGACATAAGGGTTAAGTCCCAGACAATTTGTTACGAGGTAAGAACATGAACCCGATGCGCGCCCTTCGTCAGTATCAGAAGGTTAATTCCCACGCTCAAATCTCCGAAGCCAGCCCCCACCGTCTGATTCAGATGCTGATGGAGGGTGGTCTGGACCGTATGGCCCAGGCCAAGGGCGCGATGAGCCGTGGTGATATCCCGCAGAAGGCCATGTTGATCACCAAGGCCATCGATATCATCACCGGCCTGCGTCAGGGCCTGGATGAAGAAAAGACCGACGACAAGGCCGCGCTGGAGCAGCTGGACAGCCTGTACGAGTACATGGCCGTGCGCCTGACCCAGGCCAATGCCAAGAACGACCCGGAAATCATCGATGAAGTGGCGCGCCTGCTGATCACTGTAAAAAGTGGTTGGGATGCCATTGCCCCGCAATAAGCCAGAGGAGTGCGTCATGAGCCAACTGCAACGTATTCAGGAAACCCGCGAAGCGCTGATTGATGCCCTGGCCGAGCGCAACTGGGATGCCATCGGCGAGCTGGACTCGGCCTGCCGCGTGTGTGTCGAGAATGTGCTGGACGAAGCACCCCTGGATGAGGCGGTGTTGCGCGAAAATCTGGAGGGGTTGTTGGTGGTGTATCGCATGTTGCTGGAGGCCGCGACCGATGAGCGTCAGGCGGTGGTTGAGCAGATGGGGCAGATCAACCAAGCAAAAAATGCGTCAAAGGTTTACCATCTATTCGGTTAAGGCCTAAAGAATATGTGGTTAATTACGTTTTAAACCGCCATAAATTTGACTCGGCACAGTTTTTTGACTTAACTAGCACGTTATTCTGTATTCAGTCGTCTTAGATATCCAACAGGGTTAGGACGTCTACATATGTCCTGCCATCCGGGGCATTGAGTTGACTAGGGAAGTTGCTATTGCATGTGGCGTGAAACCAAAATTCTGCTGATCGATGACGATAGCGTCCGCCGCCGTGATCTGGCGGTGATCCTGAATTTTCTTGGCGAAGAAAATTTGACCAGCCCTAGTCACGAGTGGGAGCAGGCTGTCAGCGCCTTGCCGTCCAGTCGTGAAGTGCTCTGCGTGCTTGTGGGCACCGTGAGCACTGCGGGTGGCCTATCAGGACTGCTTAAGACACTGGCCGCGTGGGATGAGTTCCTGCCGATCATGCTTTTAGGTGAAGTTTCTGCCCTCGACTTGCCTGAAGACCAGCGCCGCCGGGTGTTGTCCAGCCTCGAAATGCCCCCCAGCTACAGCAAGCTGCTTGATTCCCTGCACCGTGCCCAGGTCTATCGCGAGATGTACGACCAGGCCCGCGAGCGCGGTCGTCATCGTGAGCCCAATCTGTTTCGCAGCCTGGTCGGTACCAGCCGGGCGATCCAGCATGTGCGCCAGATGATGCAGCAAGTGGCCGATACCGATGCCAGCGTGCTGATCCTCGGCGAGTCCGGCACCGGCAAGGAAGTGGTTGCGCGCAATCTGCATTACCACTCCAAGCGTCGCGACGCGCCGTTTGTGCCGGTCAACTGCGGGGCGATTCCTGCCGAGCTTTTGGAAAGCGAGCTGTTTGGTCATGAGAAGGGCGCCTTCACCGGGGCCATCACCAGCCGCGCCGGGCGTTTTGAGCTGGCCAATGGCGGTACACTGTTCCTCGACGAAATCGGCGATATGCCGCTGCCGATGCAGGTCAAGCTGCTGCGTGTATTGCAGGAGCGGACCTTTGAACGTGTGGGCAGCAACAAGACCCAGTGCGCCGATGTGCGGATCATTGCCGCGACCCACAAAAACCTCGAAAGCATGATTGAAGTCGGCGCCTTCCGCGAAGACTTGTACTACCGCCTCAACGTGTTCCCGATTGAAATGGCGCCGCTGCGTGAGCGGGTCGAAGATATTCCGTTGCTGATGAACGAGCTGATTTCGCGCATGGAGCACGAAAAGCGCGGTTCGATCCGCTTCAATTCTGCCGCCATCATGTCGTTGTGCCGTCATGCATGGCCGGGCAACGTTCGCGAACTGGCCAACCTGGTGGAGCGCATGGCGATCATGCATCCGTACGGGGTGATTGGCGTCGTTGAGCTGCCGAAAAAATTCCGCTATGTGGACGACGAAGACGGGCAGATGGTCGACAGCCTGCGCAGCGATATGGAAGAGCGCGTGGCCATCAATAATGCCACAACGGACTTTGTGGCCAGCGCCAATGCGATGCTGCCGCCGGAAGGTCTTGACCTCAAGGACTACCTTGGCGGGCTGGAGCAGGGTTTGATCCAGCAGGCACTGGATGACGCCAACGGCATCGTTGCGCGGGCGGCAGAGCGTCTGCGGATTCGTCGTACCACCCTGGTGGAAAAAATGCGCAAGTACGGCATGAGCCGTCGCGAAGGTGAAGAGCAGGCAGATGATTGACGCGTGTCTCTCTCTTTTGTAGCCGCTGACGAGGAACGAAGGCTGCGACCGGCTGCGGAGCAGTCGCCAAACCTGCCCGCGAGGTCAACCTGACACACCCGTGATCCGGTCTTACGCCTGCTTCGCAGGCGGTCGCAGCCTCGCTTCGCTCCTCAGCGGCTACAGTCGTTGGGCGTCCATTGGATGTATCCCGATAATTCACTCCTATCAGGCACGGGTATTGCTTCGCTTGGTCTAACGGACCGTTTTATGACGGTCAGCCAAGCGAGTACGCCCCATGCCTCAAGCCGCCGTTCAGTTGTCTTCGGCCCCCGATCCCTACACTCTGCTTGAGGCCCGCGTCTCGGAGCTGACCGGCGAGCTGGCAGTGGTCAGTGCGCAGCGCATGGCCGAGCTTGCAGAGAAAGAGCGGCTGGCCAATCGCCTGCAACACCTGCTTGATCTGCTGCCCGGCGGGGTCATAGTGATTGATGACCGCGGCCGCGTACGCGAGGCCAACCCCGCAGCCTGCGAGTTGTTGGGCCTGCCGCTGGAAGGCGAATTGTGGCGTCATGTGATCGCCCGCTGCTTTGCACCACGGGAAGACGACGGCCATGAAGTGTCCCTCAAGGACGGTCGGCGCCTGTCGATTGCCACCCGTTCGCTGGACGCCGAGCCCGGGCAACTGGTACTGCTCAATGACCTGACAGAAACCCGGCGCCTGCAAGACCAGCTCGCCCGCCATGAACGCCTGTCGTCTCTGGGGCGAATGGTCGCTTCCCTGGCCCACCAGATTCGTACACCGCTGTCGGCCGCGCTGATCTACGCCAGTCATCTGACCGAGCAAGAGCTGCCGATGGAAACCCAGCAGCGCTTCGCCGGGCGCCTCAAGGAGCGCCTGCACGAGCTGGAGCATCAGGTGCGCGACATGCTGGTGTTTGCTCGTGGCGAGCTGCCACTTGCCGACCGGGTCACCCCCAAGGTGTTGATGCAAGCCCTGCAGGCCGCCGCGCAAACCCATGTCCAGGGCGTGGCAATCCGCTGGCAGTGCGATGCCTACACGGGCCAGTTGCTGTGCAATCGCGACACCCTGGTCGGTGCGCTGCTTAACCTGATCGAAAACGCCCTGCAGGCCGGCACGCCGCAGGTGCGACTCAAGGTGCATCTGTATCGCCGCGATAACAGCCTCAGGTTGTGTGTCAGCGACAACGGCAGTGGCATTGAGCCGCAAGTGCTGGCGCGCCTGGGCGAGCCGTTTTTTACCACCAAGGCCACCGGTACCGGTCTGGGCCTGGCGGTGGTCAATGCCGTGGTGCGTGCGCACCAGGGGCAATTGCAATTACGTTCGCGGCGGGGCCGTGGCACCTGTGCCTTGCTCAGCTTGCCGCTGATTCCCGTTGTCGCGGAGGCAAGCTGATGGTGATGCGAATTAACGTGCTGTTGGTCGAGGATGATCATGCGTTGCGCGAGGCCCTGGCAGACACGCTGTTGCTGGCCGGTCACGGATTTCGTGCCGTCGGTTCGGGGGAAGACGCCCTGGCTGCAGTGATGCTGGAGCCCTTCAGTCTGGTGATCAGTGACGTCAATATGCCCGGCATGGACGGCCATCAGTTGCTTGCCCGCCTGCGCGCCTGCCAGCCGCAATTGCCGGTGCTGCTGATGACGGCTCACGGCGCCGTGGAGCGTGCGGTGGATGCCATGCGTCAGGGGGCGGTGGATTATCTGGTCAAGCCTTTTGAACCCAGGGCCTTGCTCGATCTGGTCGCCCGCCATGCCCTTGGCAGCCTTGGCGTACCCGACAGCGAAGGGCCAGTGGCGGTGGAGCCGGCGAGCGCGCAGTTGCTGGAGCTGGCTGCGCGGGTGGCACGCAGTGATGCCACGGTGTTGATCTCGGGCGAGTCGGGCACCGGCAAAGAGGTGCTGGCCCGCTATATCCACCAGCATTCGCACCGGGTTGATCAGCCGTTTGTAGCGATCAACTGTGCGGCGATTCCCGACAACATGCTCGAAGCCACCCTGTTCGGTCATGAAAAAGGCGCCTTCACCGGTGCGATTGCTGCCCAGGCCGGCAAGTTCGAGCAGGCCGATGGCGGCACCTTGCTGCTTGATGAGATTTCCGAGATGCCATTGGGCTTGCAGGCCAAATTGCTGCGGGTGTTGCAAGAACGCGAAGTGGAGCGTGTGGGTGGGCGCAAGCCGATTGCGCTGGATATCCGCGTAGTCGCCACCACCAACCGCGATCTGGCGGGGGAAGTGGCGGCGGGGCGTTTTCGCGAAGATCTGTACTACCGTCTTTCGGTCTTTCCCTTGGCCTGGCGGCCGTTGCGCGAACGTACCGCCGATATCCTGCCGCTGGCAGAGCGACTGCTGGCCAAATACATCAGCAAAATGAAGCACACTGCTGTAGGGTTTTCGCCCGATGCCAAAGCCTGTCTGAGTGCTTACCCGTGGCCGGGCAACGTGCGCGAACTGGATAACGCGATTCAGCGGGCGTTGATCTTGCAGCAACGCGGTGTGATCGAGGCGGCAGATTTTTGCCTGGCCGGGCCTGTGGCCTGTGCACCTTTGCCGCCGCTGGCGGTGGAAGTTGTGGAGTCGGCGGGCGGCTTGGGCGATGATCTGCGCCGGCGTGAATTCCAGATGATTATCGACACCCTGCGTGCCGAGCGCGGGCGGCGCAAGGAGGCTTCCGAGCGTCTGGGCATCAGCCCGCGCACCTTGCGCTACAAGCTGGCGCAAATGCGTGATGCTGGGATGGATGTCGAGGCTTATTTGTTTGCTGCAACCTGAGAGCGCTTAACCCTCTGTGGGAGCGGGCTTGCCCGCGATTTAGTCGACGCGGTGCAGCAGGGGCTGCGCAGTGATGCCATCGCGGGCAAGCCCGCTCCCACAGGTTAGGTGTGATCCTTGACTGCGACGTTTTGTAACGTTAATTGTTATAAAACGACAAAGAGCTGGCACCCTTGTTGCTACACCTCAATATGCGCTGTGAAAGTGTCAAAAAAATGCGGGTCGTCGGAGGCACTGGTCCATGAGCCAAGGTATTGAATTTAATCGATTGATGTTGGATATGCGGGCCATGCAGATGGACGCCATGGCCCAGCCGAAATCGGCTGTGCAGGCCGCTCCCGAAGCGGGTGCCAGCAGTTTCTCCGACATGCTCGGCAATGCGATCAACAAGGTCAGCGAAACCCAGCAGGCGTCGAGCCAGCTGTCAAACGCGTTCGAGATCGGCAAAAGCGGGGTCGACCTGACTGATGTGATGATCGCTTCCCAGAAGGCCAGCGTTTCTTTCCAGGCCTTGACCCAAGTGCGTAACAAGCTGGTTCAGGCTTACCAAGACATCATGCAGATGCCGGTTTAAGGGCGATATCAAGTCATGGCAGATGCACTCCCGGATAACGTTCCGGCCAAAGCAGGCGCAGGCGGCAAACCGCTGTTTGGCCTGACCTTTCTCGACAATCTGGGCGATATGACCATGCTGCGTCAGGTCGGCCTGATGGTCGGCCTGGCGGCGAGCGTGGCGATCGGCTTTGCCGTGGTGCTGTGGTCCCAGCAACCCGATTACCGGCCGCTGTACGGCAGCCTGGCCGGTATGGATGCCAAGCAGGTCATGGAAACCCTGGCCGCCGCCGACATTGCCTACACCGTTGAACCCAATTCCGGCGCCTTGCTGGTCAAGGCCGATGACGTTTCCCGTGCCCGCCTCAAGCTGGCCGCTGCAGGCGTAACCCCTACAGACGGCAATATCGGTTTCGAGATTCTCGACAAAGACCAGGGCCTGGGCACCAGCCAGTTCATGGAGGCCACACGCTATCGTCGTGGCCTGGAAGGTGAGTTGGCGCGGACCATTTCCAGCCTCAACAACGTCAAGGGTGCGCGGGTTCACCTGGCCATCCCGAAAAGCTCGGTGTTTGTCCGCGATGAGCGCAAGCCCAGCGCTTCGGTACTGGTAGAACTCTACTCGGGGCGTTCACTGGAGCCTGGGCAGGTGCTGGCAATCGTCAACCTGGTGGCCACCAGCGTGCCCGAGTTGAGCAAGTCGCAGATCACCGTGGTCGACCAAAAAGGCAATCTGCTGTCGGACCAGGGTGAAAATTCCGAGCTGACCATGGCCGGCAAGCAGTTCGATTACAGCCGCCGCATGGAAGGCATGCTCACCCAGCGCGTGCACAACATCCTGCAGCCGGTGCTGGGCAATGACCGCTACAAGGCCGAAGTGTCGGCCGATGTGGACTTCAGCGCAGTCGAGTCCACCTCCGAGCAGTTCAACCCCGATCAGCCTGCCTTGCGCAGCGAACAATCGACCAGTGAGCAGCGCACCGCCAGCAACGGCCCGCAAGGCGTGCCCGGGGCCCTGAGCAATCAACCGCCGAGCCCGGCCAGCGCGCCGCAGCAAACCGGCCAGGGCGCTGCTGGCGGGGCAGGCATGATCCAGCCGGGCCAGCCGTTGCTCGATGCCAATGGCCAGCAAATCATGGACCCGGGCACCGGCCAGCCGATGCTGGCACCGTACCCGGCCGACAAGCGCTCGCAGTCGACCCGCAACTTCGAGCTGGACCGCTCCATCAGCCACACCAAACAGCAGCAGGGCAGGGTCAATCGCCTGTCGGTGGCGGTGGTGATCGACGACAAGATCAGCGTCAATCCGGCCAACGGTGAAATCACTCAGGTGCCGTGGACCACCGATCAGCTGGCGCGCTTTACCCGTCTGGTGCAGGACGCCGTAGGCTTCGATGCCAGCCGTGGCGACAGCGTCAGCGTGATCAACGTGCCGTTCTCCACCGAACGGGGTGAAGTGATTGCCGATATTCCGTTCTATTCCCAGCCCTGGTTCTGGGATGTGGTCAAGCAAGTGCTTGGCGTGCTGTTTATTCTGGTGCTGGTGTTTGGCGTGCTGCGCCCGGTGCTCAACAACATCACCGGTCACGGCCGCAACAAGCAGGTGGCCGGTATTGGCAGCGATGCCGAGATGGGCGGCCTGGGCGGTCTGGATGGTGAGCTGGCCAACGACCGTGTCAGCCTTGGCGGCCCGCAAAGCATCATGTTGCCAAGCCCCAGCGAAGGCTATGACGCGCAGTTGAATGCAATCAAGAGTCTGGTCGCAGAAGATCCGGGCCGTGTGGCCCAGGTAGTAAAAGAGTGGATCAATGCCGATGAGTGATAACCGCGCCGCCGCCAACGCCAAGTTGACCCGGGTCGACAAGGCCGCCATTTTGCTGCTGTCGCTGGGCGAATCCGATGCCGCCCAGGTGCTGCGCCATATGGGCCCCAAAGAGGTCCAGCGGGTGGGTGTGGCCATGGCGCAAATGCGCAACGTGCACCGCGAGCAGGTCGAGCAGGTGATGAGCGAATTCGTCGAGATCGTTGGCGACCAGACCAGCCTCGGCGTGGGTTCGGACAGCTACATCCGCAAAATGCTCACCTCGGCCCTGGGCGAAGACAAGGCCAACGGCCTGATCGACCGTATCCTGCTGGGTGGCAACACCAGCGGTCTGGACAGCCTCAAGTGGATGGAGCCCCGTGCCGTGGCCGACGTAATCCGCTTCGAGCACCCGCAAATCCAGGCCATTGTGGTGGCTTACCTCGACCCCGATCAGGCCGGTGAAGTACTGGGTCATTTCGACCAGAAGGCGCGCCTGGACATCATCCTGCGGGTCTCGTCGCTTAACACCGTGCAACCGGCAGCGCTCAAGGAGCTGAACCAGATCCTCGAGAAGCAGTTCTCCGGCAACTCGAATGCGGCGCGCACCTCGCTGGGTGGCGTGAAGCGGGCGGCCGATATCATGAACTTCCTCGACAGCTCGATGGAAGCGCAGTTGATGGACTCGATCCGCGATATCGACGAAGACCTCTCGGGCCAGATCGAAGACCTTATGTTCGTGTTCAACAACCTGGCCGATGTCGATGACCGCGGCATCCAGGCGTTGCTCCGTGAAGTGTCCTCCGACGTACTGGTGCTGGCGCTCAAGGGCTCCGACGAGAACGTGCAGGAAAAGATCTTCAAGAACATGTCCAAACGTGCCGCCGAACTGCTGCGCGACGATTTGGAAGCCAAGGGCCCGGTGCGCGTCAGCGATGTCGAGACCGCCCAGAAAGAAATCCTTACCATCGCCCGCCGTATGGCCGAAGCCGGAGAAATTGCTCTCGGCGGGAAGGGCGGCGAAGAGATGATCTAAGTGAGCAGCGGCGAATCTCCCGGTGATGTGATCCGTGCCAAGGATGTCGGTGCTTTCGATGTATGGGGTTTGCCCAGCTTCGATCCGTGGCGCGAGCCCGAGGCAGAGGTCGAACCCGAGCCGGTTGAAGAACTGCCCGAGATGGAAGAGGTGCCGCTGGATGAAGTTCAGCCGCTGACCCTCGAAGAGCTCGAAAGCATTCGCCAGGAGGCCTACAACGAAGGCTTCGCCACGGGTGAGAAAGAAGGTTTCCATAGCACCCAGCTCAAGGTCCGTCAGGAAGCCGAAACGGCGTTGACGGCCAAGGTCAACAGCCTGGAGCGCTTGATGAACAGCCTGCTGATGCCGCTGGCCGAACAGGACCAGCAGCTTGAAAAAGCCATGGTCGGGCTGGTCGAGCACATGACCCGGCAAGTGATCCAGCGCGAGCTGAAAACCGATTCGAGCCAGATCGGGCAAGTGCTGCGCGAGGGTTTGAAGCTCTTGCCGATGGGCGCCGAAAATATTCGCCTGTTTATCAATCCGCAGGACTTTGACCAGATCAAGGCTTTGCGTGAACGTCATGACGAGCAATGGCGAATTGTCGAAGACGACAGTCTGCAACCGGGAGGCTGTCGCATCGAAACCGAACACAGCCGCATCGATGCCAGCATCGAAACCCGGATCAAGCAGGCCATGAGCCAGTTGCTTGATCAGCTCCATGAACAGGTACTGCATCCGGCGGCGCCTGATATCGATATCGACCTCGATGCACCTTAAGCGCACCAGCTTCGCCAAACGCCTGGGCAGCTACGCTCCGGCGGTGTCCTTGCCCGTGCAGCCGGTGGTTGAAGGCCGTTTGCTGCGCATGGTCGGCCTGACCCTGGAAGCCGAAGGCCTGCGTGCCGCCATGGGCAGCCGCTGCCTGGTGATCAACGACGACAGCTTTCACCCGGTGGAAGTCGAAGCCGAGGTCATGGGCTTTAGCGGCAGTAAAATTTTTCTGATGCCCGTAGGCAGTGTCGCCGGTATTGCGCCAGGCGCCCGAGTGGTGCCGTTGGCCGATAATGGCCGCTTGCCTATGGGCATGAGCATGCTCGGCCGGGTGCTCGATGGCGCCGGCCGTGCGCTGGACGGCAAGGGCCCGATGAAGGCCGAAGACTGGGTGCCGATGGACGGCCCCGCGATTAACCCGCTAAAGCGCGACCCCATCAGCGTGCCGCTGGACGTGGGCATTCGCAGCATCAACGGTTTATTGACGGTGGGTCGCGGTCAGCGTCTGGGCCTGTTTGCCGGCACCGGCGTGGGCAAGAGTGTGCTGCTGGGCATGATGACCCGCTTTACCGAGGCCGACATTATTGTGGTGGGCCTGATCGGTGAGCGGGGCCGTGAGGTAAAGGAGTTTATCGAACATATCCTGGGTGCCGAAGGCATCAAGCGCTCGGTGGTGGTGGCATCGCCTGCCGATGATGCGCCCTTGATGCGTTTGCGCGCGGCCATGTATTGCACGCGGATTGCCGAATACTTTCGCGACAAGGGCAAGAACGTCCTGTTGCTGATGGACTCCCTGACCCGATTCGCCCAGGCCCAGCGGGAAATCGCTCTGGCCATTGGTGAGCCGCCCGCGACCAAGGGCTATCCGCCGTCGGTGTTCGCCAAGCTGCCCAAACTGGTGGAGCGTGCGGGTAATGCCGAAGCCGGGGGTGGTTCTATCACCGCGTTTTACACCGTGCTGTCAGAAGGCGATGACCAGCAGGACCCGATTGCCGACTCGGCGCGGGGCGTGCTTGACGGCCATATCGTGTTGTCCCGCCGATTGGCTGAAGAGGGCCATTACCCGGCCATCGATATTGAAGCCTCCATCAGTCGGGTCATGCCCTCGGTGGTGAGTGAAGAACATATGCGCCGCGCCCAGCAGTTCAAGCAGCTGTGGTCGCGCTTCCAGCAGGCACGGGACTTGATCAGCGTGGGCGCCTATGTGCCGGGCGGCGACCGCGAGACCGACACGGCGATTGCCCTGCAACCGGCGATGGTGGGGTATCTGCGTCAGGGGTTGAACGACAATATCAGCCTGGCCGAAAGCGGCGGCCATCTGGGCAGCATCTTCGCCCCTGCCGCCGGGGGTTAATCGAGCATGGCCAGTGACAGCAGGGCTTCACGCCTGGCGCCGGTGGTGGACATGGCTGAAAAGACCGAGAAGGCTGCGGCCCAGCGCCTGGGGCACTTCCAGGGGCAGGTCAATCTGGCCAACAGCAAACTCGGTGATCTGGAAAATTTTCGCGGTGAATACCAGGCGCAATGGGTCGACCGCGGCAGCCAGGGCGTGACGGGGCAATGGCTGCGCAACTATCAGTATTTTCTTGGGCAACTGGAAACTGCAGTGGGCCAGCAGCGGCAAAGTCTGGTGTGGCACCAGAACAACCTCGACAAGGCCCGCGAGACCTGGCAGCAGGCCTATGCCCGGGTCGAAGGCCTGCGCAAGCTGGTGCAGCGCTACGCCGACGAAGCTCGTCAACTGGAAGACAAGCGTGAACAAAAGCTGATGGACGAACTGTCCCAGCGCTTGCCGCGCAAAGACGTTTACTAGTCCGGCAGCCCGGCTCCCACAGGAGTTGCGCCGATCTTGTGGGAGCGGGCTTGCTCGCGATGGCGTCAACCCGGTTTGCCTCAGTGACCGCAGCGCCTGTATCGCGAGCAAGCCCGCTCCCACACAAGGGTCTATAGTTGCACTGACTATCTCGGGAGCAATTCACATGGCAGTGACATCTGAAGTCTCGGCAGATGGCAGTAAGCTGACTATCGCCATCAAGGGCCGTTTCGACTTTGCCAAGCACCAGGAGTTTCGTGACGCTTACGAAGAACTCAGCCCCGCACCCGCCTGCGTAGTGGTGGATTTGAAGGATGCAACCTATCTCGACAGTTCAGCCCTGGGCATGTTGCTGTTGTTGCGTGAGCATGCCGGAGGCGATGATTCTGATATTCGGGTGGTCAACAGCAGCCCGGATGTGCGCAAAATTCTGGGGGTTTCCAACTTCGACAAGTTGTTCGATATCAATTGAGCGGCTCGATGCAGCGCCTGCGCAGGCTGCAGCAGACGATAGTGCAGCAGCGCGACCAGATTGCACGGCACAACGACTACCTGCTCAACGAACAGCGGGTGGCCAAGGCCGTATTTGACCGGGTGGCACACTCGGGCTGCCTCAATGACCCCAATATCCGCTATCTGCAGTCGCCCTATGCCTTGTTCAATGGCGATTTGCTGTTGGCCGCCTATACGCCGTCAGGGGATACCCATCTGCTGCTCGCCGACTTTACCGGTCACGGCTTGCCTGCTGCGATTGGTGCCATGCCCCTGGCGGAGGTGTTCTACAGCATGACGGCCAAGGGCTACGGGCTGGCGGAAATACTCAGGGAAATGAACGCCAAGCTTAAACGTATCCTCCCCGTGGATATGTTCTGTTGCGCCGTGTTGCTGTGTGTGAGTGCCCAGCGCCGCTGCGTCGAAGTCTGGAATGGCGGCATGCCTGATGGCTATCTGCAAGCGGCACTCAGCGGTGAGCGCACGGCACTGACCTCGCAGCACTTGCCATTGGGTGTCTTGCGCGCCGAAGTGTTTGACCATGCCACCCGGGTGTTGCCGATGCTGCCCGGCGATCAGGTGTTCTTATTGACCGACGGCGTGATCGATACCTGTGGCCCCGATCAGCAGCTGTTCGGGGTTGAACGTCTGGAGCGGGTACTGGATGCCAACCGCCATCCGCTGCAACTGATTGCCGAGGTCGAACAGGCGTTGCGCGATTTTCAGGGGCAGGCCCGGGATGATGTGAGCATGGTGCACATCACTTCACAGCTGCCGGCGTTTCTGGGGGTGCCGGCTATTGTCTACTCAGACAGCGGCCAATGCAGCCCGCGGGACTGGTCGGCCAGCTTCGAGTTTCGCGCGTCGACCCTGCGCCAGTTCAATCCGCTGCCCTTCTTGCTGCAACTGTTGATGGAGGTCCACGGGTTGCGTGCCCAGGGGCCGGTGATCCATGCGGTGCTGGCCGAGCTTTACAGTAATGCCCTGGAACACGGGGTTTTGGGTCTCGATTCGCGGCTCAAGCGCGATACTGGGGGCTTCGCCCATTACTATCAGCAACGCAAGGAGCGTTTGGCGACGCTCAAGTACGGCTTTGTACGGGTGTCCTTGCAAGTCGAGCCGATCGGGGAGAGCGGCCGTCTGCTGATTCAGGTGGAAGACAGTGGTGCGGGTTTTGATGTTGCCAGGGTGATGGCCAGGCCACTGGATTTAGACCGTCTGTCGGGACGCGGGGTGAGCCTGGTACGTCAACTCTGCCCTGCAGCGCGTTGGGCGCCTGATGGCCGTAGCGCGACCGTGGAGTTTTCGTGGGGGGGTCTGGCATAATCCGTCCATTCTTGATCAAGGAGTGAACAAGTGTCTGACATTCATATGGATCCGAATGTGGTCAATGCATTGCGAGACGTGATGGAGGGAGGGTTTACCGAGCTGCTGGACACCTTCCTCTCCGACTCCGAAGAGCGTCTTGGCCAATTGCACAACACCCGCGAAGCCTGCGACCTGACGCTGGTTGCCCATAGTTTCAAAGGCAGCAGCAGCAACATGGGTGCCATTCGTTTGGCACATTTGTGTGGCCTGCTTGAAGAACGTGCGCAAAAGAAGCAACTGGCCGAGATCCAGGAGCTGGTGATCAAAATCGACGATGAATACCAGATGGTCCGGCGCCTTTATCGCGCCGAGCGCCAGCGTTCGGTGCCGCCGCACTTTGTATCCCGATGACATGGCAATAAAGCTGGCCCGAACCTTGCTCTGACTCTCTGACCTGTACCTACGCCAGCCGTACAGCGGAGACCCGTTAATGCCCGTTACCGCTCAACCCCTGCTTCAGACACCTGCCGCCGCAGCCCCCAAAGCGGCGGCGGGCAACCCTGCGCAGTCTGCCAAGGCGCAAGCTCAGCCTTTTGCCAAGGTTTATGCCCAGGCGTCTGACCCGGCGCCAGCTGTTGCCGATAGCGGCAACCCCTTGCCTGTCGGCAAGGCCAAGGATGCCGTCAGCACCGATCAGGATGACAGTGCTGACAAGCCGGACGATAACGCGGCAGCGGCCGATCCGCTGGCAGTGCAGCCGGTAGCGCCGGCCCCGGCCCCGGTTGTCGAGGCGCCAACACCCACGCCGCCGGCCACCCCTGAGGTGCCAGTGGCGCAACTGGCAGTTCCGGCGCCGCCGCCACCAGTGGCAGACGATACCTTCGACCCCGAAGCCGACCCCCTTGACGCTATGCCTGCCGTGCGCCTGGCGATGGAGCAGGGCGGGCATGTTTCGGCCGGCAGCCAGGCCCAGGTCAAGACCCCGGCTAATGAAGCCGCTCCGGCCGCCGCTCAGGGGCAGGCCAGCGCGATAGCCATGCTGGTCGATGGTGGAAGCGAAGACTCGACCACGGCTGACGGCGGTGAGAAAGCCTTCAAGGGTTTGGTTGATGAGGGGCTCAAGGACCTGAAAAGTGCCGCCAGCGATACCCGTGTCGATGACTTCGCCAACCGTCTGGCTGCGCTGACCCAGGCGGCGGTGCCGAAAACCACCAATGCGCTGCCGGTCAATCAACCGTTGGCCATGCATCAGAGCGGCTGGTCTGAAGAAGTCGTCAATCGCGTGATGTATCTGTCCAGCGCCAACCTCAAATCAGCCGATATCCAGCTGGAGCCTGCAGAGTTGGGGCGTCTGGATATTCGGGTCAATATTGCGGCTGACCAGTCGGCGCAGGTCAACTTTGTCAGTGGCCATGCCGGCGTGCGCGAGGCACTGGACAGCCAGATGCACCGCTTGCGCGAGATGATGGCCCAGCAAGGCATGGGCCAGGTGGACGTCAACGTGTCCGACCAGCAGCGCCACTGGCAAGGCCAGCAGGGCCAGGAGCAACAGGCCCGCAACGGTAGCGGTGGTCAGCGCCTGGGCAGCGTGATTGATGACGAGCCAGTGGACGTCGCGGTGGTAACGCCAAGCGTAGTACTGGGCTCCAGTGCAGTGGATTACTACGCCTGAGTAAAAATCCTGTGGGAGCGGGCTTGCTCGCGATGGCTTCGGCGCGGTGTAACGGCAGCGCCGCATAGCCTCTATCGCGAGCAAGCCCGCTTCCACAAAGTCACCCACCGTCCTGCTTCTGGCATAACACTTGCTCTGCCTAGTCCAGCACCTGTGAAAACCGAAAAGTGACGGATTATTGGCATGGCGACGAGCGACGCAGTAAAAGACCCCGCCGTTAAAGGCAAACTCAAGCTGATTATCCTGATCGTCGTGGCTGTGCTGCTGGCGATTGGCCTGTCCGTTGGCGCCACCTGGTATTTCATGCACAGCCCCAAGAGCGAAGCTGTGTCGCAAGCGGACGTCAACGTCAAACTGCCTGCCATCTATGAACCCATGGCCCCGGCCTTTGTGGTCAATTTCAACGCCAATGGCCGCCAGCGCTATATGCAAGTCAGTGTGACCCTGCAAGCCCGCGACCCCGCCGATCTCAAGGCGCTGATGGTGCATATGCCAGTGATTCGCAACAACCTGGTGATGCTGTTCTCCGGGCAGACCTTTGACGACCTCGCCACACCGGTTGGCCAGGAAATTTTGCGCCAGAAAACCACTGCCAGCGTGCAGGAAGTAGCGCAGAAAGAACTCGGCAAAGTGGTTATCGACCAGGCGCTGTTCACTAACTTTGTATTGCAGTAGGACCACGACATGGCCGTGCAAGACCTGCTGTCCCAGGATGAGATTGACGCGCTGTTGCATGGCGTCGATGACGGTCTGGTACAGGCCGAAACCGCTGCCGAGCCCGGCAGTGTCAAAAGCTACGACCTGACCAGTCAGGACCGTATTGTCCGGGGCCGCATGCCGACCCTGGAAATGATCAACGAACGTTTCGCCCGCTACACCCGTATCAGCATGTTCAACCTGCTGCGCCGCTCGGCGGACGTGGCGGTGGGCGGGGTGCAGGTGATGAAATTCGGCGAATACGTGCATTCGCTGTATGTGCCCACCAGCCTCAACCTGGTCAAGATCAAACCGTTGCGCGGCACGGCACTGTTTATCCTCGACGCCAAGCTGGTGTTCAAGCTGGTGGACAACTTCTTTGGCGGCGACGGCCGTCACGCCAAGATCGAAGGCCGTGAATTCACCCCTACCGAACTGCGCGTGGTGCGCATGGTGCTGGAGCAGGCCTTCATTGACTTGAAGGAAGCCTGGCAGGCGATCATGGAAGTCAATTTCGAGTACATCAACTCCGAAGTTAACCCGGCCATGGCCAATATCGTCGGGCCCAGCGAAGCCATTGTGGTGTCGACCTTCCATATCGAACTCGACGGCGGGGGCGGCGACCTGCATGTGACCATGCCGTACTCGATGATCGAACCGGTGCGCGAAATGCTCGACGCCGGTTTCCAGTCCGACCTCGACGACCAGGACGAACGCTGGAGCAAGGCCCTGCGCGAAGACGTGCTGGACGTCAGCGTGCCGCTCAGCGCCACCGTGGCCCGCCGCCAGTTACGCCTGCGCGATATTTTGCATATGCAGCCCGGCGACGTGATCCCCATCGAGCTGGAAGATGAACTGGTGATGCGCGCCAATGGCGTGCCGTCGTTCAAGGTCAAACTGGGTTCGCACAAAGGCAATCTGGCCTTGCAAGTGGTTGAGCCCATCGGTCGGCGCTAGGCGCCTGGCCACAAGAATTTGCTGTGCTAATGATTGAATGCCCGCCGAGGATACCCCCATGGCTAACGAACACGATACAACCGCTGCAGACCAGGCGCTGGCTGATGAATGGGCAGCCGCGCTGGAAGAAACCGGCGATGTTGGCCAGGCCGATATCGACGCGCTGCTGGCGGCCGATGCGGCAACCAAACCGTCCTCCAGCCGTCTGCCGATGGAAGAGTTCGGCAGCGTGCCGCGCAACAACCAGCCGGTGACCCTGGACGGCCCCAATCTGGATGTGATTCTGGATATTCCAGTGTCAATTTCCATGGAAGTGGGCAGTACCGACATCAACATCCGCAACCTGCTGCAACTCAATCAGGGCTCGGTGATCGAGCTGGACCGTCTGGCCGGTGAGCCGCTGGATGTATTGGTCAACGGTACCCTGATTGCCCACGGTGAAGTGGTGGTGGTCAACGAGAAGTTCGGCATCCGCCTGACGGACGTGATCAGCCCAAGCGAACGCATCAAGAAGCTGCGCTGAATGAAACGGCTTCTTGGCAGTTTACTGGGCTTGCCCTTGAGTGTGCTGGCAGCCGAGCCGTTGGTTACTGGCGCAGCGGCGCCGGTGGCGGGTGCCAGTGTTGGCGGGCAGTTGACCCAGCTGGTGCTGGGGTTGTTGCTGGTGCTGGGGCTGATTTTTGCCCTGGCCTGGTTGCTGCGTCGTGTTCAACAGGCGGGCCCGCGCCAGGGTCAGGTGATCGAGCTGGTCAGCTCCCGGGCCCTGGGTGCGCGGGACAGGCTGGTGCTGGTGCAGGTGGGCAATGAACAGATCCTGCTCGGCCTTACGCCGGGCCGGATAACCCCGCTGCATGTGCTCAAGGAGCCGGTGCAGGTGCCGGGTACTGCGCAACCGGCCACCCCCGAGTTTGCCAAGCGCCTGATGGAAATACTCGGTCAGCAAAAGGACAAGCCTTGATGCGTTTTGTAGTCGCGCTGTTGTTGGCACTGGTCGCGCCATTGGCATTCGGGGCTGACCCGTTGTCGATTCCGGCCATTACCCTGGGCACCGGGGCCAATGGTCAGCAGGAATACTCGGTCAGCCTGCAAATTTTGCTGATCATGACTGCGCTGAGCTTTATCCCGGCGTTTGTCATGCTGATGACCAGTTTTACGCGGATCATCATTGTGTTTTCGATCCTGCGTCAGGCCCTGGGTCTGCAGCAGACGCCGTCCAACCAGATCCTTACAGGCATGGCGCTGTTTTTGACGATGTTTATCATGGCGCCGGTTTTCGATCGGGTAAACAACGACGCCTTGCAGCCCTATCTGGCCGAAAAGCTCTCGGCCCAGGATGCGATCCTCAAGGCTGAAGTGCCGATCAAGGACTTTATGCTGGCGCAGACCCGCAGCAGCGACCTTGAGCTGTTTATGCGCCTGTCCAAACGTACCGATATCGCCACCCCGGATGCCGCACCCCTGACCATTCTGGTGCCGGCGTTTGTCACCTCGGAGCTTAAAACCGCCTTCCAGATCGGTTTTATGATCTTTATTCCGTTTCTGATTATCGACCTGGTAGTGGCCAGTGTGCTGATGGCCATGGGCATGATGATGCTCTCGCCACTGATCATCTCGTTGCCGTTTAAAATCATGCTGTTTGTACTGGTGGATGGCTGGGCGCTGATTATCGGCACCCTGGCCAGCAGTTTCGGAGGAGTTTGACCCCATGACCCCAGAAGTCGCGGTAGACCTGTTTCGCAGTGCGTTGTGGCTGACCACCCTGATGGTTGCCGTGCTGGTAATACCCAGCTTGCTGGTGGGGTTGCTGGTGGCGATGTTCCAGGCCGCGACCCAGATCAACGAACAGACCCTGAGCTTCCTCCCACGCTTGCTGGTGATGCTGGTCACCCTGATCGTGGCCGGGCCGTGGCTGGTGCAGACCTTTATGGAATACATCCTGCAGTTGTACGGCAGCATTCCGCAGTTGATCGGCTAAATGTCGCTGCTCGCCCTGACAGACGCGCAGATCAGTACCTGGGTCGCCAGCTTTATGCTGCCGCTATTCCGGGTGGGCGCGCTGCTGACCACCATGCCGATCATCGGCACCACCCTGGTGCCCAAACGCATCAAGTTGTTTTTGTCCCTGGCGATTACCCTGGCAATCATGCCCAGCCTGCCGCCGTTGCCCGCCGTCAACCCGCTGGATCTCAGTGGCCTGATGCTGATTGCCGAGCAAATCGTCATTGGTGCGTTACTGGGGTTTGCATTGCAGCTGTTTTTTCATGCGTTCGTGGTCGCCGGGCAAATTGTCGCGATCCAGATGGGCATGGGCTTTGCGTCCATGGTCGACCCGGCCAACGGGGTCAACGTGGCAGTAATCGGGCAGTTTTTCACCATGCTGGTGACCTTGCTGTTTTTGTCCATGAATGGCCATCTGGTTGTATTTGAAGTGTTGACCGAGAGCTTCACCACCTTGCCGGTGGGCGGTGGCTTGTTGCCCAACCACTACTGGGAAATCGCCAATAAACTCGGCTGGGTGCTGGGTGCGGCGTTGCTTCTGGTACTGCCGGCGATCACTGCGCTGCTGGTGGTCAACATTGCCTTCGGCGTAATGACCCGGGCCGCGCCGCAACTGAATATCTTTGCCATCGGTTTTCCGCTGACCCTGGTGCTGGGCATGGTGATCCTGTGGATCAGCATGGCGGACATTCTCAACCAGTATCAACCGCTGGCCTCTGAGGCCCTGCAGTTTTTACGTGATCTTGCGCAGGCCAGATAGCCATGGCCGAAAGCGAGAGTGGCGCCGATAAAACAGAAGACCCCACGGAGAAACGAAAAAAGGACTCCAGGGAAAAGGGTGAAATTGCACGTTCCAAAGAGCTGAACACCCTGGCCATCATGCTGGCTGGTTCGGCGGGCTTGCTGATTTTTGGCGGTGCGCTGGCGCAGGATTTGATGGAGCTGATGCGTTACAACTTCAGCTTGAGCCGCGAAGTGCTGCTTAACCCGGATTCCATGGGCGCGTTTCTGCTGCATTCAGGGAAAATCGCCTTGATCGCGGTGCAGCCAGTACTGATCACGTTGTTGATCGCGGCCCTGGTCGGCCCGATATCCCTTGGCGGCTGGCTCTTTGCTGCGGGCAGCCTGGCGCCCAAATTCAGCCGCATGAACCCCGCCGCCGGGATCAAGCGCATGTTCTCGGCCAAGGCGCTGGTGGAGCTGCTCAAGGCCCTGGCCAAATTCTTTATCATCCTGATCGTGGCCTTGCTGGTGTTGAAGTCCGACATCGATGACCTGCTGCGCATCGCCCATGAGCCGCTGGAACTGGCAGTGATCCACAGCTTGCAAGTGGTGGGTTGGAGTGCGTTGTGGATGGCCTGCGGATTGATCCTGATCGCTGCGGTGGACGTACCGGTACAGCTATGGGAAAGCCATCAGAAATTGCTGATGACCAAGCAGGAAGTACGCGACGAGCACAAGGATCAGGAAGGGCGCCCGGAGGTCAAGCAGCGCATACGTCAGGTGCAGCGTGAAATGTCCCAGCGGCGCATGATGGCGGCGATCCCGGATGCCGACGTCATAATCACCAACCCGACCCACTACGCCGTGGCCCTCAAGTACGACCCGGAGAAGGGCGGGGCGCCGATGTTGCTGGCCAAGGGCAGTGACTTCCTGGCGCTGAAAATTCGCGAGATCGGTACCAAGCACAACATCCTGCTGCTGGAGTCGCCGGCGCTGGCGCGGTCGATCTATTACTCCACGGAGCTGGAGCAGGAAATCCCCGCCGGCTTGTACCTGGCCGTGGCCCAGGTGCTGGCCTACGTCTACCAGATCCGCCAGTACCAGGCCGGCAAGGGCAAGCGCCCGGACCCCCTCAAGGACTTGCCGATCCCGGCGGATTTGCGCCGTGACGAGTAGCGTGTCAGTTGACGGGGTGGAGTGCAGGTATTTTGCGTCGAGTAGTTACTTTTAAATTCGCCTCCGTCAAATAATCTCTGCTAGTGCGGTGTTATATATCTATCTTGTATTAGGTGGGGTCCTACAAGATAGTTAGAAGTGCCTTACTTCTTGTTTGAAAGTTAGCTGTTAGTTTAGTTGCTTCTTACTTCGGTGTGTGGGGATGGGTAAAAGTCAGCTAATGGCTTTCGCTTTTATTCCCTTGGGGTATGAATAAGTGTCGGGATTTAAACTTAAACTAAATCTTCAGCTTTTTAAACAATTGTTGTAATGCATTTTTGTAGGGGGTGTTTGATGGGTATTGCAATGAAGTCTGCCAAGTCTGCTTTGGCGTCTATGGTGTTGCTGGCTTGTTCGGCATCAGTTGCCAGTGCTGCGGGAGCAGGATCGGGTACTGTCACGTTTAGCGGTGAAATTTTGGAGTCGGCCTGCTCCATTACACCTGAAAGTGTGGATCAACCTGTTCCGCTGGGTTCGGTGTCCAAATCTCAGCTGAATAATGGTGGCATCGGTACCAAGCAATATTTCAATATCGAGTTGACCGGTCTCACCGACAATACAGTCAAGGCCACCTTTACCGGTACGGGGGCGACAGCAGTGCCAGGAGCATTGGCCCTGAACGGCGTTGCCGGTGCGGGCATCCTTCTGACCGAGTTCGACGGCACCGCCATAACGCTGGGTACTGCAACCCGCCCGAAAGGTATTACGGCGGGTAGCAATACGCTGACCTTTGGTGCTCAGTTGAAAGGTCAAACATCTACAACCACTACTGTAGGTACAGGTACTTTTACTGCTGTTACGAACTTCGCGCTGGCATATCAGTAGGTTGTCCGGTTGCCCTGTTGTAGGAAGTTCGACAGCAGGGCAATTGCAGGTGGGAGTTTCCTGTGAAAGCACTCTCGATTTCAGTAGTGGTTACCTCGTTCTTTGTGTTTATAACGTTGGGTTTCGGTGTGTGTACTGCACTAGCAAGTCAGGGGGGTGGGCGCGTAACACTTGAAGGGCAAATTGTTGATTCTGCGTGTGCACTTGATGCGAGTAGCGCTTATCAACTCGTTGAATTCGACCCTTTGCCCATGGGGCAACTTATTCGTCAGGGTCAGTCTTTGCCAGTGATATTCACATTGCGTTTAATTAAATGCTCATTGGCCAGGCCTGACTCTTTTCGTCCAGGCAGTTACTTGCCTGACTGGCAGCATGTAAGGGTGACGTTTGATGGCCTGGCGGATGCCAGCGGGCGCTTGTTTGCCATTGGCGGAGCGGCCCGGGGGTTGGCCCTGCGTATTGCCGATACCCAAGGGCAGGAAAGCATCCCGGGAGTAGCCATGCCCCTGGCGCCTCTGACCGGAGCGGACCAGGAGCTGCATTACACCCTTCAACTGGTTGGCAATGGTCGTCCTGTAGCGGTTGGTTCTCACCGAACTGCGGTGCGTTTCCGCCTGGAGTATTTCTGAATGTACGGGCTGTTTACCGGGCGGGATCTCTCAGCCGCCCAAATGATACTGCGCACCGGCGTGTTGAGCGGATTGATGTCGCTGGGTGCTGAGGTATGGGCCGGGGATGAGATTCAGTTCAATACCGATATTCTGGACCTCAGCGATCGTACCAATATCGACTTGTCCCAATTTTCTCGCAGCGGTTTTATCTTGCCTGGCGTTTATCCGCTGCAGGTGCAGGCCAACTCGCAATGGCTGCCTGAGCAGCGCATAGCTTTTTACCCTCCTGACGATGACCCCAAAGGTAGCCAGGCCTGCCTGTCGACCGAGCTGGTTGAGCAACTGGGGCTCAAGCCTGAAATGCAAGCTCGGCTCGGCTGGTGGAAGAGCGGCGAGTGCCTGCAAATCAATAGCCTGGCGGGCATGGAAGTCAGTGGCGATCTGGCGACCTCTAGCCTGCATATTTCCGTGCCGCAAGCCTATCTGGAGTACAACGCCCGGAACTGGGATCCGCCTTCCCGGTGGGACAACGGCGTGCCGGGCGTTCTGATGGATTACAACCTCACGGCCAAGTCCAGCGGGCGGAAGGGCTCAGCCCGTCAAACCGACTTGAGCGGCAATGGCACGTTCGGCGCAAACGCGGGCCCCTGGCGCTTGCGTGCAGACTGGCAGGGCCGTATCGAAGACGAAAGCTACAGTCGTGCGCGACGGCTGGAGTGGAGCCGCTTTTATGCCTATCGAGCGCTGCCTGCGATTCAGGCGCGTCTGACTCTGGGAGAAAACTACCTGTATTCGAACGTGTTCGACAGCTTCCGTTTTACCGGCGTTGCACTCAACTCGGATGACAACCAGTTGCCGCCCAATTTGCGTGGCTATGCACCGGAAGTTGTCGGCGTTGCCAAAACCAATGCCAGGGTCATTATCAGCCAGCAAGGCCGTGTGCTTTATGAAGCGCTGGTTGCGGCGGGCCCTTTTCGTATTCGGGATCTGAATGATGCCGTAACCGGGACCCTGGAGGTGCGCGTCGAAGAGCAGGACGGCAGCGTCACCACCTTCCAGGTTGAGTCGGCCAACATTCCCTACCTGACGCGTCCCGGCACTGTGCGTTACAAACTGGCCAGCGGTCGACCGTCTTCTCTTCACAACGGAGGGCAGGGCGACGTCTTCGGTGCAGGCGAATTCTCCTGGGGCGTAAGCAATGGCTGGTCCCTGTATGGCGGTGGTCTCAGTGACAATAATTACACGGCGCTTTCTGTAGGGGTGGGGCGCGACCTGCTGGCCTTGGGAGCGATCTCATTCGATGTGACCCGGGCCAGCGCCAAGCTGCAGGGCACGTCCTTGTCGGGCGATTCCTTTCAGTTGAGCTATTCGAAAAACTTCGACCAGTACGACAGTCAGGTCACCTTTGCGGGTTACCGTTTTTCCCAAAAAAACTACATGGGCATGAGCGAGTACCTGAATGCGCGCCATTACGGTGGTCCGGTGGGGGGCAGCAAGTCGCTTTACACTGCGACAGTCAACAAGCAGTTTCGGGATATGGGGCTTACCGCTTATCTGAGCTACAGCAACCAGTCCTATTGGGATCGTCCGAGCGGTGAGCGATGGAACTTGTCCCTGGCGCGCTATTTCAGTGTGGGCTCGATAAGAAACATGAGCCTTTCCCTGAGCGCTTTCCGTAATCAGGAGAAAAACCAGCACAGTGGCATCTCCAGCAACCACACCGGTATGTACCTGTCAGTCAGCCTGCCGATGGGTCGCTCCGGGACGCTCACCAGCAGCGTCAACAGTAGCTCTCAGGGCCAAAATAACTATTCCACGAACTACAGTGACCGGCTCGATCAGCGCAACAGCTATCAACTGTCGGCAAGCAACACCTCGGTTAGCGGGTACCTGAACCATGCCGGTGATCAGGCGGATGTCTCCGTCAGCGCTGCCCTGCAAGAGAACAGCTACAACAGCCTCACCCTGTCTGCTCGTGGTGGCGGCACACTGACGCCATACGGTGGCGCAGGGCATCGAACTGCGGGTACGGGCGGTACCCGGTTGATGATCGATACCGGTGGAGTACCTGGCGTGCCGATCCGGGGCTATGGCAGCCCGACGCGCAGCAATGCCTTCGGCAAGGCTGTTGTCTCGGATGTCGGCAGCTTTACGCGCACTGCGGCCAGTGTCGATCTGGAAAGCTTGCCGGCCGATGTGGAGGCGACAGAGTCCATGACCCAGTTGACCCTGACAGAGGGCGCCATCGGTTATCGCACGCTGGAAGTGATTGCCGGGCTCAAGGCCATGGCTGTGTTGAGCCTGCCTGATGGCAGCGTCCCGCCGTTCGGCGCCATGGTGAAAAACGAAAAACAGCAGGGCACCGGCATCGTCAATGATGCTGGCAGCGTCTACCTCAGTGGTATTCAGCCCGGTGGGCGGATGATAGTCAGTTGGGGTGGTGCCGAGCGTTGCACCTTTGTATTGCCTGAAGATTTACCGGTCGACGGGTTGGCTTCCACCCTCAGTCTGTCCTGCCAGGGGGTCGCAGCGGACAAGACCATGCCCGCGTCAGCCTCTCTGGGCAGGATTGTTGATAACGAGAAAAAGTCATGAAAATTAAAACGTTCAGTTGCGCGTACTCGTCGCTTGTCCTCCTGATGCTGTCGCAGACCGGCAACGTCAATGCCGCCATTGGTCTTGATCGAACCCGGGTCGTGTTTGATGGCAGCAAGGATGCCGCCAGCATGACCATCACCAACAACAACACCCAGTTGCCTTATCTGGCCCAGGGCTGGATCGAGGATGAGCAAGGCAACAAGATCACCTCGCCGCTGATCGTGTTGCCACCGGTCCAGCGCCTGGAGCCCGGTAAAAAAAGCCAGGTGAAAGTTCAGGCGTTGCCTGCGGTCAAGTCGCTGCCCCAAGACCGGGAGACCGTCTATTACTTCAATTTGCGCGAAATTCCGCCCCGTAGCGACAAGGCCAACAGCCTGCAGATCGCCCTGCAGACCCGCATCAAGCTTTTTTATCGTCCGGCTTCGATAGTGCCGAGCCAGCAGGAACGCTCTGACCCCTGGCAGAAACAACTGATCCTGACCCGTGAGGCCGATGACTTTCAAGTCAATAATCCTACCCCGTACTACATCACGCTGATCGATGCCCGCAGCAGCAAAGAGGGCAAAACCTCTCCCGGTTTTGAGCCGCTGATGGTGCCGCCAAAAGGCACGCTCAAGCTGGGCGTGAGTGCGGCGGCACTGGGTAGCAAACCCTGGCTGACCTATGTAAATGATTACGGAGGCCGCCCGGCACTGGCGTTCAGTTGCACTGGCAACACCTGCAAGGTGGACGCGAATGTGTCTGCGGCCGATGACTAGTGCGCGCCTCAGAAGAGGCGTCATGAAACCTTGTACGGTGACGGCCCTGAGTGCCTTGTTGCTGACGCTGCATGCCGCTCAGGGCCAGGCCGAGATTCAAGGGATGAATGGAGTTCTGGATATTTCGGGCTCACTGATCAATTCCCCTTGCGTCCTGGACATGGCCTCGGCAGACCAGGCCGTGGACCTTGGAAATGTGCCCCGCAGCCAATTGATGCGCCCGGGCGATATGGCATCGCCCGTGGTTTTGCAGTTGCGCTTTGTCGATTGCATGCGCGCATCCGGCAGCCTCCTGAATGAGCGCACGGGCAATCTGGTGTGGAGTGCCTATCAGCCGGTGGTGTCCGTCGCTTTTCTGGCGCCTTCCGATAAGGATGATCCGCGTTTGGTCAAAGTTCAGGGTGTCACCGGCATGGGCCTGCGCCTGACCGATGCCCTTGGCCGGGATGTGCGTTTGGGCGCTCGTGGAGAGCCTTTGTTTCTGGCGCATGGCAGCGACACCCTGACGTGGCAGGTGCAACCCACGCGCACTGCCACAGCACTGAGCAATGGCGCGTTTCGGGCCCGGGTTGATTTCAGGCTTATTTATGAGTGAGGGCGCAACGATGATCAGGTCGGTAACTTCGCGTTTTGCAATCACTTGCTATTGTCTGTGTCTGTCTCTTGGCCAGAGTGTTACGGCGCGTACCTCGGAGGTGGCCGTGAATGTGAGTGGGGTAATCCTTGCGCCTGCGCCTTGCATTGTTAATGGCAACAACACGCTCACTGTCCCTTTCGGCAGCAATCTGGTAGCTGCACAGATCGATGGGGTCAATTATCGCAAGCAGGTGCCTTATACAGTGACGTGCGGGCCGCAGCCAACCAATGACATGACAATAGAGTTGCAGGGGGGTGGAGCCAGTTTTGATCGCGCGTTGTTGATGACCAGTAAAAGTAATCTCGGGATCAAGTTCCTGGTGGGGGGTGCAACCTGGTCCCTTAACAGTCCCGTTAATTTTACATACCCAACTTTGCCTCAAATGGAAGCGGTGCTGGTGGCAAAACCGGGTAGCACTCTTGCGGGAGGAGCTTTTTCGGCTTCCGCAACGATAGTCATATCACTGCGCTGAGAAGTAAAGGCAGATGAGGCACCGACAATAAACTGACGTGTTTGCACTGCGTATCATTGATCACCTTTGGTGTGGAAAATACTATAGTTGTTGACTTGGACTCTTAACCTGATCTGGATGGATTTGTGGCGGTGTTTATATTTGCGCTGGATGCCCCCAAGACGCGTGTCGAGGTAAAACTACATACAGGATCAAAAGTCGTGAATATTATGAGGTGTTTTGCTGGCGTATTTTTTTGGCTGTTTGCACAAGTTGCTTTTGCTGTTCATTGCCAAACGGATGGCCGGGTCTGGAGGGATATGAGAGCAGAAACTCTTATTATCTACACTGACGTAAAACTGGATGCGGAAAATAGCAGGGTTACTATGAAAAGTGCTGTGCCGACCGTGTGCAGGCATAATTTCCCGGTGACGTTTCCTCTTAGTTATCGGGAGTGGATAGCTTCAACCTCTGATACGTTTAATCAGGCTCCAAAATTTTCTGCTTTCTCCTCCGGGATGATTGTTGGCGGGAACGAATACCCTTGGCCTTTGGGGCCTGGCAGGTACCTTGCCGAAGGCTCTAGAGGTGGACCTAACTATTTTTTCTGGCTTGGTATGTATCTCAAACTTTCTTCAAGTCCAGGCTTGAACATTAAAATTGACGCGGGTGATGTGATCGGTAACTTTCATTTTTTCAAGCTGTATAATTTCACCCATGCTTCGTATGCGCCATTTTCGATGTACGTTCAAATCAGGGCACGCAACAGTTTGGACACAACACCACCTGTTCCAGCGGAGTGTGCTATCAATGATAACAGGCCCGTTAATGTTGATTTTGGTTCTGTGGATCCCGCGGCCATCGGGATAAGTGCGAGTACTTCACTTGCCCGGAAAACGGTCGGCGTAAAATTTGTGTGTGACAGGGCTCTTCAAAGCGCCAGGCTTAAACTGGTGGCAACGCCTTCTATATTCAGTGCTGAAGGTTTTGTATCGGGCAAGCCTGATATAGCCATCGCCATGATTCGTAAAAGTGATGATGCAATTATTTTACCGTCTTCCGGGCTCAGTTATTATGTCTATTTGATCAACGGTGAAACAACGGAGGAATATACTTTTTCTCTTTTTCGTAAACGTGGCACTTTTCCACCTGCCGGCCCTTTTGCTGGGAGCGGTACTCTTGTGGTGGAGTTTCCTTGACTCGCCAAGCAGAGCCATCCCATCGGCTGCAAAATAAAAGCTGCAACAGCACAAGGGGGAAGGATTCTCCCTTATTGGTAATGAACGGCGTTTTTTCCTGGTTTCAGCCCTGCTGCGCTCATCGGCACTACAAGGATTCGCACACCCTGCAAGCCTTCCATATGGCCATTTGCCAAAGTTGGAAGGTTTCTTGCAGTGGCAGGCTCCACGGCGCATATGGCGTCAAAAGTTTGCTAAAGGTTTGCCGCAATGTCATTGGATCGCTCTCAGTTAATCAACACCGCTCGCAGCGGTCTGGCCGGCCTGGGTCAGGGACAGTTGGGTGTGCCGCTGTTGTTGCTGGTGATGCTGGCAATGATGATGTTGCCGATCCCCGCCTTTTTGCTGGATGTGTTTTTTACCTTCAATATCGCGCTGTCCATCGTGGTGTTGCTGGTGTGCGTCTACGCCTTGCGGCCGCTGGATTTTGCCGTGTTCCCCACCATCCTGCTGGTGGCCACGCTGATGCGCCTGGCGCTCAACGTGGCCTCCACGCGGGTGGTGATGCTCCACGGTCAGGAGGGCCACGCCGCCGCGGGCAAGGTGATCCAGGCCTTCGGCGAGGTGGTGATCGGCGGCAACTACGTGGTGGGCATCGTGGTGTTTGCGATCCTGATGATCATCAACTTCGTGGTCGTGACCAAAGGCGCCGGGCGCATCTCGGAAGTGAGTGCGCGCTTCACCCTCGACGCCATGCCCGGCAAGCAGATGGCCATTGACGCCGACCTCAATGCCGGCCTTATCGACCAGAATCAGGCCAAGATGCGCCGTCAGGAAGTCGCCCAGGAAGCCGAGTTCTATGGCTCGATGGACGGTGCCAGCAAATTCGTGCGCGGTGATGCCATCGCCGGTCTGTTGATCCTGTTTATCAACCTGATCGGCGGCATGGCAGTTGGGATTTTCCAGCACGGCATGAGCTTCAGCGAAGCCGGCAAGGTGTACGCCTTGCTCACCATCGGTGACGGTTTGGTGGCGCAATTGCCGTCCCTGTTGCTGTCCACGGCTGCCGCGATCATGGTGACCCGTGCTTCGGGCTCCGAAGACATGGGCAAGCAGATCAACCGGCAGATGTTTACCTCACCCAAGGCGCTGGCTGTCTCGGCAGGCATCATGGCCATCATGGGCATCGTGCCCGGCATGCCGCATTTCTCCTTCCTGAGCCTGGCTGCAGTCGCCGGTGGTGCGGCGTACCTGATGTGGAAAAAACAGAACGTGGTCAAGGTCCAGGCCCTGGCAGAGGTCAAGCGCCAGCAGGAGCTGCTGCCTTCGCCAGCCCGCGCCCAGGAAACCAAGGAGCTGGGCTGGGATGACGTTACCCCCATCGACATGATCGGGCTTGAGGTCGGTTATCGCCTGATCCCGTTGGTGGATCGCAACCAGGGTGGCCAGTTACTGGCGCGGATCAAGGGGGTGCGCAAGAAGCTGTCCCAGGACCTGGGCTTTCTGATGCCCACCGTGCATATCCGTGACAATCTCGACCTGGCCCCCAGCGCCTATCGCCTGACCCTGATGGGAGTGATTCTGGCGGAGGCCGAAATCTATCCGGACCGCGAGATGGCGATCAATCCGGGGCAGGTATTTGGCACGCTTAACGGGATTACCACCAAAGACCCGGCCTTTGGTCTGGAAGCGGTGTGGATCGAGGTCAGCCAGCGCAGCCAGGCGCAGTCGCTGGGCTATACCGTAGTGGACGCCAGTACCGTAGTGGCAACGCACCTTAACCAGATCCTGTACAAACACTCCCATGAGTTGATTGGCCATGAAGAAGTTCAGCAGTTGATGCAGCTGCTGGCCAAGTCCTCGCCCAAACTGGCCGAAGAACTGGTGCCGGGGGTGTTGAGTCTGTCGCAATTGCTCAAGGTGCTGCAGGCCTTGTTGGCCGAACAGGTGCCAGTGCGGGATATCCGCAGTATTGCCGAAGCCGTCGCCAACAATGCTCATAAGAGTCAAGATACTGCCGCTTTGGTTGCCGCCGTACGCGTGGGCTTGTCTCGTGCCATCGTGCAAAGCATTGTAGGCGTTGACTCCGAGCTGCCTGTTATCACCCTGGAGCCCAGGTTGGAACAAATATTGCTCAATAGTTTGCAGAAGGCCGGACAAGGCCAGGAAGAGGGCGTTTTGCTGGAGCCCAGCATGGCAGAGAAGCTCCAGCGCTCGTTGATCGACGCTGCTCAGCGTCAGGAGATGCAAGGCAATCCGGTCATCTTGTTGGTGGCAGGCCCGGTACGCGCGATGCTGTCGCGCTTTGGCCGTCTGGCGGTGCCCAACCTGCATGTACTGGCTTACCAGGAAATCCCTGACAACAAGCAGGTCACGATCGTTGCGACAGTAGGCCCTAACGGCTGAGGGTTTGGTTTATGCAAGTGAAGCGATTTTTCGCCGCCGATATGCGTCAGGCCATGAAGCTGATTCGTGATGAGTTGGGGGCTGACGCCGCCATTATTGGCAACCGCCGGATTGCCGGGGGCGTTGAGTTGACCGCGGCCCTGGACTACAAGCTGTCCGCGCTGGCACCCCGGGTGCCGAACATTGAGCTGGAAGAAGAGCTGCGCAAGACCCAGTCGCGGATTGTTTCGGCCCAGGCCGAGTTGAGCTTGCGCGGTGAAGGCGAGGCCGGCGATAACCGCCAGCTGTTTGCCGGTTTGCCGCTCACGGCTGCCGAGCCATTGATTGAGCCGACCCTGGAAGAACCGCCGCGCCCTGCGCCGGCGCCCGCGGCACCGACGATCGATCAGCGTGCATTCGACAATATGCGCCATGAACTCAACGGTTTGCGCGAGTTGCTGGAAGTGCAACTGGGCTCGCTGGCCTGGAGCCAGTTGCAGGACGCCAAGCCCGCGCAGGCCAACTTGTGGCGCCGTTTGCAGCGCATCGGTTTGTCCGGGCCGTTGTCCCGTGATCTGCTGGCGCAGGTGGCCGGTATCGAAGAGCCACGCCAGGCGTGGCGGATGTTGCTGGCGCACCTGGCGCGGATGATTGCCACGCCGGAGCTGGAGCCGCTGGAAGAGGGTGGTGTAATCGCCATGGTGGGGCCCGCCGGGATGGGTAAAACCACCACCCTGGCCAAGCTGGCGGCCCGTTATGTGCTCAAGTACGGCGCGCAGAATATCGCCCTGGTGAGCATGGACAGTTTTCGTATTGGCGCCCAGGAACAACTCAAGACCCTGGGGCGCATCTTGAATGTGCCGGTAACCCATGTTGCCCCCGGCCAGTCGCTGGGCCAGACCCTTGAACCGCTGGTGCGCAAGCGCGTGGTGCTGGTCGATACCGCGGGCCTGCAAGCCAGCGACCCGGCGTTGCGCCTGCAGCTCGAAAGCCTGGCGGGGCGCGGAATCAAGGCCAGGAATTATCTGGTGTTGGCCACTACCAGCCAGAAGCAGGTGCTGACGGCCGCTTACCTCAGTTACAAGCGTTGCGGGCTGGCCGGTTGCATCCTCACCAAACTGGATGAAACCGCGAGCCTGGGCGAAGTGTTGAGCCTGGCGATCAGTCACGAGCTGCCGGTGGCTTACCTCACCGACGGCCCGCGGATCCCGGACGATCTTCATCTGCCGCGGCGTCACCAGCTGGTGAGCCGCGCAGTGAGTGTGCAAATGCAGGAAGAACCCAGCGAAGAGGCCATGGCCGATATGTTCGCTGATATCTACCACAGCCCACCCAAGCGGGTCGGCTGAGGTAGTCAAGATTACGTTGAAATGTACCTACATCGGCTGGTCTGAAGGTTTTGTTCCGCAGGGGAACGAGCAGCCAACGCATGTAGCCGCGTCTAAGTAAGACAAGGTAAAGAAAGATCATGGGCAGCATGCATCCCGTACAGGTGATCGCAGTGACCGGCGGCAAGGGTGGCGTCGGTAAAACTAACGTGTCAGTCAACTTGTCCATCGCATTGGCCGAGCTGGGCAGGCGCGTTCTGTTGATGGACGCGGACCTTGGGCTGGCGAACGTCGATGTTTTGCTGGGCTTGACCCCAAAATTCACCCTGGCCGATGTGGTCGAGGGGCGTTGCGAGCTGCGCGACGTATTGCTCCAGGGGCCCGGCGGGATCCGCATCGTGCCGGCGGCCTCGGGCACCCAGAGCATGGTGCACCTGAGCCCGGCGCAGCATGCCGGTCTGATCCAGGCCTTCAGCGACCTGGGCGACAACCTCGATGTGCTGGTGATCGACACCGCCGCCGGGATTGGCGAGTCGGTGGTCAGCTTTGTCCGCGCAGCCCAGGAAGTGCTGCTGGTGGTGTGCGACGAGCCGACCTCGATCACCGACGCCTATGCGTTGATCAAGTTGCTCAACCGCGATTACGGCATGAACCGCTTCCGCGTGCTGGCCAATATGGCGCAAAGCCCGCAGGAAGGGCGCAATCTGTTCGCCAAGCTGACCAAGGTTACCGACCGTTTCCTCGATGTGGCCCTGCAATATGTGGGCGCCGTGCCTTACGACGAATGCGTGCGCAAGGCCGTGCAAAAACAGCGCGCCGTCTACGAAGCGTTTCCGCGCTCCAAGTGCTCGCTGGCGTTCAAGGCCATCGCGCAAAAAGTTGACACCTGGCCGTTGCCAGCCAACCCGAGGGGGCATCTTGAGTTCTTTGTCGAACGCCTGGTGCAGCAGGCAGGGGGGCGCTTTTAATGACGGCCAGCGGTTATCGCATGTACAGCAAGTCATCCCGTGACAGCCAGTACGAGCTGATCGAGCGCTACGCGCCCCTGGTCAAGCGCATTGCCTACCACCTGCTGGCGCGTTTGCCGGCCAGCGTGCAGGTGGATGACCTGATCCAGGCCGGGATGATCGGCCTGCTCGAAGTTTCGGGCAAATACGACGCCAGCAAGGGCGCGAGTTTCGAGACCTATGCCGGCATCCGTATCCGTGGCGCGATGCTCGATGAAGTGCGCAAGGGCGACTGGGCACCGCGTTCGGTACACCGCAATACCCGCATGGTCAGTGACGCCATTCGGGTAATTGAAGCAAAAACCGGTTGTGACGCTAAAGATCATGAAGTTGCGGCCGAACTCCAGTTAAGCCTTGATGATTATTACGCCATCTTGAATGACACCCTGGGCAGCCGCCTGTTCAGTTTAGACGATCTGTTGCAGGACGGCGAACACGAAGGGTTGCATGAAGATGGCGCGAGTGCCCACACGGAGCCGTCGCGCGACCTTGAAGATGAACGCTTTCAGGCCGCGCTGGCCGATGCGATCGCCCATTTGCCCGAGCGTGAACGGTTGGTGCTGGCGCTGTACTACGACGAAGAACTGAACCTCAAGGAAATCGGCGAAGTGCTGGGGGTCAGCGAGTCCCGGGTCAGCCAGCTGCACAGCCAGTGCGCGGCACGCTTGCGGGCTCGCCTGGGGCAGTGGCGCGCGCACTAGGGCCCTTGATACCTGTGGGAGCGGGCTTGCCCGCGATGGGATCGACACGGTGAATCAGACAGACCGCGTCGACCCCATCGCGGGCAAGCCCGCTCCCACAGTCGATTAGGCTTGTTTGAAAACGAATTGATTGAATGGCGTGCCCTGCACATGGGTGCGTTAAAGACTGCTTGGAGGTCGAATTGGACAAGAACATGAAAATCCTCATCGTTGATGACTTTTCAACGATGCGGCGGATCATTAAAAACCTGTTGCGTGACCTGGGGTTCACCAACACGGTCGAGGCGGACGACGGCACCACCGCGTTGCCGATCCTCAACCTGGGGCACATCGACTTTCTGGTGACGGACTGGAACATGCCGGGCATGACCGGCATCGAGTTGCTGCGCCATGTGCGTGCCGACGAAAAACTCAAGCACTTGCCGGTGCTGATGGTGACCGCCGAGGCCAAGCGCGAGCAGATTATCGAAGCGGCCCAGGCCGGTGTTAATGGATATGTAGTCAAGCCGTTCACCGCTATCGCACTCAAAGACAAAATCGAAAAGATCTTTGAACGCATCGGTTGAGCGGTTGCCTTGGGGGCACTATGGAGCATAAAGATTGCACACAGGCCGATTTTGAATCGACCCTGAAAAAACATGCCCACGAATTGGTCGAAAGCCTTGAACGAGGCCAGTTTGGCGATGCCGTGCAGTTGATTCACGAGCTCAACCAGACCCGTGACCGCGGGCTGTATCGTGAAGTCGGCAAGCTGACCCGCGAACTGCACAGCGCCATTGTCAATTTCCATATTAATCCAGGCATGCCGCAAGCCGAAGAGGTGTCGCAGATCACGGATGCCACCGAACGTTTGGCTTATGTTGTGAAACTCACGGAAGCGGCGGCCAACCGGACCATGGACCTGGTGGAAAACAGCACGCCACTGGTCAATGGCCTGGGTCAGGAAGCCAAAGAACTGAGCGCGGATTGGGGGCGTTTTATGCGCCGTGAAATCGGTGCCGAAGAGTTTCGCGAGCTGGCGCGTCGGATTGACAGTTTTTTGACGCTCAGCGAAACGCAAAACACCATCGTGTCCGCCAATCTGACTGATATTTTGCTGGCTCAGGATTTCCAGGACCTGACCGGTCAGGTGATCAAGCGGGTGACGCAACTGGTCACGGACGTGGAGAGCAATTTGCTCAAGCTGGTGCTGATGGCCAGCCAGGTCGATCGCTTTGCCGGGATCGAGCACGACCGCGATGCATTGCGCGCTGAAAATAATTTGCAAAAAAACCAGGCCAAGGGTGAAGGTCCGCAGATTCATGCCGATACACGTAATGACGTCGTATCCGGTCAGGATGATGTTGACGATTTGTTGTCCAGTCTGGGTTTTTAGGACTTGAAGAGGCGTGCGGGCGCTGTTGCCCGGCGTCGAAGAGCCTATTTCAAGGAGCACCTACATGAGCTTCGGCGCCGATGAAGAAATCCTTCAGGATTTCCTGGTTGAAGCCGGCGAAATTCTGGAGTTGTTGTCCGAACAACTGGTCGAGCTGGAAAGCCGACCGGATGATGCGGATCTGCTCAATGCCATTTTTCGCGGTTTTCACACTGTAAAAGGGGGCGCCGGCTTCCTGCAGCTCCATGAGTTGGTGGAGTGCTGTCACATCGCCGAAAACGTCTTCGACATCCTGCGCAAGGGTGAGCGCAGCGTTGATGCGGAACTGATGGATGTGGTGCTTGAGGCCCTGGATGCGGTCAATGGCATGTTCAGCGAAGTGCGTGAGCGCAGCCCGATCACTGCCGCGACTCCCGAGTTGCTGGCGGCCCTGGCGCGCCTGGCCGAGCCTGCTGCTGTGCAAGCAGCGGTTGTTGCAGTGCCTGAACCGGTGGTTGAAGCCCCGGTGACCGATATCACCGACAGCGAGTTCGAGCAGTTGCTCGATTCCCTCGATGCGGTCAAGGCGGCCGCGGCCGAGCCTGAGGCGGTGGCCACAACACAAAGCACGACCAGCGACGAAATAAGCGACGCCGAGTTTGAATTGCTGCTCGACCCATTGCACGGCAAGGGCCAGTTTTCGATGGAAGCGGCGGTGGCCACTGTGGCCGACGAAGCGCCCGCCGTGGCCGCCGAAGTCAGCAATGAAATCACCGACGATGAATTCGAAGCCCTGCTTGATCAATTGCATGGCAAGGGTTCGTTCAATACCGATGGGCTGGACACCGCGACCGCGGCACCTGCCGAGCCTGCGGTCACTGCCGTGGTGCCTGCGGGCGACCCTGACCTGATCAGCGATCACGAATTTGAAGCCTTGCTCGACCAGATGCACGGCAAAGGCAAATTCAGCGCCGACTCGGCAGCCGTGGTGGCTGCAGTTGCCCCGGCCAAGCCGGTAGCGGCGGCACGACCGGGCCCGGCCCGTGGCGCGGCTGCGCCTGCAGAAAAACCGGTGGCCAGCGAGGCTGAAACCACCGTGCGCGTCGATACCGCGCGGCTCGATGACATCATGAATATGGTCGGCGAGCTGGTGCTCGTGCGTAACCGTCTGGTGCGCCTGGGCCTGAACAGTCATGACGAGGAGATGGCCAAGGCGCTGTCCAACCTCGACGTGGTCACCGCCGACCTGCAAACCGCGGTGATGAAAACGCGGATGCAGCCGATCAAGAAAGTTTTCGGCCGCTTCCCGCGCCTGGTACGGGACCTGGCACGGCAGCTGAAAAAAGAAATCAGCCTGGAGCTGGTGGGCGAAGAGACCGACCTGGACAAAAACCTCGTCGAGGCCCTGGCCGACCCGCTGGTCCACCTGGTGCGCAACGCCGTCGACCACGGCTGCGAAACCCCTGAAGAGCGCGCCGCCGCCGGCAAGCCGAGCTGTGGTCGGGTGATTTTGTCGGCCGAGCAGGAGGGCGACCATATCCTGCTGTCGATCTCTGACGATGGCAAAGGCATGGACGCCAATTTCCTGCGTTCCCTGGCGGTGAAAAAAGGCTTGATGGACAAGGATGCGGCCGATCGCCTGAGCGAAAACGACTGCTACAACCTGATCTTTGCCCCGGGTTTTTCGACCAAGACCGAAATCAGCGATGTGTCCGGGCGTGGCGTGGGCATGGACGTGGTGAAAACCAAGATCGCCCAGCTCAATGGCTCGCTGAGCATCGAGTCGGCTCTGGGCCGGGGTTCGAAAATCGTCATCAAGGTGCCCCTGACCCTGGCCATTATGCCGACCCTGATGGTGATGCTGGGCAATCAGGCGTTTGCTTTCCCGCTGGTCAACGTCAACGAAATATTCCACCTCGACCTGTCGCGCACCAATGTGGTCGACGGTCAGGAAGTGGTGATCGTGCGCGACAAGGCGCTGCCGCTGTTCTACCTCAAGCGCTGGCTGGTGGCATCTGCTGCCCACGAAGAGCAGCGCGAAGGGCATGTGGTGATTCTGTCGATCGGCACCCAGCGCATCGGTTTTGTGGTCGATCAACTGGTCGGCCAGGAAGAAGTGGTGATTAAGCCTTTGGGCAAGATGCTCCAGGGCACGCCAGGCATGTCGGGTGCCACCATCACCGGTGATGGTCGTATTGCCTTGATTCTGGATGTTCCGAGCATGCTCAAGCATTACGCATCACGGCGTATTTGATTCTGGTGCCTCGGGGCTCGTGCCCCGTACCGCCTAACGGAGTGTTTATGGTAGTCAAGGTCCTGGTGGTGGATGATTCCGGTTTTTTCCGCCGTCGTGTCTCGGAAATTCTGTCGGCTGACCCGACGATTCAAGTGATCGGCACCGCCACCAACGGCAAGGAAGCGATTGATCAGGCGCTGGCGCTCAAGCCGGACGTGATCACCATGGATTACGAGATGCCGATGATGGATGGCATCACTGCCGTGCGCCATATCATGCAGCGCTGCCCGACCCCGGTGTTGATGTTCTCCTCACTGACCCACGAGGGTGCCCGCGTGACCCTCGATGCGCTGGACGCCGGGGCGGTGGATTTTCTGCCGAAAAACTTTGAAGACATCTCGCGTAACCCCGAGAAGGTCAAACAGATGCTGTGTGAAAAAGTACACAGCATCTCGCGCAGCAACAGGCGCATGTCCAGCTACAGCGCACCTGTACCGGCGGCGGCCCCGACCCCGACCCCGACCCCTGCGCCCCGGCCCGGGCTGGGCGGTTTCGTGGCCCCGGCCGCGGTGGCCGCGCCGGTACGCACCACACCGATTGCCAGCCGTGGTGGCCCTGTGCCAACCCCGGCGGCTGCCGCACCCAAGCGCAAGGCTTACAAACTGGTGGCTATCGGCACCTCAACCGGTGGGCCGGTGGCCTTGCAACGGGTACTGACGCAGTTGCCGGGCAATTTCCCGGCGCCGATCGTGCTTGTGCAGCATATGCCGGCCGCGTTCACCAAAGCGTTTGCCGAGCGGCTGGACAAGCTTTGCCGCATCAGTGTCAAGGAAGCCGAGGACGGCGATATCCTGCGCCCCGGTCTGGCCTTGCTGGCACCTGGCGGCAAGCAAATGATGATCGACGGCCGTGGAGCCGTACGCATCCTGCCGGGCGATGAGCGCCTCAACTACAAACCGTGCGTGGATATCACCTTCGGCTCGGCGGCCAAATCCTTTGGTGACAAAGTTTTGGCGGTGGTATTGACCGGCATGGGCGCGGACGGCCGCGAAGGCGCGCGCATGCTCAAACAGGGCGGCAGCCAGGTATGGGCCCAGGACGAAGCCAGTTGCGTGATTTACGGCATGCCCATGGCCATCATCAAAGCCGGCCTGGCCGATGCGGTGTACAGCCTCGATGACATTGGCCGGCATCTGGCCGAGGCTTGCCACTGATGGATGTGCTCAGCCTGATTGGCATCATCATGGCGTTTGTCGCGATTATCGGCGGCAACTACCTGGAGGGTGGCCATCTGGGCGCTCTGGCCAATGGCCCGGCGGCGTTGATCGTGCTGGGCGGCACTGTGGGCGCGGCATTGCTGCAGTCGCCCATGAGTGCGTTCAAGCGCGCAATGCAGACCGTGGTGTGGATTCTGTTTCCGCCACGTATCGACATGACGGGCGGTATCGACCGTGTCGTCAACTGGAGCCTTACGGCCCGCAAGGAAGGCTTGCTCGGCCTGGAGGGCATGGCCGATACCGAGCCCGACAGCTATTCGCGCAAGGGCCTGCAATTGCTGGTCGACGGAGTAGAGCCGGAAACCATTCGCAGCGTGCTGGAAGTCGACTACATGACCCAGGAAAGCCGCGATATCGAGGCCGCCAAGGTGTTTGAGAGCATGGGCGGTTACGCCCCGACCATCGGCATTATTGGCGCGGTCATGGGCTTGATCCACGTTATGGGCAACCTGGCCGATCCAGGGCAACTGGGCAGTGGCATTGCGGTGGCGTTTGTCGCGACCATTTACGGGGTGGCCAGCGCCAACCTGGTGTTGCTGCCCATTGCCAGCAAGCTCAAGGCCATTGCCATGCGCCAGTCGCTGTACCGTGAGATGTTGCTCGAAGGCATCCTGTCGATTGCCGAGGGCGAGAACCCGCGCTCCATTGAACTCAAACTTCAAGGCTTTACAGGTTAACTATGAGCCGGCGCCGTCGCCACGCGGATGAACACGTCAATCACGAACGCTGGCTTGTGTCCTACGCGGACTTCATCACCTTGCTGTTTGCCTTTTTCGTCGTCATGTACTCGATTTCTTCAATCAATGAGGGCAAGTACCGAGTGATTTCCCAGGCGCTGGTCGGTGTGTTCAATGACACCGAGCGCAGCATCAAGCCGGTGCCCATCGGTGAAGAGCGTCCGCTGACCACCCAGCCTGCCGAACCCTTGATAAAAGACAGCGAAAATACTGACGCCGGTTTGGGGCAGCGCCCCGATGACCCGCTCAAGACCATTGCCAATGACATCACCCATGCCTTTGGTGATTTGATCGCGTCCAAACAATTGACGGTGCGCGGCAATGAGCTGTGGGTCGAGATCGAACTCAACTCCAGCCTGCTGTTCGGCAGCGGTGATGCGATGCCCAGCAATGCAGCTTTCGAGATTATCGACAAAGTGGCCGCAGTACTCAAACCCTTTGAAAACCCGATACATGTCGAAGGGTTTACTGACGACCTGCCGATCCGGACCGCGCAGTACCCGACCAACTGGGAATTGTCATCGGCGCGCTCGGCAAGCATCGTGCGCATGCTCGCCATGCAGGGGGTCAGCCCCGGGCGCATGGCCTCGGTGGGCTACGGCGAGTTTCAGCCGGTGGCCAACAACGCTACGCCAGAGGGGCGCGCGCTCAATCGCCGGGTAGTGCTGGTGGTGTCGCGCAACCTTGAGGTACGCCGCAGCCTGACTGGCACGGGCAGCGCCCATGCAACACCGGATGCCGCCTTGAAGCGGGCTGGCACACAAACTGCACCGCCACAGACACAGCCACTGGTTCGCGGGAATGCCGTCAATTCCCCGTCGCCAACCCTATAAATCTCGGCCGGCACGCATGCAGCCGGGAGGAACAACTGAATGAGAGTCTGGGCAGTAGCCAATCAAAAAGGTGGGGTCGGCAAGACCACCACATCCATCGCCCTGGCCGGTTTGCTGGCAGAGGCGGGCAAGCGCGTGGTGGTGGTCGATCTTGACCCGCACGGCTCCATGACCAGCTACTTCGGTTATGACCCCGATGGTCTGGAACACAGTGTCTACGACCTGTTTCTGCATCAGGGCCAGGTGCCTGAGGGCCTGGCCGCGCAATTGCTGTTGCCCACCAGCCACGAGAAAATTTCCTTGCTGCCGGCCACCACGGCCCTGGCGACCCTCGAGCGTCAGGCTCCGGGGCAAAGCGGCCTGGGCCTTGTGATTGCCCGCAGCCTGGCGCAACTGTGGCAGGACTATGACTACGCGATCATCGACAGCCCGCCGATTCTGGGTGTGTTGATGGTCAACGCGCTGGCGGCCAGCCAGCAGTTGATCATCCCGGTGCAAACCGAGCATCTGGCGCTCAAGGGCCTGGAGCGCATGGTGCATACCCTGCGCATGATCAACCGCTCGCGCCCCCAGGAGCTGCCGTTCTGTATCGTGCCGACGTTGTTCGACCGTCGTACCCAGGCGTCGATGAGTACCTTGCGAGTATTGCGCGATGTGTACCCCGAGACCCTGTGGCAGGGTTTTATCCCGGTCGATACTCGTTTGCGCGATGCCAGCCGTGCCGGGCAGACGCCTTCGCAGTTCGATGAGAAAACCCGTGGAGTGATCGCCTACCGTGCGTTGCTCAAGCACGTCCTCACCCGCCAGCTTGCACCGCAGGTGGCGTGAAGTGGGCGGGCATTCAAGTATCGGTCGGGTCTGGCCGATAACGACTACAGGTCTCTGTCGCGAGGCTGATGAGTGGGGCACTTTATGACGCAGCCAGTAGCACTTTCCAACCGCTCGCAAGTGGCCTTGCAGTCGTACCTCGACGACTTGCTGTTTGATGCAACCCAGGCGCTGGAAGCGGCTGAACCCGCACCCGCGCAGACGGAGGCGGAACCTGCCGCCGCGCAACCCATTGAAGCGCCGTTGGCGATGCCGGTGGAGCTGTCTGAGGTCGGTGTGCCTGCCGAGGCGCTGGCCCATCCGCTGGTTGAAGTGCATCGGCCCAGTGCCCCCGGGGCGCATTTGCCGGTTCCCGATGATGGTCGCCCGGCCTGGGCTGCCGAACCTTTCGAGTGCCTGCTGTTCGACGTGGCGGGGTTGACCCTGGCGGTGCCATTGGTGTGCCTGGGCTCGATCTACTCACTGGCCGGGCGTGAACTCACTCCGCTGTTTGGCCAGCCAGACTGGTTTCTGGGGATCCTGCCCAGCCAGAGCGGCAAGCTCAACGTGCTCGATACCGCGCGCTGGGTGATGCCTGAACGCTATCGCGATGATTTGCGCGAAGGGCTGCAATACGTGATTTCCGTACAGGGCTACGAATGGGGGCTGGCGGTGCATCAGGTCAGCCGTTCGTTGCGCCTGCACCCCAACGAAATCAAATGGCGTTCACAGCGCGGGCAACGGCCGTGGCTGGCGGGCACGGTGATTGAACACATGTGCGCATTGCTGGATGTGGAGCAACTGGCGGCATTGATCGCCAAGGGCAAGTCATAACAATAATCGTGGTCGATTCACCTGCGAGGGCGGATCGCCAGTTATCAGAATCGAGCAGTATTTCAGTCAGGGGTTTGGGGTATGAAACAGTCAGCGGCACAGGGTTCTGAAGATCCGATCCTGCAATGGGTTACCTTCAAGCTGGACAACGAAACCTATGGCATCAATGTGATGCAAGTGCAGGAAGTGCTGCGTTACACCGAAATCGCCCCGGTACCGGGTGCGCCTTCCTACGTGTTGGGTATTATCAACCTGCGCGGCAACGTAGTAACGGTCATAGACACGCGTCAGCGTTTTGGTCTGTACAACGCCGAAATCACCGATAACTCGCGCATCGTCATCATCGAAGCCGACAAGCAAGTGGTTGGGATTCTGGTCGATAGCGTGGCAGAGGTGGTGTATCTGCGTCAGTCCGAAATCGAAACGGCGCCTAACGTGGGCAATGACGAATCGGCCAAGTTTATCCAGGGTGTGTGCAACAAGAACGGCGAACTGCTGATTCTGGTTGAACTGGACAAAATGATGACCGAGGAAGAATGGTCGGATCTGGAGAACATCTGATTGATCCTTGAGGCGGCGGTAATCGTCCTGGGCCTGTTATGGGCCGTGACCCTGTGGCTGTTTGTCAGCCACGTGCGCCGTCAGCGGGTGCTTGTGGCGCAACAGGCTGCGGCCGATGAACAGCGAGACCGGCGCCTTCGGGAACTGGCGCGGCGCCTGGATACCTACCAGAACGGCAATGTGCAGATGGGCGAAGCCCTGCACGAATTGCGCGCCGTGGTTGCGCCGCTGCCCGAGAAGCTGACTCAGCTTGAGCAGCGTGACCCTACCAGCCTGTCGTTCAACCAGGCGGCGCGGCTGGTGAGCATGGGTGCCAGTGTCGATGAGCTGACCCAGGCATGCGGCCTGACCCAGGCTGAAGCCGAATTGATGAGCAAAATGTACAAGGGTTGAGTTGGGTGACTGACCGTAGCCGCTGAGGAGCGCAGCGAGCCTGCGCTCCTCAGCGGCTACAGATGACTGCCTGCAGTCTCCAGCAGCGCCCGCTGCAATACGTCTACCATCCGCAACCTTGGCCCTTGGGCAAGGCTGAGCAGCACAATTTCTCGGTCACAGCGCTTATCCCCGACCGGCTCAAGCACACAACTGCCGGTCCAGCGCTCAATTCCCGACCAGCATGGCACCAGACTCACCCCAAGGCCCTGTGCAGTGAGCAGGGCGATGGTTTCCAGTGCATCCAGATCGAGCAGGGCAGCGGGTGACAGGCTGTGATCCTGCAAATACTGCAGGGCATGGCGGCCGCCCCAGGCATCGGGGTCATACTGAATGTACGGGCAGTGTTGCAGGCGGGCGTCGATGCCTTGCGTGGAGGGTTCATTGGAAATAAACAGCAAAGGCTCCTTGCGCAGCACTACCACCTCGAAGTTTTTGCTCAGTGCAAAGGGCGGTGCGACCACTATCGCGGCATCCAGCTCATTGGCCTCCAGCGCCTGATACAGCGCGCGCGATGTGCCGGGCACTATGACCGGTTTCAGTTGCGGGGTTGAGCGGGTCAAGGCGCGCAAGGCCTGTGGCAGAAGCCCCGTGAGCACGGTTGAAATGGCGCCGATGCGCAAGGGGCCGGTCAGGCCCTGGCTATCGGCATCACCTGCCAGCAGCGCCACTTCATTGACGATGGCACGTGCCCGGGGCAGTAAATCCAGGCAGGCCAGGCTGGGTTTGGCCTCATGCCCGATGCGCACCAGAAGCTCCAGCCCGAGCTGGCGCTCAAGGGCCAGAATGCGCTGGCTGACGGCGGCGGCAGTGAGGTTTTCCAGGCGTGCTGCCCTGGCAATCGAGCCGCAATCCACCACGGCGATCAGGCTTTTGAGGTAGCGCGTATCCATAAGAATTTCTTTCTTTCACGGATAAAATAACAGGTTAGTTCTATTGAAGACGGCAATGCATCATTGGCGCAAGGGCCATCTGGCCTGTTCCGGTTTCAGGAGGTCACTGTGCAATCGCTTTTTCATTTCGCCTATCACGTTCACGACCTGGTCTCGGCGCGGCGCTTTTATTGCGACGTGCTGGGCTGTGCTGAGGGCCGCAGCACGGAGAGCTGGGTAGATATCGACTTTTTCGGCCATCAGTTGTCGTTGCATCTGGGCGAGCCGTTTTCCGTTAGCAATACCGGGAAAGTCGGCGAGCACCGGGTGCCCATGCCGCATTTTGGCGTGGTACTGGCCATGCCCGACTGGCACGCTCTCAAAAAACGCCTGCTGAGCCGTGACGTACAATTTGTACTGGAGCCGACCCTGCGCTTTGCCGGGACAGCGGGGGAGCAGGCGACGATGTTTTTCCTCGACCCCTCGGGCAATCCCATTGAGATCAAGGGTTTTGCCGATTGGGCAGCGGTATATGCCGTGTAACACAGCCATAATCCGAGGTTAAACATCACATGAGCTTTCTTGACACTGCAGATGCCTGCGCGATCGCCGAACACGTACGCAAGGCGCTGCTTGGCCCCGGGCAGGTGGCTGAGCATTTTCTGGCGCAAACCAATGCCCGCGAACCTGCAATCCAGGCGTTTGCCGCGCTCGATGCGCAGTGCGTACGTAAACAGGCGCTGTGCCTAGGCAGCCCGCAGATCAATGGTTTATTGGCCGGTGTGCCGGTGGGGGTCAAGGACATCATTGATACCGGCGACCATCCGACTGCATTTTACTCGCCGATCTACGCCCACAACCGGCCCTCGCGGGATGCCCATGTGGTTGCGCTGCTGCGTCAGGCCGGGGCGGTGATCATGGGTAAAACCCATACCACTGAATTTGCCTATATGCACACGGGGCCGACGCGTAATCCCCATGACCTGCAGAGGACGCCGGGCAGCTCCAGTGCCGGCTCTGCTGCGGGCATGGCCGCGGGCTTTTTCCCCCTTGCCCTGGGCACGCAAACGGCGGGCTCGCTGCTTAAGCCTGCATCCTATTGCGGGTTGTATGCCTTCAAGCCGTCCCATGGGCTGGTTTCCCTGGAAGGGGTCAAGCCCCTGGCGCCGAGCTTCGACACCCTGGGCTGGTATGGCCGTTCGGTTCGCGACCTGGCGCTGCTCGCCCGGGTACTGGTGCCCGGCTTGCCGCAAACGAACGGGGAGAATGGCGCCCGATCATTCGGGTTTTGTCGTACGTCGCGTTGGGATCAGATCGATCCTCCGGTGGCTAAGGCCTTGCTGGCAGCTATGGAACAATTGAAAACCGCAGGCCACAGCGTCACCGAGGTGATACTGGAGGACGAGTTTGCCAGTGTTTTCGATGATCATCAGTTGATCAATGACTGCGAGGGTGCCCGTTCACTGAGCAAGGAGTGGCAATCGAACCCCGAGCAACTGAGCCCGCAAGTGCTGGCCATGATTGATAGGGCGCGGGCCACCAGTTGGCAGCAGGAAACGGCAGCGAAGGCTCGGCTGGCGGCGTTGGCGCCGGTGTTGAAGGAGCATTTCGAAGCCTTTGACGCGATGCTGGGTGCCACCTGCGGCATGGTTGCGCCACTGGGGTTGCAGAGCACCGGGCCATCAGACTTCTGCAAGTTCTGGATGGCATTCGGCCTGCCCCAGCTCAATATTCCGATGCCCCGGGCGTCGGGGGAGCTGCCAGTGGGGCTGCAACTGATTGGCGGGTTTCGCCAGGACAGTAGGCTGCTCGAAGCGGCGCAGCAGGTGGATAGCGCCCTGCGCTCAACGCCCGGTCTGTAGCAGCTGCCGAAGGCGATAGAGCGTTCAACGGGGAGTGATGTCGCGTTCCTCCGGCTCGGTCTGGGGGGCAAAACCCTCTGGGAATTTACCTTTAAGCTGCCAGGCAAAGGCAATGATCTCTGCCAGTGTGCGGTACAGCTCTTGCGGGATGCTGTCACCCAATTCCATGCGCGCCAGTAATTTGACCAGCTCGGCATTTTCATAAATAGGCACTTCGTGTTCACGGGCCAGTGCCAGGATGGCTTCGGCCAGTTCGTCATCGCCCTTGGCGGTGAGGGTAGGGGCCTGTTTGCCGTCGTATTTGAGGGCAATCGCCTGGCGCGGTTCTGCAGGTGTATTCATGCGGTTTCATCGACCCAGCGTTGTTCCAGACGGGTATGGCCACTTTGCGGCGGGATGCCTTGATGGCAATCCAGATCGGTCACGCTCAACCCGGCTTCACTCAGGCGCTGACGCAAGTTGCCCAGCTGACTTTCGATCAGGCGGGCGGTGTATGCCTGTTCGGCCCAGAGCTGGCCCGACAGGTTGCCCCGCAACAGCTGCGCCTGCACATGCAGCGGGCCCAGGGGGGCGAGGTCGAAGGCCAGCTCCACGCGCCATAGTTGATCCTTGATCTCCCGGGATTCGGTTTTGTCTTGCGCTTGTTTTTCCGGCGGATCTTCACGCTGGAACTTGACCTGCAAAGGTACGATGTCGTGAGCATTGCGCATGGGGATTTCCAGTTGCCAGGTGGTCAGTACACCACCCTCGGCCGTGCGCCCACTCTGTTCCAGGCTGGACAGCTGATGGCTTTGCAGCCGCGAGACAGCTGCTGCTGCCAGTTTCAGCAAGTTCTCCAGGCTGTCTTCACCTTCACCGTTCTGCAGCAAGCGCTGGGGCAAGGGGAAGCCGCCGGGCTGTGGTTTGGCGCTGACCTGGCCGAGCATGCCCAGGGCATTACGCACAAAAGTCGGCAAGGCCTGGGCCTGGGTGCTGGCAGCCATGCCGGGGTTGAAGCTGGTGCTTGACGGCAGACCGGGCAGGATCTGCGCAATAAGGCGCAGCAAGGTAGCTTTCATGTCAGGGGCCTGTGCCGGGGTTTGCCCGGTCAGCAGTCGGGCCTCCAGAAATGCCCCGCTGTTGAGCAGGGCATCACCCAGGCCTTTGGCGTTGCTCAGTTGGTAGGGCGTAGGCAAACCGGCTAATAGTTTGTCGATGGATGCACGCAGCTCAGCAGGCATGTCGGCTGTGGCCGGCAGTTTTTGCAGGGCGTTGAAAAGGCCCTCCAACGAGCCTTGCCGGCTCTGTTGTGTTGCCAGTTGTTGCGCCACAGCCAGTTGTTCCTGGCGCCCGCTCAGCGGCACAAACTCGAGGCTCTGCGGGCCGTCCACACGGGCGCTAAGCAAGCTGCCGATACGCAAGGGCAGCGGGCTGTCCAGGGTCAGGGTCGTGCCGCTCAGTGCGCTGTTGAGCAAGGTCACCAGTGACCGATAAACCGTCGGTTGCCCTGCGGGCTGCGCCAGGGCCTGAGTGGTCAGTACCTTGCCTTGCAGCAGCGTGCCCACTGGCAACTGTCGGGTATCGAGGCGGGTGAGAGTGGCGACGCTGCTGCTCAGGGCCTGTTGCAGGCTGATCGCAAGGTTTCCCGCAGAAGGCTGGGTCACGGCCAGTTGGGTGCCCAGCGGCAAGGGAAAATTGCTGCTGGCCTGCACGTTGGTTTCGCGGCCACTGGCCAGGGTCAACTTGAGCAAAAGCTGGAAGCTCAGATCGTTTTGCTTGAGTGACAGCACCTCGGCCTGGGCACTTTGGCCGGGCTTTATCAGGCCCTCTGCGGGCTGCAGCAACTTGAGCACTTCACCGCCCACAAGCCCCTGACGCACACTGCTGGGGGCGGGTTGTGGGATGGGTGGAATATTCATGTCGCCTTTCATCGTAACAACCTGTCGAAATTGCCCTCTTTAGCGTAGGACATGGCATGTATAATGCTGCCCCGTCGTTCAGAGCGCCTAAAAAACATAACAATTGTTTGATCCAGCTCTCTGATTCAGGCCGCAAATGCATTTATCCTGCATCACTTTAACGGCCATGCCTGCGCCGACTTGAACCGTGAAGGCCTCAATTACGTGACCAGCCCTCTTTTAGAAGCCGTAGCGCTCGCTTGTGAGCGTGACTGGCGGATGCTGTTCGAACACCTCGAATTGCGTCTGAGCAGCGGCGACATGCTGCAAATCAGCGGCCCCAACGGCAGCGGCAAAACCAGCCTGCTGCGCTTGTTGGCGGGCCTGATGCAGCCAACGGCTGGCGAAGTACGGCTTAACGGTATGGCCCTGAGCGCCCAACGTCATGAATTGACCAGCAATTTGCTGTGGATCGGCCATGCGGCGGGAATCAAGGATTTGCTCACGGCCGAAGAAAACCTCAGCTGGCTGTGCGCCTTGCATCGCCAGGCAACCCGTGATGCCATCTGGGCTGCGTTGCATGAGGTCGGCTTGCAGGGTTTTGAGGATGTGCCGTGCCACACCTTGTCGGCAGGGCAGCAGCGCCGTGTGGCGCTGGCCCGCCTGTATCTGGACAGCCCGCCGTTGTGGATTCTCGATGAGCCGTTTACCGCGCTCGATAAACAGGGCGTGGCGCAACTCGAAGAACACCTGGCCCGCCACTGTGAAAGCGGCGGCATGGTGGTGCTCACCACGCACCATACCTTGACCCGGATGCCAGCCGGTTACCGCAATATCGACCTGGGGCAGTGGGCTGTATGAGTGTGTTTGCCGTGTTGGTGGCGCGCGAAGCGCGTTTGCTGTTCCGTCGCCCGGCCGAATTGGCCAACCCGTTGGTGTTCTTCGCGATTGTCATCGCAATGTTTCCGCTGGCCGTTGGCCCGGAGACGAAATTGTTGCAAACCTTGTCTCCAGGACTGCTGTGGGTCGCGGCCCTTTTAGCGGTTTTACTCTCGCTGGACGGGCTTTTCCGCAGTGATTTCGAGGACGGATCGCTTGAGCAGTGGGTCCTTTCGTCGCACCCCCTGCCTCTACTGGTACTGGCCAAGGTGCTGGCACACTGGGCGTTTTCCGGTCTGGCGCTGGTGATCCTGTCACCCCTGCTGGCCCTGATGCTCGGGCTGCCGGTGGCGTGCCTGCCGGTGTTGCTGATGTCGTTGCTGCTGGGGACGCCAGTGTTGAGCCTGCTTGGTGCCGTGGGCGCTGCCCTGACCGTGGGCCTCAAGCGCGGCGGCTTGCTACTGGCGCTATTGATTCTGCCTTTATATATCCCGGTATTGATCCTTGGTAGTGGCGCCCTGCAGGCGGCATTGCAAGGCATGCCTGCAACCGGTTATTTGCTCTGGCTTGGTAGCCTGACCGCCCTGGCTGTAACCCTGACACCTTTTGCAATAGCTGCCGGCCTGAAAATCAGCGTCGGCGAATAATGAGGTCTGGCCTGCGTGGGCCAGTAAAGACCCTGGCTGGCATGACAGCACACCTGTCGTGACCGGCACCGTGATGGAAGCAGCGTGATGAACTGGACTTGGTTTCACAAACTCGGCTCGCCCAAATGGTTCTATGCCATCAGTGGGCGGCTGTTGCCGTGGTTAAGCATTGCCGCCGTGTTGCTGATCACCTGCGGGGTGATCTGGGGCCTGGCCTTTGCACCGCCGGACTACCAGCAGGGCAACAGCTTCCGCATCATCTATATCCATGTTCCTGCGGCCATGCTGGCGCAATTCTGCTACGTGATGCTGGCGGTGTGCGGTGTGGTAGGGCTGGTGTGGAAGATGAAAATCGCCGACGTGGCCCTGCAATCCGCCGCACCCATTGGCGCCTGGATGACAGCCGTGGCGCTGGTCACCGGTGCGGTGTGGGGCAAGCCGACCTGGGGCTCGTGGTGGGTCTGGGATGCGCGTCTGACCTCGATGCTGATTCTGCTGTTTCTGTATTTCGGCCTGATTGCCCTGGGCAACGCCATCACCAATCGCGACAGTGCGGCCAAGGCCTGCGCGGTGCTGGCGATTGTGGGCGTGATCAATATTCCGATCATCAAGTACTCGGTGGAGTGGTGGAACACCCTGCACCAGGGCGCGACCTTCACCCTGACCGAAAAACCGGCCATGCCCATGGAAATGTGGATGCCGCTGTTGCTCACGGTGCTGGGCTTTTATTGCTTCTTTGGCGCGGTGCTGCTGTTGCGCATGCGTCTTGAGGTGCTCAAGCGCGAGGCCCGCAGCACCTGGGTCAAGGCTGAGGTGTTGAAGGCTCTGGAGGGTGCGCGATGAGTTTTGCTTCTTTTGGCGACTTTCTCGCCATGGGCCATCACGGGGTATATGTCTGGTCGGCCTATGGCATTTGCCTGGCGGTGCTGGGGTTGAACGTGGCACTGCCAATCATGGCGCGCCGGCGTTATCTGCAACAAGAGGCGCGTCGTTTGCGTCGGGAGAATTCGAAGTGAATCCGCTGCGCAAAAAACGCTTGATCATCATCCTGGCGATTCTGGTAGGGGTCGGCGCTGCCGTGGCCCTGGCCCTGAGCGCCTTGCAGCAGAACATCAACCTGTTTTACACCCCGACCCAGATCGCCAATGGCGAAGCGCCATTGGATACCCGGATCCGTGCCGGTGGCATGGTCGAGGACGGTTCGCTCAAGCGTTCAGGTGACTCGCTGGACGTGCAGTTTGTGGTCACCGATTTCAACAAATCGGTGACCATCCAGTATCGCGGTATCCTCCCGGACCTGTTCCGTGAAGGGCAGGGCATCGTCGCGCTGGGCAAGCTCAATGCCCAGGGTGTGGTGGTGGCTGATGAAGTGCTGGCCAAACACGACGAAAAATACATGCCGCCCGAAGTGACCAAGGCGCTGAACGAAAGTGGCCAATCCGCGCCTGTGCCTGCAAGTGAGGGTAAGTACTGATGTCTGGACTCTATATTCCCGAATTGGGCCATCTGGCCATGATTCTGGCCCTGTGCTTTGCCATTGTGCAGGCCATCGTGCCGCTGCTGGGCGCCTGGCGCGGCGACAAATTGTGGATGAGCCTGGCGCAACCCGCTGCCTGGGGGCAATTTGCCTTTTTGTTGTTCTCCTTTGCCTGCCTGACCTATGCCTTTATGGCCGATGACTTTTCGGTGGCGTACGTAGCCAGCAACTCGAACAGCGCGTTGCCCTGGTACTTCAAGTTCAGCGCGGTGTGGGGTGCCCACGAAGGCTCGCTGCTGTTGTGGGCGATGATCCTCGGTGGCTGGACCTTTGCCGTGTCGATCTTCTCGCGGCAGCTGCCACAAGTGATGCTGGCGCGTGTGCTGGCGATCATGGGCATGATCAGTGTCGGCTTCCTGCTGTTTTTGATCCTGACCTCAGATCCTTTCGTGCGCTTGCTGCCGCAGATTCCTTCGGATGGCAACGACCTTAACCCGCTACTGCAGGACATTGGCCTGATTGTTCACCCGCCAATGCTGTACATGGGCTATGTCGGTTTCTCCGTGGCTTTTGCCTTTGCCATTGCTGCCTTGCTCGGCGGTCGGCTGGACGCAGCCTGGGCGCGCTGGTCGCGTCCATGGACCATCGTGGCATGGGCCTTCCTCGGCATCGGCATCACCCTGGGTTCATGGTGGGCTTATTACGAGCTTGGCTGGGGCGGCTGGTGGTTCTGGGATCCGGTAGAAAATGCTTCGTTCATGCCATGGTTGGTGGGTACGGCGCTGATTCACTCGCTGGCCGTGACCGAAAAACGTGGTGTGTTCAAGAGCTGGACCGTACTGCTGGCGATAGCTGCGTTTTCCCTGAGCCTGCTGGGTACGTTCCTGGTGCGTTCCGGCGTGTTGACCTCGGTGCATGCGTTCGCTTCCGACCCAGAGCGCGGCGTATTCATCCTGATCTTCCTGCTGTTTGTGGTCGGCGGTTCGCTGACCCTGTTTGCCCTGCGTGCGCCAGTGGTGAAAAGCCATGTCAGCTTCAAGCTGTGGTCCCGTGAGACCCTGCTGTTGGGCAACAACCTGATCCTGGTGGTGGCCGCGTCGATGATTCTGCTCGGCACCCTGTACCCACTGATTCTGGATGCCATCAGTGGCGCCAAGATGTCGGTGGGCCCGCCGTACTTCAACGCCCTGTTTATCCCGCTCATGGCTTTGCTGATGGTGGTGATGGCCGTCGGTGTGCTGGTGCGCTGGAAAGACACTCCGGTCAAATGGTTGTTGGGCATGCTCACCCCCGTACTGCTGGGCAGCGCCGCGCTGTCGGCAATTGCCGGAGTGGCCTATGGCGACTTCAACTGGGCGGTGCTGACCACCTTTATGCTGGCGGCCTGGGTGCTGCTGGCCGGGGTGCGTAACATCGGTGACAAAACCCGTCACAAGGGCCTGATCAAAGGCGTGCGCAGCCTGACCCGCAGCTACTGGGGCATGCAGATTGCCCACCTGGGTATCGCCGTGTGTGCGCTGGGGGTGGTGTTGTCGAGCCAGCACAGTGCCGAGCGCGACTTGCGCCTGGCACCGGGCGAGTCGATGGAGCTGGGCGGTTATCACTTTATTTTTGAAGGCGCCAAGCACTTCCAGGGTCCGAACTTTACGTCTGACAAAGGTACCGTGCGTGTCATCCGCAATGGCAAGGAAGTCAGCGTACTGCACCCGGAAAAACGCCTCTACACGGTGCAGAACTCGATGATGACCGAAGCCGGGATCGACGCCGGTTTCACCCGTGACCTCTATGTGGCGCTGGGTGAGCCCCTGGACAACGGCGCTTGGGCCGTGCGGGTGCATGTGAAACCGTTTGTGCGCTGGATCTGGTTTGGCGGTCTGCTCACAGGCTTTGGTGGATTGCTGGCAGCGATGGATCGTCGCTACCGGGTCAAGGTTAAAAGCCGCGTGCGTGAAGCATTGGGCATGACAGGAGCCACGGCATGAGACGTTGGTTGATGCTGGTCCCGCTGGCCGTTTTTCTCGGTATGGCGTGGTTTCTCTACCGGGGCTTGTATCTGGACCCGACCGAGCTGCCGTCGGCGATGATCGACAAGCCGTTCCCGGCCTTCAGCCTGCCTTCGGTGGAGGGGGACAAAACCCTCACCGAAGCTGACCTCAAGGGCAAGCCTGCGCTGGTCAACGTGTGGGCCACCTGGTGCATTTCATGCCGGGTCGAGCACCCGGTGCTGACCAAACTGGCCGATCAGGGTGTACTGATCTACGGCGTGAACTACAAAGACGTCAACGAAGATGCGAAGAAGTGGCTTAAGGATTTCCACAACCCTTATCAGCTGGACATCAACGACGCAGACGGCTCCCTGGGCCTGAATCTGGGCGTGTACGGCGCTCCTGAGACATTCCTGATCGACAGCAAGGGCATCATCCGCCACAAGTTTGTCGGCGTGATCGACGAGACCGTGTGGCGCGAGCAGCTTGCGGGTAAATATCAGGCACTGGTTGACGAGGCCAAACCATGAAGCGCTGGCTAGCCGCCGTGGTTTTCGGTTTGACCCTGACCGGGGTTGCCCATGCCGCCATCGATACCTACGAGTTTGCCAACGACGCCGAGCGCGACCGTTTTCGTGAGCTGACCAAGGAACTGCGCTGCCCCAAGTGTCAGAACCAGGACATCGCCGACTCCAACGCCCCTATTGCCACCGACCTGCGCCGCGAGATCTATCGCATGCTCGGTGAAGGCAAGGACAACCAGCAGATCCTCGATTTCATGGTCGCCCGCTACGGCGATTTCGTGCTCTATAAACCGGCCCTGACCGGCAAGACCGCAGTGCTCTGGTTTGGCCCGCTGGCCCTGCTGGTGGGCGGTCTGGTGGTGATTGGCGTCATCGTCGGGCGCCGTCGACGTACAGAGCAGGTTGAAGGCTCGGACACACTTTCTGCCGAGGAGCGCAAGCGCCTCGACACTTTGCTGGATAAAACCAAAGATGATTGATTTCTGGCTCGCAGCAGGCTTGCTGCTACTGATAGCCCTCAGCTTTTTATTGATCCCGGTATTGCGCGGGCGCCGTGCCCAGCGCGAAGAAGACCGTACCGCTTTGAACGTTGCCTTGTATCAAGAGCGGGTGGCCGAGTTGCAAGCCCAGCGCGAAGAGGGCGTGTTGACCGCTGAACAGTTCGAAACCGGCCGCGCCGAAGCGGCCCGCGAATTGCTCGCGGACACCGAAGGTGTGGCGCCGGGGCGGGTGTCCAGTCTGGGCAAGGCCATTCCGTTGTTGGCCGCAGTGCTGGTGCCGGTACTGGGCTTGAGCCTGTACCTGCATTTTGGTTCCAGCGACAAGGTCGAACTGACCCGCGAGTTCTCCCAGCCGCCGCAATCCCTTGAAGAAATGGTCGCGCGCCTTGAGCGTGCCGCGGCTGCGCAACCTGACTCGGCCGAAGGCCTGTACTTCCTGGGCCGTGCCTATATGGCACAAAACCGTCCTGCGGATGCGGCCAGGGTGTTCGAACGCGCGGCCAACCTGGCCGGTCGTCAGCCCGAGTTGCTGGGCCAGTGGGCGCAGGCGCAGTACTTTGCCGACGATAAAAAGTGGAGCGACAAAATCCAGGCGCTGACCGATGAAGCCTTGAAGGCCGACCCGAAGGAAGTCACCAGCCTGGGCCTGCTGGGCATCGCCGCCTTCGAGGACCAGCGCTTCGAACAGGCCATTGGCTACTGGCAACGGTTGATGACCGAACTGCCTGAAGGCGACGCCTCCCGTGCGGCGCTGGAAGGGGGTATTGCAAAGGCCCGTGAGCAACTGCAGGCCAGCGGTGGCAAGGTTGAAACTGCACCTGTGGCCAAGGCGATGGCCTCGATCAAGGTCAACGTGGATCTGGCCGATGCGGTCAAGGCCAGTGCCTTGCCGGGTGACAGCGTGTTTATCTTTGCCCGTGCGGTCTCCGGCCCGCCGGCACCGTTGGCGGTCAAGCGCGTGACTGTGGCGGACCTGCCGATCACGGTTGAGCTGGGCGATGTCGACGCAATGATGCCGCAATTGAAACTGTCCAACTTTCCTGAAGTCCAATTAATGGCACGCATCTCCCGTGCTGGCCAGCCAACAGCAGGCGAGTGGGTAGGGCGCAGCCAGCCGCTGTCTAGCAGCACTCGGGAGCTGCAACAACTGACCATCGACAGCCCGGATAAATAAATGCCCCGAATGTGGCAGCGGGCTTGCTCGCGATGCAGACGACGCGGTCCTCCAGTGAATCCGCATTGATTGAATCGCGAGCAAGTCCGCTGCCACAGGGGGTCTTAGCTGACTTACAAGAGAAGCCGCCATGGCCGTATTCGCCCGTATTACCTTGCTCGCGCTAGCTCTAGGCCTGAGCGCCTGTGCGGTTCAACAGCCTTACGAACCGCCTGCGCCAACAACGCCGATGCCGCAGCCGACACCCCAGCCCTCGGGCAAGCCCCTGCCGGACATGCCGATTCCCAAGGCGCCAAAACCGTTGCCGCGCACCTCGGCGACCTTTGCGCCGCCGCCGGGCGGGCCTAGCCACTGGGATGCGCGTCTGGGCGTGTATGTGCTGGATAACCAGACCAACGTCTTCTACCGCCAGCGCGCCTACTACCGCTGGGACAACGGCTGGAGCCGCGCGGTGAGCCCCAACGGGCCGTGGGAAGAGACCGATATCAGCGGCGTACCGCCGGGGTTGAGTCGGCAGTTCAAGTAAAGCCAAGCGGCGACCTTCGGGTCGCCGTTTTTTCTATATCAATACCGCGTACTACTCGCCAGCCACCTCTGGCGCCGAATCGACCTGTGGCGTTGAAAGCCCGTTTGTCCGTGCATAGCCCCTGTTATTCGCCAGCAAGTTCTTTACCCTGTTTTTGTTTCTCTTCGGTACCGGTTTGCGGCTGTCTCCTCGATACTTGCAACAGCTCAATGAGCGTTATTTTTTTTCTACGGTATTTGCGCCGGGCCGTTGCGCTGTATGTTCTGGGGCGCTGCACAAACTGGTCTGGCCGAGCCTTATCATCGTAGGCTATGTGACGATCAGTCTTTAGATGATGGCGCTGTATCTGGTGTCGTTCAATCAGCTCAAGCTGGTGCTTGGCACATAGTTTGTGGCATCGGTTGACATGCTGGTTTTTACTGCAGGCAGAGGAGTTATGGCGCTTTTTGGCAGGGCTTACCTACAAGTTGCTGCCTTTTCTGGCGGGCATGTATGTCGTGCGCGCCAACGGTTTCGAGTGGTTGGACCGACACCCCCCCCTTCGGGGTAGCACTATATCAATTGGTTTCTGGGTGGATTGTTTGTTGCATTGCAGGGTATGGAGGCGTCGTAGCGCTCGGTGCAACTTGTTCCCAGGTGGTCACCTTTGTCAGGCTCACCATTTATCCACTGGCGAGCAGTTACTTTCTAATTCTTCTCCGGATATATGGTAATAGCCGTTTTTATTGGCTATCGGCCGCACTGGCGCTTCTTGGCCGATGGGGCCGTTTGAGTGGCTTGTCAGCCGGGTGACCTAAAGCGCTGATCACGCTGCGGACACCGCATCTCCGATGCCTTTGTTTGCACCGGTGGCAAAGACCTGCTCACTTTCATCCGTGCGCAGGTGGTGCATGAGAAGCCAACAAATTCTACCGTCAACGAGCCTACTACCACTGGGGTAAGGGCTGGAACTGCGCAGTAAGCCCTACGCCCCGTAGAAATCTACCGTTGTCAGCGGCGTACCGCTGGGGTTGAGTTGGCAGTCCTAGTGGCATAAGGCGGCGACCTTTGGGGTTCCGATTTTGTCTGTGTTTACGGTTTGGAGAGAAGCGCCGTATTCATAAGCCACGCTATAAAAAGTTGGGAGGCATAACTGTGGCCGGTTCTGGTAATAAAATGTAAAGGGTGTATGCCCTGGTAGCTGCTGCGGAACTTTATTGGTTTATTTGAGATATTTCTTTCCTGAAATAGGAGGCGTATTACGCTGTGTGTAGGTGTTATCTGAAAATCATGTTTTTTATTTGTGTGTATGTTTGGTTTCTACTAGATTTGGAATTAGTAGGTGGCTGGTGAAGTGTTATTTTTAATGTTGATAGAGCGGTTGTGGTGGTTAAGGTTGTCTTGGTTGATGTGGGTAGGATGATGTTGTCTATTAAGTTATTCTATAGTTTTACTTCGCGCGGCCTGTGTGGGTCATAGTGCTAATGAAAAAGCGAAGTTGCTTTCTGTGTATTAGTAAGAAGTTATGAGTGATGTGAAATTCCCTGCATTTTGTTGTTAATTTAATGCTCTTCGGGTAGTTTTTTGCGCGGGGAGGGCGGGTTTGTTGTAGGCGATCAACGTCGGTGAGACTTTTGGCTTAACTAATTTGATAGTGGATGAGCCAAGATCTGCCTGGGTTTGGAGTTTGTCTATTTTGTCGCCTTGTTCGAAAGTTCCAGCTTGAATCAGCACATGCCAGCGCAGCGTAGGGAAAGTTAATGCTAAGTGTCGAGAGGCAGGAGATTGTATGTGGCGTGTAATGTTTGGTGGTTAGCCTGGGCGCGTGAAGCATAATAACTTGTAAAGAAAAATTATTATTAGTGTTTGATCCTTCAGTGCTAGTAATATAGATGATATGGGGTGTGTAATGCCATGAAAAATAAGTCCGTAAAAGTTAGAGGCTTTTGGTTTGCGACCATTATCGTAATAGTGGCGGCAGGGTTTAATTTTACGGCCCACGCGCGTTCAGGGCTAGAATACTCTACACCTATTGATAACCTGCCGAGACATTTTGACAACAAGAGTGCGCTAGATGAGGATTCAATCGATCCACATACAGGGAATTTGAAAGTTCATCAGGTGGACCTTTCAATTCCTGGGCCTAAAGGGCTAGATATAACGGTTCGTCGAACATACGACTTATTTAATTTGTCTGCAGGGTTGCGTGCTACTTTCAAGCGGAGCTATGAGTGGGCGGCACTTGGGCCTGGCTGGAAAATTGCGGTAGCACCCAAGATATATTTGCCTTTGCAGCCAGGGCCTAATGTTAATAGGTCTGGAGGGAGTGGTAGATATCCGGAAAATGCGCTGACTAACTTATGTGCAGGCAAAGGCCTACCCTGGTCATTAACTAAATACTCCGAATTTATGCTGGAACAGAGTGATGGTTCAACAGCTTCTTTTTTTTGGTCTGCTCCTTACGAAGCAAGGACCCAAGATAACTGGAAACTTCGCTGTGACGCACAAAACCTCATGCTGTATTCCCCGTCCGGCATCGCTTATGACATGGGGGATTTTGTTCGTGATCGAAGAGTAAGCTATTTTTTTGTAGTTCCATTCGTGGTAATGGGGCCGCACGCCCCAATGGCGAAAAGACCTCCTGCGACATCTCATATGTATTTTCAAGCTAAGAAAGCTACGGATGCATATGGAAACTGGATATCATATACATACAAAGAAATTGGTATGCCTACTCCATATTTCGCTATCCCTGGTAACTCTAACCTGCCTAATGGTTATGGTGGGGTGGGAGACAGAATAGGTGAATTAATGAGTACTGTTTTGTTGTCTGTCAAAAGTAGTGATAATAGAGTTTTAAACTTTAACTATTATGCAGATACAAACAGGCTCAAGTCTGTGGTTGATGGTGTTGGGCGTACTGTCACATATGTATATAAGGCGGGAGATGCCCGAAATTCTATATTATTAAGTCGGGTTATTAATGCGGTAGGTGACTCTTGGAGGTATACCTATGGTTCTGGGTTGTTTCAAGAATATCCTTTCAATGGTGCAGCTATGGTCACTACTCCTTTGGATAATGCTACTCTATCCGCTCGGAAGTTGATCGGGATTCAGAGGCCTAGGGATGCTCCGATCAACTTGTCGTGCAGCCGCGGCAAGTTGCAATTTTCCAGGCACCTACAGCGTCATTGGACGAAAAGTGACCGAAAAATCATGTACGGAGAGCTTTTTCGACCGGTTCTCCGTGTTAAACGCGAACCTCACCCATACCCATGAGCTGTTTTCGAACCCTCCACAGGTTTGCCAGGGCGAACAGCGTGGTCAACTGAGCCGTGTTTTTCATCAGCCCACGAAAACGTACTTTCACGTAACCAAACTGCCGCTTGATCACGCGAAACGGATGCTCGACCTTGGCCCGTGTCTGAGCCTTGCAGAACTCGATCTTGCGCTTGGCTTTGTACAGTACGCTGCGCTGGTTCAGCTTGGAATAGGTGCTGCGACGCGCTGCAATCTGCCAGATCACCCCCCGATTTTCATGCTCTTCGCGCCTTTCGACACCGGTGTAACCGGCATCTGCATACACGGCGTTTTCTTCGCCATGCAGCAGTTCAGCCACCTGCGTGACATCGGCCACATTGGCAGCGGTGCCATGGACGTGATGCACCAGGCCGGACTCGACATCGGCACCGATGTGCGCCTTCATCCCGAAGAAATACTGACCGCCTTTCTTGGTCTGGTGCATCTCGGGATCACGCTTGCCTTCTTTATTCTTGGTCGAGCTGGGGGCATGAATAATGGTGGCATCGACGATGGTGCCTTGGCGCAGCGACAGGCCTTTTTCCTGCAGATAACCATTGATGACCGCAAGGATTGCCGGTGCGAGCTGATGCTTCTCCAGCAAGTGCCGGAAGTTCATGATCGTGGTGTCTTCGGGGATTGGCGCGCTCAGCGTCAGGCGTGCGAACTGGCGCATGGGCGTGATTTCGTAGAGCGCTTCTTCCATGGCCGGGTCGCTCAGGGAGAACCAGTTCTGCAACAGATGGATGCGCAGCATGGTTTCCAGAGGATAGGGTTTTCTACCGCCGCCGGCCTTGGGGTAGAACGGTTCGATCAGCTCCAGCAGGCCTGCCCAGGGCACCACCTGATCCATTTCGGCGAGGAAGCGCTCTCGGCGGGTTTGCTTGCGCTTGCCGGCGTACTCAAAGTCGGAAAAGCTCATCTGGCTCATGGGCGGCTCGGATCAGGTGTTGCGGGGATTCTCGCATAACTGAAGGCTTGTTCGGAGATTCCCTAGTGGGGGGGTGACTTCATATACATATACCTATAGTAATTTGTGGCGTTACCGCAATGCTGCCCCTTCAGGAGAATCACGCACAGAGCGCATTGCCAGTAAGACACTATCAACTGGCCAAACATGGTCATATCAATATGGCCGTGGCGGGTATGGAGGAACCGGGAGCTATGACACTACTGATGTTAGTGGGCCTGATGGAGTCACTCGCTATGAATATTATGGCCCCGGTTACCTAATGACAGCCTCCTATAGTCCAATACCAACAAATGGGTATTGGCTGATGGGGCGCCCTAAAAAAGTTACCTATCCAAATGGTGATACTGACGAATATAGCTGGGCTCAGAGATTACTCTCCATGCAAGCAATCGGCATGTGGGAATACGGTTCATCTCACGACACATATACATGGGCTGCTGATCTCAGTCAACTTAAGAGAACTAGAACTGGTGCTAATTATATTACTACTTTCTCAAAACATGATGCTTATGGGAATCCAGCGAAAATTACTGAGTCAGGCCCGAATGGCGGTGCGCGTACAACTGATCTGACTTGGTACAACGACACCTCAAGATGGGTGGTCGGTAAGCTAATGACCAAGACTGATGGATCTACATCTATCACTGCTAGTTATGACTATAATGGGCAAATTTCTAAAATTACGCGAGACGGCGTGTCACTTAGCTATACGTATGATTCTCTTGGAAATGTATCAAGTGAGACACTTCCTGAAAATGCTATCTATACATATACAAACTACAAGCTTGGTACTCCTCAGAATGAAGTGCAACCTGATTCAATAAGTGTTTCACGAATCGTAGATGATGTCGGGAATATAATATCCGAAACTGATGGCGAAGGTTTTACTACCAGATTTACTTATGATGCTATCAGTAGGGTAACTTCTGTTATACCTCCTGTCGGTGCCGCGACATATACATCATACACGCCAAGCAGCATGGTTCAGAGGCGAGGTCCTTTGGTTGTCACTAGCTTGCTCGACGGTTTTGGTCGGGTCATGAGCGAGACAAAAGGAGGTATTACTATAACTCGGCAATATGATGGTTATGGACGGCTCACTTTTGAATCAGACCCTGATGCGAGCACTGGAACAAAATATCAATACGACGCGCTAGGAAGAGTAGTTCGTCTTACTCATGCAGATAAAACGTCAAAAAGTACTGTCTACGGTGCTGGCACTCGTATAGTCACTGATGAACTAGGTAATGCGACTGGTTATAAATATCGGGGGTACGGTGATTCGAGGGAAATACACCTTATTGGAATATCTTTGCCAGAGAGCGCTGCTAATATATCGATTGCACGGGATGGTCGAGATCAGGTGGTATCAGTTTCATAAGGCGGTATCACCAGAAGTTATAGTTATAACTCCAATGGGTATTTAGCATCAACTTATAATCCTGAAGTCGGGCTGACTACTTATGGGCGTGATTTGGCTGGGCGAATGACTACAAGGAAAGTCGGTGCTTCGGGTGTGACTAACTATGCATATAACGGGCAAGGAAGATTGATTTCTATATCGTATCCTGAGGCAGTTGGTCCCATTATGATGGCCTATAATAAACAAAATAGACTTGTCTCCTCCATATCGCCTGGTGGACGTCGAGTAATGTCGTACGATGCTGTAGGGCGTCTTTTGATCGATACATTGACTTTAGATAGAAAGTCATTTCGGGTGCAATATGGCTATGACGAGAACGGAAATATAACTGAGGTAACATATCCAGTCTCTGGGCGAGTTCAGAGTTACACTGTAGATGTCCTCGGGCGGACAACTAGCATTGCAGGATTCGTAAATGATGTTCAATACTGGTCGTCTGGACAGTTGAAGAGTATTCGATATGCCAATGGAGTGACAAGCAGTTATGGACAGAATAGTCGTCTGTGGATGTCCAGTTTTAAAACTCAAAAATCAGCAAATTCAGAAGCCTATTTCAGTACGGCTTATACATATGACAGCGTAGGGAACCTCCTGAAGATTGAAGATGCTATAGATGGCCGTTTCGATCGCTACGACAAGCTTGGCAGATTGGTTGGTGCAGATGCGTATTGGGGCTCAGGAAAAATCTGTTACGACGGAGTCGGAAATATTGTCAGTCAAGTGTTTGGTCAATCGACTCTTTATTATTCATACGATAGTAGCAATAAGTTAGTCAGTACTACCGGTATGCGTGCTTCTAATTATAAATATGATGCATATGGGAATGTGGTGGATAGTCAAGAGTTCTCATATATATTTGATTGGGTATCTAATCTCATCTGTGTCAATTGTGATGATCCATCAAAAAAAATTGAATATAGTTACGATGGGTTGGGGCGTCGCTCATCGGTGTCGCGTTCGGGTGTTAAAACCTATGAGATGTATGATGGGGTTGATAAGCCAATAATAAACTTGAGTGGAGACAAATTAACTGAATTTATTTATCTGGGAAATTATCGTATAGCGCAAAAAGTAAGTCCGTGAATTGCCAGAAAGGCGCAAATAAATGCTTAGAATTAAGTTTCAATTTGCATTCGTTGTTGCGATGTTTGTTGCAGCTTCAAATTTGTCATTTGCGGGGAGTGTCACATACTATCATAACGATCTTTCAGGTTCGCCAGTTGCGGCTACAGATTCGGCTGGTACTTTGCTTTGGAAAGAAAACTACAAGCCATATGGAGAGAGGTTGAATGAGGCTTCAAACGGCAGTAATGACGCTTTAGGTTTTCAAGGGAAAGAGTTCGATATCGTCACTGGTCTATCTTACATGGGGGAGAGGTATTATGATCTCCACCTTGGCAGATTTATTGGGGTGGATCCTCTGGGCTTTACTACTGATAATGTACACAGCTTCAATCGTTATGCCTTCGCAAATAACAATCCTTATAAATATGTGGATCCTGATGGCAATCAGCCTCTTATGGCTATTGCCTCAAACTCGATAGCCGCTGTGATAGGTGTCATAACTGGAAGTGCAATTTCTTCCAGTGTAGATAACCCGAATGCCGCCGTTTCAGGTGATCCTGGTGCTCAGTGGAATGCTAATGCGGCGATTGAACTACCAAGTTCTACTGTTACGGCTATGAGTCTGCCGCGCGTTGAAGGAAACTCTATTAGCTACAGTTCTATAGGTGCAGCCTCTGCAACAAGCTTTGTGTTTGGTCTGCTCACCCAACCAATGTTTGCTAAACCACCTACTGATGCCTATGATAAATACGGTGCTAAAGCCCCAGGCAAACCCGGAGCTGCAGAGGGTTTCAAAGATCCAAAAACTGGCGAGGAGTGGGGGAAAACCCGTGACGGTCGAAGCAGTGGTTGGAAAGATTCTAAAGGAAGGACTTGGGTTCCAACAGGTTTGGGTGAAACGGCACATGGTGGAGCTCATTGGGACGTGCAAGACGCTCGTGGAGGAGGCTATGAAAACATCTATCCAGAGGAAAAAATCAAGTGAATTCCGACGTTAATAAATTTGAGCTGCAAGCCACAGCGGTAAAATACTATTCAAAATTAGATGAGGCAGCCTTTTTTGGCTGGCTTGATAAAATTGAATGCGTTACTGAATATTTCGGACGAGGCCGCATACTTTATATTCAAGTTGATAAGTCTCGGGTAGACGAGTCAAGTCTTATAGAGCTTTTAGCTTTGTTTTACCGCTATGGAGTTGAGATGTCCCAAATCATGGATATTCGACTTCCTGAATTTGACGAATGGTTAAATGACGAAAAAGCATTTTGGTATGAGGGTGTTTTTAAAAGGCATCTGGCTGGTTTGTGACAGGCTATGATGCTAGTAATAGTTATATTTAACCCGCCAGCAGCCGATTGGGCCAATATCAACCTTTCTGGTTAGCAGATTTTCAATCTGGCATTGCTTCAAATAGTATGTGGTGGATATAAGACGGGGAGAGCGGAAGGCGAGTTAACAACCGCCTTCGACTTATCCCAAAATCCTTTTCATGGCCCAATTAGCGAACCTTGCAGCAAGTCTTGGGCTTCCTCGATTTTTCGTATTTAAATAATTTTTTATTAGCTACCACTTCCAGCAAAATCCCCCCAGAATCTGTATACTTCTGATCCGTTCGTGTCAGGGCTTTGTGCCACTGATACCGGACTTATCTCCCGGCACCTTGCCGGCCATTGCTGCAAGCACCGGCTCAACGTGCTAGCGCACGCTTTGCCTTTTGACCTGGAACGCCTCTTGCGTTCCGTCACTTGCCAGCCATCACTTTGACAACCCACGGACCGCTGTCCGCTATCGCCTGCCTGTCAGGAAATCCGGGTTGTTGCACCTGCCGATTTCGGCCTTTCGTTGCGTCTGTAACGACTGTGTGCGCATAAGAAAGGAGAAAGGAATGTTCCAACTTTCCACCCTCACCGTGTTGCTGCTTCTGTTCTGTTTTTATGGCCTGACCTTTTTGGTGTCGTTGCGCGTGGGCCGCAAGGACGAAAACGTCGACGGCTATATGGTCTCCAATAACTCCATCGGCTTTGGCATGTCGGCCGCCAGCATGACGGCCACCTGGATCTGGGCCGCTTCCTTTTACGCCGCCGCCAGTGCGGGCTACAAGTTTGGTCTCTCGGGGGCCTTGCACTATGGCTTCTGGGGCGCGCTGATGATTCTGTTTATCTACCCCTTTGGCCGGCGTTTCCGGCAACTGGCGCCCAAGGCCCATACCCTGGCGGAGATCATGCACGCACGGCACGGGCGTTCCAGCCAGATGATTCTGGCGGGTTCCAATATCGTCGGCAGTCTGATCAGCCTGATGGTCAATTTCACCGCCGCCGGGGCACTGGTCGCGGTGCTTTCGCCGCTGAGCTTTACCCATGGTGTGCTTATCGCCGGTGTCGGGATTCTGACTTACACCATCTGGTCAGGGTTTCGCTCATCGGTGCTTACTGATTTCGGCCAGCTATTCGCCATGATCTTCGCTGCGGTGGTGATTATTCCGATTATTTTCTTCCAGTTGGGCGGCCCTGAAATCTTCGCCCAGGGCATGCCGAGGATCACCCCCGAGCAAGCCAGCTTCTATTCGAAAACCGCGATTCTGGAGCAGGGCGCACCTTACTTCGTGGCCGTGCTGGCCTACGCCATTGGTAACCAGACCATCGCCCAGCGGCTGTTTGCCGTGCGTGAAGACTTGATGAAGTCGACATTCGTCACCGCCACCATCGGTTATGCCTCGATTGTGATCGGGCTGGGCATGCTGGGGTTTTTGGCCCTGCTGGCAGGTATCGAGCCGCAGGATGGCGACCTCAATAACCTGATCCCGCAAATGGCCTCGACCTACTTGCCGCCGTTTGCGGTGGGGCTGTTTTTCATCATGGTGATCGGTTCGCTGTCGTCCACGGCGGATTCCGACCTGTCCGCCTTGTCGGCGCTGGTGATGACTGACGTGTATGGCAAGAACATAGCCAAGGGCAAACCCAATCCAAAAACCATGTTGTTTGTCGGGCGCCTGACCATGGTGCTGGCAACCATGCTGGCGATGATTTTTGCCAGCATGAAACTCGATATCCTGACCATGCTGATTTTTGTCGGCGCGCTATGGGGCGCGATTGTCTTTCCTGTTATTGCCAGCCTGTATTGGCAGCGGATTACCAACGCGGCCTTTACCAGTGCAGCGATTGCCGGGTTTGTGATGTTTTTGGTCGCCCGCTTCGAATTGTTGCAGATGCAAGGTGCGGTGGCGCTGTTCTTCGAACTCTGTGCCTCGATCGGCGGCGGGGTGGTGATTGGCCTGATGGCGTTCGGCTTTTTTGGCAAGCGCGTGGGTTTTGTGATGGGCGGATTGGCGTTCTTGGTACTGGCGCCATTCGCGTTCGGTTTTCTCCGCGATTACCCGGTGTTGCTCAGTTCATTGACCGCTTACGGTGTCAGCACCGTGGTGTGTGTGCTGGTGAGCTTGCTGGCCAATGAAACCTTTGATTTTGACTGTATCAACGAACGTGTTGTGGCCTTCCACCACACCGTCGAACCTGCCACTGAAAAAGGAGCCACCCCATGTCCAGTTTCGCTTTGACCCTGTATGTCCTGATCTGGCCGGCCATTGCCGGGGCCGTAATGTTGACCCTGTGCGTCAGCCTGTGGCGCGATATGCGCAAGGCCAAGCGTGAGGGTACGGATCTGGTCTGAATGTTTGATGGGGTAGCCGCTGCCTCGCCAGCGGCTACGCAAATTGTGTAGGGTGCTTGCTGATCACTATCAGGAGCCGGTCATGCGCCCATTCGAATTCAAGCAAGTTGACGTTTTCAGCAGCGTTGCCCTCAAGGGCAACCCGGTGGCCGTGGTGTTGAATGCCGACAGCCTGAGTGACACGCAAATGGCCGACTTTGCGCGCTGGACCAATCTGAGTGAAACCACTTTTGTGCTCAAGCCGCAAAACCCTGATGCCGATTACCGCCTGCGAATTTTTACCACTCTCAACGAGCTGCCTTTTGCTGGCCACCCTACGCTGGGCAGTTGCCACGCCTGGCTGGAAGCCGGCGGCGTGCCCCGTGGTCAAGAGATCGTGCAGGAGTGCGCCGCGGGGTTGATCCGTCTTCGTCGCCAGGCCGGGCAACTGGCTTTTACTGCACCGCCCCTGTTGCGTACGGGTGCTGTTGAGGGGGATTTGCTGCAGCGTATCTGCCGTGGCCTGGGCATCGAGGAGCAGGCGGTGGTGCAGGCGCGTTGGGTCGATAATGGCCCGGGCTGGGTGGCGTTGATGTTGCGTGACCGTGAGCAGGTGCTGGCTTTAGAGCCCGATTACTCGCAGTTGCTCGGACTGTCGATCGGTGTGGTTGCCCCTTGGCAGCCTGAACTCGATGGCGACGAGGCGCAGTTTGAAGTGCGCGCATTCTGTGCCGGCGAGGGCATGCCCGAAGATCCGGTGACCGGTAGCCTGAATGCCGGGCTGGCGCAGTGGCTGATCGGCGCAGGCCTTGCCCCGGCGCATTATGTGGCCAGCCAGGGTACGGCAATGGGGCGGGCAGGGCGGGTGTCGATCGAGCAGATCGGCGAGGATATCTGGGTGGGCGGCCCGGCGGTGACCTGTATTAGCGGGCAATTGACGCTCTGAGCCTCATGCCCCTTTTGCTTTCACCGCCCGCTTGGGTCTGGCCTTGCCCGTAGCGGCCTTGCGTTTGTTCTTCCAGGCTGGCGCCGCACCGGCCGGGCTGGCCGGACCGCTGATCGTCATGGTCATGGCGCTGCAACGTTCGATATGTTTGCTCATCCACGCCGCCTGTTTGGCGACGAATACGTCGAGGGTCATTTCGCCGCTTTGCACCATGTCCAGCGCCTGCTCCCAGATGGCCGTGGTGCCGGGGTCGGCAATGGCGCGCGGTACCGCGTCGATCAGGCTAAAGGCGGGGGCGGTCGCCGCCAGGGCCTTGCCGTTTTTGCTCAGGTAACCGCGATCGAGCAAGCCCTGGATGATGCCGGCGCGGGTGGCTTCGGTGCCGATACCGGTGGTGTCCTTGAGTTTTTGCTTGAGCAGCGGGTCCTGCACCAGCTTGGCGACGTTTTTCATCGCCTTGATCAGGTCGCCTTCGGTGAACGGCTTGGGCGGCTGGGTCCACAAGTCCTTGAGGTTGACCGCGGCAATCGCGCAGTCCAGCCCTTCGCGCAATAACGGCAGGGGCTGTGGAGCAGGGGCTTCGCGACCTTTGGCCGGGGCCAGTGCTTCGGGCAGGGCGCGCTTCCAGCCGGGCTCGACGATCTGCTTGCCGACGGCCCGCAGGTTTTGCCCTGCACAATCAAAGTCGGCCTGGGTGCGGTCGTATTCATGGTTGGGCAGAAACTGCGCGAGGTAGCGTGCGCGAATCAGCGTATATACCGCGCGATGTTTGCCGCTCAGGCGTTCAATATTCTTTGCAGCAGCTGTAGGAATGATGCCGTGGTGGGCGCTGACTTTTGCGTCGTTCCAGGCCCGTGAACGGCGCTGCGGGTCCAGATGGCTGGCCAGTGGTGCCAGTGACGGATCGGCCTGCTGCAAGGCGCTGAGAATCGACGCGGCTTCGCCGTGCTGGCTCTGTGGCAAGTAGCCGCAATCGCTGCGCGGATAGGTGACGACCTTGTAGGTTTCGTACAGGGCCTGGGCAATATCGAGGGTTTCCTGGGCGCCGAGGCCGAGCTTTTTTGAACACACTTCCTGCAGCGTGCCCAGATCGAACGGCAATGGCGCGACTTCACGCATGCGCTCGGTGCGCAGCTTGATCACCCGGGCGCTGCTGGCGTTTTGCATTGCACTTGCGGCCTGTTGGGCATGGGCCTGATTGAGGCAGCGGTCCTGGTCGTCGCAGGTGTCGGGATCGGCCCGCCATTGCGCGGTGAATAACTGCCCGTCGTGCCTGAGCTGTACGTCTATGGCCCAGTAGGCCACGGGGATAAAGTCGCTGATGCTGCGATCACGATCGACCACCAGCCGCAGCGTAGGGGTCTGCACACGGCCCACTGGCAATACGCCTTGATAGCCCGACTGGCGGCCGAGCAGGGTAAACAGGCGGCTCATGTTCATGCCGATCAACCAGTCGGCCCGCGAGCGGCCGAGGGCCGAGTGATAGAGGTTGAAGGTGTCGCTGCCGGGCTTGAGCGCAGCCAGGGCCTTGCGGATCGAGGCGTCGTCCAGGGCCGACAGCCACAGGCGCTGGATGGGGCCGCGGTAGCGGCAGTGCTCGACCAGTTCGCGGGCAATCATCTCGCCTTCGCGGTCGGCGTCGGTGGCTATGACCAGTTCTGTGGCTTCACCGAGCAGGCGCTTGACGGCCTTGAACTGGCTGGCGGTCTTGGGTTTGACGCGCATTTTCCATTTTTCCGGAATGATCGGCAGGTCAGCCAGTACCCAGCGCTTGTAGCGCTCATCGTAGGCGTCGGGCGGGGCGGTTTCGAGCAGGTGACCGATGCACCAGGTGACGGTGGCATTGGCGCCCACCCAGCAGCCATCACCGCGGCGGCTGGCACCGAGCACGGCGGCAATATCTTTGGCCTGGGAGGGTTTTTCACACAGAAACAGCCGCATCGCTCAACTCATTCACGCATCGCAGAAGATGCACAGCATGGGCAGAGACAGGCGCGAGAGCAAGTTTTTTTACTGTTGATATGTACAGGCTTTTGCAGGTGCTGCAAAACCTGGGGGAGTTGGCTTGCCTGCGATGCAGGCGAGGGGGGCAGTCAGGCGTACCGGGGGCATCCCTTCGCGAGCAAGCCCGCTCCCACAATGGAAGGCGGGCTTGCAACCGGACAGGGGATTATTGCGCGTTGTAGATCTGGTCGAACACGCCACCGTCGTTGAAGTACTTTTTCTGCACGTCGCGCCAGTCGCCGAAGGTTTTTTCAACCGACAGGAAGTCGACTTTCGGGAAGCGGTCGTTGTACTTGGCGAGAATTGCCTGGTCACGCGGGCGCAGGTAGTTTTTAGCAGCGATTTCCTGGCCTTCAGGCGACCACAGGTACTTGAGGTAGGCTTCGGCCGTGGCGCGGGTGCCTTTTTTGTCGACCACTTTGTCCACTACCGTCACAGGCGGCTCGGCTTCTGCCGATACGCTCGGGTAGATCACTTCGAACTGGTCGCGACCAAATTCACGGGCGATCATTTCCGCCTCGTTTTCGAACGTCACCAGCACATCGCCGATCTGATTGGTCATAAAGGTGGTGGTGGCTGCACGACCGCCGGTATCAAGCACTGGAGCCTGCTTGAACAACTTGGCCACAAAGTCCTTGGCTTTGGTTTCGTCACCGCCGTTTTTCAGTACATAGCCCCAGGCCGACAGGAAGGTGTAGCGGCCGTTACCCGAAGTTTTCGGGTTGGGTACGATGACCTGTACGCCGTCCTTGAGCAGGTCGGGCCAGTCTTTCAGAGCCTTGGGGTTGCCCTTGCGCACGATGAAAACGGTGGCCGAGGTAAACGGTGCGCTGTTGTCCGGCAGGCGGGTGACCCAGTTTTCCGGGACCAGATGGCCGTTGTCGGCCAGGGCATTGATGTCGGTGGCCATGTTCATGGTGATCACGTCCGCCGGCAAGCCATCGATGACCGAGCGGGCCTGTTTGCTGGAACCACCAAATGACATTTGTACGTTGAGCTTTTCGCCGTTGTGCTCTTGTGCCCAGTGCTTCTGGAAGGCTGCGTTGTAGTCTTTGTAGAAATCACGCATCACATCGTAGGACACGTTTAGCAGTGGCGGTGGGGTCGCTGCACTCGCGACACTGCCAAGGGCCAGGCCAGCGGCCAGAATTGAGGCACTAAAGAGTTTTTTCACTGCGCATTCCTTGTTATAGGGAGCAATAAGGGCAAATTGCCAGTAACTATAGCGACTGTCGCATAGTCCTTAAAAGATTAAAAAGTGCTGTGGTTATGCTTTTTTCGTAAAAAGAGCATTGCCGCACCGTGAACAAAAAGACGCCGATTGTTCGTGAGTGTTCTTTTTGCAGGTCGGGCAGTCGTGCTTGAGTTGCTCGCCACGCATGGCGTTGGCCAATTCGGCAGTGAAGATGCCGGTGGGCACGGCAATGATCGAGTAGCCGGTGATCATCACCATCGCCGAGATCACTTGCCCCAGTACGGTTTTGGGCACTATGTCACCAAAACCCACAGTCGTCAGGGTGACAATGGCCCAATAGATACTTACCGGAATACTGGTAAAGCCGTTTGCAGGCCCTTCGACCACATACATCAGACTGCCGAACACCGTAACCAGGGTGGAGACGCTGACCAGGAACACGATGATTTTTTGCTTGCTGCCGCGCAGCGCCGAGAGCAGATAGTTGGCCTGGCTCAGGTAGGGGCGCAGCTTGAGGATACGAAAAATCCGCAACATGCGAATGATGCGGATGATCAACAGGTACTGCGCGTCGCTGTAATAGATCGCCAGAATTCCCGGCACGATGGCCAGCAAATCCACCAGGCCGTAGAAGCTGAAGGCGTAACGCAGAGGTTTGGGCGAGCAATACAGACGCAGGCCGTATTCCACGGCGAATACAAAGGTGAAACCCCACTCGATATAGGCCAGCAGTTTGGCGTAGTCGCGGTGAATGCTGTTGATGCTGTCGAGCACCACGACCACCAGGCTGCACAGGATGATCAGCAGCAGGGCGGTGTCGAAACGCCGCCCCGCCGGGGTATCGGCCTGAAAGACCATCACATACAAGCGCTGGCGCCAGTCATTGTTATCCATGCAGGTTGCTCGATGCCCAAAGGTCAGAAGGTTCGAGTATTAACGCTCAATGCGCAACCTGCATTGTTCTTGTGCAGGGTGCAGGATGCGCACACTGGCGTGCACCAGCCAGCATCCGAGGATAAAGGGTGCGGTCAGGGGGGCGAGGCCCAGGGCAATAAAGCCCGGGGTGATCAGCAAGGTCACGATAATCCCCGCCACGGGCAGCCAGGGACGCCGTGCTTGCTGACTCAGGGCCAATGCGGCGAGTGCCGGGTTGTAGCCGGCCAGGCCGTCCAGTGCAGCCGCGCTGTCCTGTTGATACAAGGCAAACAGCATACCGGTCAGTGAACCGGTGATGGCCCATAGCGCCGCCCGCCAACTGCTGAGCCACAGGCCGATCACAATCAGCAACCCGGCCAGCGGGTGTGGCAGCAGCATGACCTGGGCAATGCCCTTGAACAGCCCCTGTGCCAGTGTGAGGCCATTGACGGCCTGGGTGTGGTCCATGGCTTGTGCAGGCGGGTTGGTCAGGTGCAGCAGGATCCAGCCAATACCCACAAACGGCGCGGTGTAGGCCAGCAGGCTTTGCCCGGGGGTGGCGCGCTTGAGCCACTGGTGCACGAGCATCGTACTCAGTCCGGCACTGGCAATGATCAGCAAGGGCAACAGGGCAGACCATTCAAGCTGGTGGCTTATCTGCAAGCCCAGCAAGATACCGTTGTAGCTGTACAGACCCGCCTGGCGTTCGGCCTTGGGATAGTCGCGCCGTTGCGCGGTGAGGAGCCCGGCAATACCGCCAAGCAAGGCGCCACCGAGCAGGGTGGGGGCACTGATCAGAATGGCCAGCAGGCACAGCACGCCGCACAGAGGATGACGCTGGAGGAAGATCTGGCCGAAACTGGCGCACAGGGCCGTCGCCCAGTCGGGGCAGGGGTTTGAACTCATGATTGTTACCTGGTAGTCGCAGCCGAGGCACGAAGGCTGCGAGCTCTTGATTGGCTCCCTGCATGATCAAGAACTCGCAGCCTTCGTGCCTCGGCAGCGACTACAGGTAGTGCGGTCTCCCCAAAAAGGGCAGACCGGTGGGCTTACTTGTCGCGAATCGAGAAGTTGGCCATGTGCTCCAGGCCCTTGATCAGCGCCGAGTGGTCCCAGTTGCTGCCACCGATGGCCGCGCAGGTGCTGAACACTTGCTGGGCATTGGCGGTGTTGGGCAGATTGATCCCCAGCTCACGGGCACCGGCCAGGGCCAGGTTGAGGTCTTTTTGATGCAGGCTGATACGGAAGCCCGGGTCAAAAGTGCCCTTGATCATGCGCTCGCCGTGCACTTCGAGGATTTTCGAGGAGGCAAAGCCACCCATCAGTGCTTCGCGAACCTTGGCCGGGTCAGCGCCGTTTTTCGCGGCAAATACCAGGGCTTCGGCCACGGCCTGGATATTCAGGGCGACGATGATCTGGTTGGCTACCTTGGCGGTTTGACCGTCGCCATTGCCGCCCACCAGGGTGATGTTCTTGCCCATGCTCTGCAGCAGCGGCAGGGCGCGGGCGAAGGTTTTTTCGTCACCGCCGACCATGATGCTCAGTGAGCCGGCCTTGGCGCCAACTTCACCGCCGGATACCGGCGCGTCGAGGTACTGAGCACCCTTGGCGTTGATTTTTTCGGCGAACGCTTTGGTGGCCGTAGGCGAGATCGAACTCATGTCGATCACCACCTTGTTCGGGCTCAGGCCCGCGGCGATGCCGTCTTCACGAAACAGCACATCCTCAACCTGAGGGGTATCCGGCACCATGACGATGATGAATTCGGCTTCCTGGGCCACTTCTCGCGGGCTGGCCAGGGCGATTGCGCCAGCGGCAACCAGATCGGCCGGTGCAGCACCGTGATGGGTCGACAGAAACAGGCTGTGCCCGGCCTTTTGCAGGTTGCTGGCCATGGGTGAGCCCATGATGCCCGTGCCGATAAATCCGATTTTAGCCATGACAAATCCTCTTGTTTTTCTTAGGGCGATTCAGAGTAGGTGGTCTGATGTGGGAGCGGGCTTGCTCGCGATGGGATCGCTCCCACAGAGTTACACCGCGTTATGGGTCTTGAGCCACGCCAGACCGGCCTCGGTGCTGGTCAGCGGCTTGTACTCACAGCCAACCCAACCCTGATAGCCGATGCGGTCCAGGTGATCGAACAAAAAGCGGTAGTTGATTTCGCCGGTGCCCGGTTCGTGGCGACCAGGGTTATCGGCCAGCTGGATATGGTTGATCTGCGGCAGATGAGTCTGCATGGTGCGGGCCAGGTCACCCTCCATGATTTGCATGTGGTAGATGTCGTATTGCAGGAACAGATTGCTGCTGCCGACCTTTTCCTGGATCGCCAGTGCCTGCTGGGTGTTGTTCAGGTAAAAGCCGGGGATGTCGAGGGTGTTGATCGACTCCATCACCAGCTTGATGCCGACTGCCTGCAGCTTGTCGGCGGCGTATTTGAGGTTGGCGACGAAGGTTTTTTCGACCGTGGCGTCGTCCACGCCCTGGGGGCGGATGCCGGCCAGGCAGTTGATCTGGTCGTTGCCCAGCACTTGCGCGTAAGCGATGGCCAGGTCGACCCCGGCGCGGAACTCTTCAACCCGGTCCGGCAGGCAGGCAATCCCGCGCTCGCCCTTGGCCCAGTCACCGGCCGGCAGGTTGAACAACACCTGGGTCAGTTTATTGGCATCGAGCTGGGCCTTGATGTCGGCCGAGTTGTAATCGTAAGGGAACAGGTATTCAACGCCATGAAAACCAGCGTTGGCGGCCGCTTGAAAACGGACAAGAAAATCCTGCTCGGTGAACAGCATGGACAGGTTGGCGGCAAAACGCGGCATGGTGAACTCCTGCTTTTTGTCCCCTCTCCTCGGGAGAGGGGGTGAGGGCTATAAATTAATCCAGCATCGAAATGGCGGTCGGTGCATCGTTACCCACCAGCGCCAGGTCTTCAAATTCATTTACGCCGTTGATTTCGGTGCCCATCGAGATATTGGTCACACGCTCCAGGATGATTTCCACCATCACCGGCACGCGGAATTCCTTGATCAGCTCCTGGGCCTTGCGCAGGGCAGGCTGGATTTCACTCGGTTCGAACACGCGCAAGGCCTTGCAACCCAGGCCTTGAACGACGGCCACGTGGTCAACGCCATAGCCGTTAAGCTCCGGTGCGTTGAGGTTGTCGAAAGCCAACTGCACGCAGTAGTCCATTTCAAACCCGCGCTGGGCCTGACGGATAAGCCCCAGGTAGGAGTTGTTAACCACCACGTGGATATAGGGCAGGTTGAACTGAGCGCCCACGGCCAGTTCTTCGATCATGAACTGGAAGTCGTAGTCGCCGGACAGTGCCACCACATTGCGATCCGGGTCGGCCTTGACCACCCCCAGCGCCGCCGGAATGGTCCAGCCCAGAGGGCCGGCCTGGCCGCAGTTGATCCAGTGGCGAGGCTTGTACACATGCAGGAATTGTGCGCCGGCAATCTGTGACAAACCGATGGTGCTGACATAGCAGGTGTCTTTGCCGAACACCTGGTTCATTTCTTCGTACACGCGTTGTGGCTTGACCGGCACGTTGTCGAAGTGGGTCTTGCGTTGCATCGTGGCCTTGCGCTGCTGGCAGTCCTGCAGCCAGGCGCTGCGGTTTTTCAGCTTGCCGGCAGCTTTCCATTCGCGGGCTACTTCAAGGAATACCTTGAGCGCGGCACCGGCGTCGGAAACGATGCCCAGATCCGGGTTGAATACCCGGCCGATCTGGGTCGGTTCGATATCCACGTGAATGAACTTGCGGCCTTCGGTGTACACATCCACCGAACCGGTATGGCGGTTGGCCCAGCGGTTGCCGATGCCCAATACCACATCGGACTTGAGCAGGGTGGCGTTGCCATAACGGTGCGAGGTTTGCAGGCCGACCATGCCCACCATCAGCGGGTGGTCATCGGCGATGGTGCCCCAGCCCATCAGGGTCGGAATCACAGGGATACCGGTCAGTTCGGCGAATTCCACCAGCAGGTCGCTGGCGTCGGCATTGATCACGCCGCCACCGCTGACCAGCAGCGGGCGTTCCGCCTGATCAAGCATGGTCAGGGCTTTTTCGGCCTGCAGCCGGTTTGCCGTTGGTTTGGCCAGTGGCAGCGGTTCATAGGCGTCAATGTCGAATTCGATTTCGGCCATCTGCACATCGAACGGCAGATCGATCAGCACCGGGCCAGGGCGCCCGGAGCGCATTTCGTAAAAGGCTTTCTGGAAGGCGTAAGGCACCTGGCCCGGCTCCATCACCGTGGTCGACCACTTGGTGACGGGCTTGACGATGGCGGTGATATCCACCGCCTGGAAGTCTTCTTTGTGCATCCGTGCCCGTGGGGCCTGGCCGGTGATGCACAGAATCGGGATCGAGTCGGCCGAGGCACTGTACAGGCCCGTCACCATATCGGTACCGGCAGGCCCCGAGGTGCCGATGCACACGCCGATATTGCCGGCCTTGGTGCGGGTATAGCCCTCGGCCATGTGCGAGGCGCCTTCGACGTGGCGAGCAAGGACGTGATCGATGCCACCGACCTTTTTCAGGGCCGAGTACAGCGGGTTGATGGCGGCGCCCGGGATACCGAATGCGGTATCGACACCTTCGCGACGCATCACCAGAACGGCGGCTTCAATTGCTCTCATTTTGCTCATTGTTTTGTGCCTCTTACGTTTTGTAATTGTATACAAGTGGCTGTTGAGTGAGTGTATTCATCCTCCGCTGTGCAGGTCAATGGCTTTTATCGATTCGATGGTTGATCAAAAGCAAGCCTTGTATTCAGGCTTGTTCGCTGGGTTTTGTTTTTTTGATTGCTGAAAAATTGTATACAAAATAGATTTGTATTGTGTTTTATTGGTGTTATTGAGTGCGCCTCGCGAGGTGCGCCGAAGGCTTTCCATAACAAGATAAGGATGGCAACCATGAGTGCTTTAACCTTGAAAGTCGCTTTAGAACTGACCGCTCAGGCCTTGAGCGTCGGGCGTCAGATCAGTGCTGCGCCGCTGACGGTAGTGGTGCTCGACAGTGGCGGGCATTTGCTGGCGTTGCAGCGCGAAGACGGCGCCAGCCTGCTGCGCCCCAGCATTGCGATTGGCAAAGCCTGGGGCGCGATTGCCTTAGGCAAGGGCTCGCGTCTGCTGGCACTGGACGCGCAACAGCGCCCGGCGTTCTTCGCGGCGCTTAATGGCATGGGGCAAAGTGACGTGGTGCCTGCGCCGGGTGGGGTATTGATTCGTGATGAGGCGGGGCAGGTAATCGGTGCTGTTGGTATCAGCGGCGATACGTCGGATATCGACGAGCAATGCGCGATCAGCGCGGTAGAAGCGCTGGGCCTGCGGGCGGATGCGGGGGTGGCGGTCTGATTTGGGCTGAGTGATTGACCGCCTTCGCGAGCAGGCTCGCTCCCACAGATTGTGCGCAGGGTGGGAGCGAGCCTGCTCGCGAAGGCATTGTTGAGACACATTCAGCTAAAAAACGCCCCGTCCTCATTGTTCTTTCAGGGCTAGCCTTTTCATTACTCATCTATGAAAAGGCAAAGGAATGCCGTCTTTAGCTGCTTCACACCGCCTGCGTATCGGCCGCTGTTCCGAGCCAAATCGAATTTACCTGTTGAGCACCAACACGCTCTGCAGAGAGCCCATCTTTAAAGACTTTACCTTGGGACGATTAGTCGTCGCACAATTTCGCGCTGCCCAAGACCAGGGTTTTGCAGACTCGTTGGCCTGGGTCGTCATGCCAGATCACGTTCATTGGTTGATCGAATTACACCGTGGGACGCTCGGTAGCTTGATGCAACGAACCAAGTCTTTGAGTACCCAGGCTGTCAGGCGATCAACTGATCGCAAAATCAGCCTTTGGCAAAATGGCTTCCATGACCGGGCATTAAGGCGAGAAGAGGATCTGGTGAATGTTGCTCGTTATGTTGTCGCCAATCCGTTGCGGGCACGACTGCTCGCGAAGGTCCCAGCGTGGTTTATCGGTCCGGTTCGCAGCCCTTCAGCACCAACCGGATAATGGTTTGGGTTGCCGCTTCGTAGTCGCTGTCTTCAAGCTTGGTCTTGCCGGTGATGGCCGAGATCTGCCAGTCGAAGTCGGCGTAGGTCTGGGTTGCCGCCCAGATGCTGAACATCAGGTGGTGCGGGTCGATGGCGGCAATCTGGCCGCGGTCGATCCAGGTCTGGATGCAGGCGATGTTGTGTTGGGCCTGGGCATTCAACAGCTCTACCTGTTTTTCACTCAAGTGCGGGGCGCCATGCATGATTTCGCTGGCGAACACTTTCGAGGCAAAGGGCAGGTCACGGGAAATCACGATTTTTGAGCGGATGTAATTGCTCAATACCGTATTCGGCTCGCCATCGGCGTTGAACGGCGTCGAAGCCCGCAGGATCGGGTCGATAATGCTTTCAAGCACCTCGCGATAGAGGTTTTCCTTGGATTTGAAGTAGTAGTAGACATTGGGCTTGGGCACGCCGGCCTTGGCCGCGATATCGCTGGTTTTGCTGGCGGCGAAACCCTTGTCAGCGAATTCTTCGCTGGCGGCACGCAAAATCAGTTCTTTGTTACGCTCGCGGATACTGCTCATAAACCCGATATGTCCTTGCCTGCTGGGGCGGTCGGGCATGGTAGCACCGGGCTTGCAAGTGGCTCAAGATTGCCGCTTTGCGCGCGGCACGCGCTATGCTTGTGTCCATTCCATCTCTCAGGACGTTTTTCTATGACTGGCAGTAGCTTGCTGATGTTGCTCGATGATATCGCCGCCGTGCTCGATGACGTCGCTCTGATGACCAAAGTGGCCGCCAAAAAAACCGCCGGGGTGCTGGGCGATGACCTTGCGCTCAACGCCCAGCAGGTATCGGGCGTGCGTGCCGACCGGGAGTTGCCGGTGGTGTGGGCCGTGGCCAAGGGTTCGTTTCGCAACAAGGCGATTCTGGTACCGGCAGCGCTGGCCATCAGTGCCTTTGCGCCCTGGGCGGTGACGCCGCTGTTGATGGTGGGTGGGGCTTATCTGTGTTTCGAGGGTTTCGAAAAGGTCGCCCACAGTTTCACCCACAGCAAGGCCGATGCCCAGAGCCAGCGCCAGGCCTTGCAGGAGTCGCTGGCCGGTGCTGAAGTCGATCTGGCGGCGTTTGAAAAGGATAAGGTCAAGGGCGCCGTTCGTACGGACTTTATCCTGTCCGCCGAAATCATTGCCATCACCCTGGGCATCGTCTCCGACTCACCGCTGATGCAGCAGGTGGTGGTGTTGTCGGGTATCGCCATCGTGATGACAGTCGGGGTATATGGCGTGGTGGGTGGCATCGTCAAACTCGACGATGGTGGCCTGTACCTGAGCAAGAAGACCGGCGACGGCGCCTGGCCGCGGTTCCAGCGCAGCTTTGGCCGTGGTGTGTTGAGCGCAGCCCCGTACATGATGAAAAGTCTGACCGTGATCGGCACGGCGGCAATGTTCATGGTCGGCGGCGGTATCCTGACCCACGGTGTACCGCCGTTGCACCATTGGGTTGAAGGCGTTGCGCAAGGCAGCACGCAATGGCTGGGTGTGGTGTCGGTGATTGTGCCGACCCTGCTCGACGCCGTGGCCGGCATTATTGCCGGCGCGGTGGTGTTGGCCGTGGTGTCTGTCGCGAGCAAGGTCTGGCGGGCCATCAAGTCCTAGGCCGCGATGGCACGGGGCAGGGTACTGTCCTGCAGCAATCGATAGCCCAGCACCGCGAACAGCAGCATGACGCCGCCGGCGGCCAGCGACACGCTAAAACCGGCCTGGGCGCCGTACGCGTCCACCACCCAGCCGCCGAGTACCGCACCGAGGGCCACGCCCATGCCCAGACCGGTGATCATCCAGGTCAGGCCTTCAGTCAGCTTGGCAGGTGGGACAATGTTTTCCACCAGGCCCATGGCGGTGATCAGGGTGGGGGCAAAAAACAGCCCGGCGATCAGCATGCCCACGGCCAGGGTGGCGATGCTGTCGGCCCACAGCAGCGGCACCATGGTGATGGATGTGGCCAGGGCGCCGAGCACAAACAGCCTGGGCAGCGGCATGTTCAACTTGAGCATGCCGAACACCAGCCCGGCAGCGCACGATCCCAAGGCGTACATCGACAATACAATGCTTGCGGCAGCCGGTTGGCCCTGATGCTGGGCAAAGGCCACGCTAACCACATCCACCGTTCCCACAATCGTGCCCAGCCCAAGCAGGGCCAACAGCAAAACCACCACGGCGCCCTGGCGTAAAACTGTGCCCTGGTGCTCGCTGCTACGCGGGTGTACCGGTGGTTCGGTGCTGCGTTGCAGCACAAACACGCTGACGCCGATGGCCAGCAGGATGGCTGCCGCCAGTGGTCCGGCCTGGGGGAACAGCGCCACACTCAGGCCCACGGAAATCGGCGGGCCGATAATAAAGCTCACTTCATCGAGTACCGACTCGAACGAGAACGCCGTATGCAGTTTGGGCGAGCCGCGATACAGCTCGGTCCAGCGTGCCCGCACCATTGCCGACATGCTCGGCATGCAGCCCGACAGGGCGGCGAACACAAACAGCGTCCAGTCCGGCGCGCCAAAATGACTGCACAGCAGCAAGGCCAGCAGGGCGCTGACGCCAATGGCGGTGACACCGGGCAGGATGCGGCTCTGGCCGTAGCGGTCGACCCAGCGTGAAATCTGCGGAGCCAGCAGGGCTGTGGCCAGGGCAAAGGTGGCGGCTACGCCACCGGCCAGCCAATAGGAACCTTGCAGTTGCGCCAGCATGGTGATGATGCCGATGCCGACCATTGAGATCGGCATCCGCGCGATCAGGCCCGCACCGCTGAAAGCCTTGGTGCCGGGGGCGCTGAAAATCTCGCGATAGGGGTTGGCCATACAAGCTCCGGAACAGTGTTGGGGATTGCTTTCGTAGCAGCTGTCGAACGCAGCCTTGGGCAGCTGCTACGGGAATGTGTAAGTGCCGGTAATCACATACGCGGCGTATGTAGAAATATACGCATACACAGCGTATGTCAATTAACATACGTCGCGTATCCAAAAATAAAGGTGACAGGCATGGCGCCCAAAGCGCGGTCGCAAATGATCGAAGAAACCCGTGGCAAGCTGCTTGAGGCGGCTCGCCTGGCATTCAGTACGGTGGGCTATGCCCGGACATCGATGGACGAATTGACGGCTTCGGTCGGGCTGACGCGTGGCGCGTTGTACCACCATTTTGGCGACAAGAAAGGCTTGTTCAAGGCCGTGGCCCAGCAGATCGATGCCGAGCTGGATGCGCAGCTGGCACAGGTGTTTGAGCAGGCGGACAGCCAGTGGCAAGGGTTTAAGGATCAATGCCGGCTGTATCTGGAGATGGCCCTGCAAGTTGAGGTACAGCGCATTCTGTTGCGCGATGCGCCTTCGGTGCTGGGCTCGCAATATGTGCAGAACACCCAGTCGGTGTGCTGCCTGTCGATGGCGTCGATGCTGCAGGGGCTGATGGACACCGAGGTGATTCAACGCACCGGTCCCGAGGCGCTGGCGCGTCTGATTCAGGGCGGGCTGATGGATGCGTCGTTCTGGATTGCCGAGGCCGACAACCCGCCGCAGCGTCTGGCCGCTGCGCTGGACAGCCTGGACCTGATGCTGCGCGGTTTGCTGCGGGTGCCTGAGCCGCGCTGACGCGGCCCGGGCCCGTGCATCAGAAGTGGTACTTGATCAGCAGGCTGGTGGTGTTCTGATTGGTCTTGAACGCGCCGCTGTCTTCGATGCCGTACTTGTTTTTCCAGTAGTCGTATTCCACACCGACATACAGTTGCTTGGCGCTCCAGCTCAGGGCCTTGCCCAGGTCATATTTAACCTGCGGGTTGAAGTGCAGGTTGGCGTGGTAGGTGCCACGGGAGTTCTGGTCGTTGTCGACCACCCAGTCCATGTAGCCGTCGATCAGCACATCGGAGTTGCCCAGGGGCAGGGTGTAGGACCACACCGGGGTGATCTGCCACACACCTTTGCCGGCGCGGCTGCCTTCCGGGAAGCGCTGGTAGAAGTTCAGCTGGAAGTAGTCAAAGCCCGGCACGTTCAGGTCGAAACCCGGGCCGATCAGGTAGGCATCGGTATCGCCTTCGCCAAACTCGTAAGTCATGGCCAGCAATACGTCCTTGATCGGGCCGAATTCAAACTTCTGGTCGAAGATCTTGCCGAACGACAAACGCGGGGTGAATTCACCGTAGTAGGTGTTCGGGCCGACGTTGCCGTCTTTCTTGCCGTTGTAAAAGATACGGTCAAGGAAGAAGAAGTTGTCACCGTACTTCCAGCTGTCAGCATGCTCGAAGGTCATGGTCTGCTGAATTTTTGGATTGACCTGGAAGTCCTTGCCGTACAAGTAAGTCAGGCTGTTGGTTTGCCATTGCAGCAGGTCGCCGGCGACTGCCGGAGCCCCGCCCAGCATGCTCCCCGCAAGCATCAGGCCGGTAAGTGTGCGCTTCATTCGGTTAGCTCCAAAATATAGAAAGTTGTGCAAGTAGTGCGAACGTGGCGCTCTGTTGTGGCGCCTTGGTTCATGGTTTTAAAAGTTGCCTTTACGGTCAGCTTCAGTGCTTTTAGCAAGTTCGGGGCCATACCTGTTTTATAGCCATGAATAAACCCTCGACTGCGCGTTGGCAGTTGAGTGCAGGGGGGCGGCAGGCAGGCCGTAAACCTTTGATATAAAGGCAAAAGTTGGCTTTAAAGTCAGCTTTGAAAAACGTCGCGTTTAAGCGGGCGCGCAGGATACGGGCTCTGGCGCGTGCACTCAAGCGCTCTGTTAAAGCCCAGGGCGGGCAATAACAGAGCATGCACAGTCTAGAGCTTAGAAGTGGACTTTGATCAGGGCACTGGCGGTGTTCTGGTTGGTATCAAGACGGCTGCTGCTTTCGATGCCGTACTTGTCCTTCCAGTAGCTGTATTCAATCCCGACATAGAGCTGTTTTTCACCCAGGTTCAGGGCCTTGCCCAGGTCATATTTGATCTGTGGGTTGAAGTGCAGATTGGAGTGGTAGGTGCCGCGTGAGTTCTGGTCGTTGTCCACCACCCAGTCCATATAGCCGTCGATCAACACGTTGGAGCGGCCCAGGGGGATGGTGTAGGAAAACGACGGAGTGATCTGCCAGACCCCGGTGCCAGGGCGTGGGCCCTCGGTATGGCGGCGATAGAAGTTGAGGGTGAAGTAGTTGAAGCCCGGTACCGCCAGATCAAAGCCCGGGCCGATCAGGTAGGCCTCGCTGTCGCCTTCGCCATATTCATAGGTCATGGCCAGCAGCACATCCTTGATCGGGCCATATTCGAATTTGCGGTCGAAGATCTTGCCGAACGACAGGCGCGGGCTGAACTCGCCGTAATAGGTGTGCGGGCCTTTGTTGGGGTCTTCTTTGCCGTTGTAGAAAATCCGGTCGACAAACAGGAAGTTGTCGCCGTACTTCCATTTGTCCGCATGTTCGAAAGTGACGGTTTGCTGGATCGACGGGTTGATCGCGAAGTTCTTGCCGTACAGGTAGGTCAGGCTGTTGGTTTGCCATAAAAACAGGTCCCCGGCCATTGTCTGGCTGGCAGCCAAAAGTCCACCTGCGAGCGTGACGCCCCAGTGTTTGCACTTCATGGGTAACTCCCTTTTTTATTGTTTTTGTAAAGCGAGAGCCCCTCTCCCTAGCCCTCTCCCGGAGGGAGAGGGGATTGGTCGTGCGAGCGCTCAGGAACACCACCGATCAGCCCCCTCTCCCTTGGGGAGAGGGTTGGGGTGAGGGTCAGGGCTCAGTGCTGGTGCACATGCCCGCTCATGGCTGCGCGTTCGGAACCGCCCAGCACATTGAACATCAGGTTCAGGCACACCGCGCTGACAGCGGCCATGGCGATACCGCTGTGGGTGATGGGGTCCATCCACAGTGGCAGGTGGGCGAAAAACTCAGGACGCACCACCGGGATCAGGCCCATGCCGATGCTCACGGCCACCAGCAACTGATTGCGGCGGTCGGCGATGTCGGCTTCCTGGAGGATCTTGATCCCGGTTGCCGCGACCATGCCGAACATGGCAATGGCGGCGCCACCCAACACTGCAGGCGGAATCGAGGCCACCAGGTACGCCGCTTTCGGCAGCAGGCTGAGGGTGATCAGGAAGATACCGGCCATGATGGTTACCGAGCGGCAACGCACGCCGGTCATTTGCACCAGGCCAATGTTCTGGGCGAAGGAGGAGTGGGTGAAGGTGTTGAAAAAACCGGCGATAAACGAAGCGCCTGCGTCACACAGCAAACCGCGACGCAGCATGCGCGGGGTGACTTCCTGATCGGTGATTTTGCCCAGCGCCAGGAACATCCCGGTGGACTCGACAAAAATGATCACCACCACCAGGCACATCGAAAGAATCGGTGCCAAATGAAACTCCGGCATGCCGAAGTGCAAGGGGGTGACAACCTGGAACCACGGCGTATTGTCCAGCCCGGAGAGGTCGACCATGCCGATGGCGCCTGACAGCACATAGCCCAGGGCCATGCCGATCAAGACCGACACATTGACCCAGAAGCCGCGCATAAAGCGGTTGATCAGCAGGATGGTGCCCAGCACCAGAGCCGCGATGGCCAGGTACACCGGCGAGCCGAATTGCGCCGCAGCACTGCCGCCACCGGCCCAGTTGACCGCAACGGGGAACAGCGACAGGCCGATCGACGTAATGACAGTACCGGTGACCAGGGGAGGAAAGAAGCGCACCACCTTGGACATAAATGGCGCAATGATCATTCCGAAAAAGCCCGCGGCGATGGTCGCACCGAAGATCCCGGTCAAGCCGATACCCGGCATCCCGGCCATTGCCACCATGCTGCCAACGGCGGCAAAGCTGGCGCCCATCATGACCGGCATGCGAATACCCATGGGGCCGATACCCATCGACTGCACGATGGTAGCGACACCCGCCACCAGCAGGTCGGCGTTGATCAGAAACGCGATCTCTTCACGACTCAGGCCTGCAGCCTGTCCGATGATCAGCGGCACGGCCACGGCGCCGCCATACATCAGCAGCACATGCTGCAAACCGACCAGGATCAGTTGCAGCATGGGTAGCCGCGCCAGCGGGGGCGGGGCGGTCACGGCGGGTATGCGCGGTTCGGTTAAATCGGACATGCAACACCTCGGTCATTTTTATTGTTGTGAGCTAGTGGTGTGTTCTTGCGGCCGCAGCGGGGCTGCGACCGCAAAGGCGGTGCGTCAGTTGGTCCGTGCCCCTGCATTGATCCAGGCGCCGACCAGGTCGCGCTCCTGTTGCGTCATTTGCGTGATGTTGCCCAGCGGCATGATCGGCGTGACAACGGCCTGAGCCTGAATGCGCGGGGCCATCAGCTGGATCTGTTGCGCGGTGTCGAACATCACGCCTGCCGGAGCCGCACTGAACAACGGGCTGCTGGGGGTGGCGGAATGACAGACCGTGCAGCGCTCCTGGATCACCTTGTGGACTTGTTCAAAATCGACGGTGGCCACTGGCGCTGCCGCGGGTGCCTGTGCCGGTGCCGCTGGCGGAGCATCTGCAGCCTTGACGCCGCCCAGGGCGGTTTCCGGCAGCGGTTGGTACTTGATCACCTTGGCGGTTTCTGGCGCTGTCGACACAGGCTTTGGACCGGTAACGTAAGCCAGGCAAATCATGCCCAGGGCTGCGACCGGCAGGGTCCAGGCATATTTGTGGCTGTCGTGGCGGGTGTTGAAGTAGTGACGTACCAGCACTGCCAGCACCGCAATCCCGGCCAGGATCAACCAGTTGTACTGGCTGCCATAGGTGCTCGGGAAGTGGTTGCTGATCATGATGAACAGCACCGGCAAGGTGAAGTAGTTGTTGTGTCGCGAACGCAGCAGGCCTTTGGCCGGCAGTGCCGGGTCAGGGCTGCGGCCTTCCTTGATCGCGGCTACCAGGGCACGTTGTGCCGGCATGATGGTGCGGAATACGTTACCGACCATGATGGTGCCGATAATGGCGCCCACGTGCAGGTAGGCACCGCGCCCGCTGAACACTTTGCTCAGGCCGAACGCTGCTGCAACCAGTAGCACAAACAGGACGAAACCGAGCAGCGCCGGGCGTTTGCCCAGGGCGGAGTCGCACAGAAAGTCGTAAACGAACCAGCCGGCAATCAGCGAGCCGATACCGATGGCAACCGCTTCAGGGCCGCTCATGCTGCTGCCTGGAGCAATCAGGTACAGCGCGGGGTTGAAGTAGAACACCAGACAGAGCAGGGCGATGCCCGACATCCAGGTGAAATAGGCTTCCCATTTAAACCAGTGCAGGTTTTCCGGCATGGTGGGTGGGGCCAGCTTGTACTTTTCCAGGTGGTAAATACCGCCGCCGTGAATCGCCCATAGATCGCCAGCAAGGCCATCCTTGGGGTTGGCCCGGTTAAGGTTGTTCTCCAGCCAGACGAAATAAAACGACGCGCCAATCCAGGCCACACCGGTAATCATATGAATCCAGCGCACGCTCAGATTCAGCCATTCCATTAGATGTGCTTCCACAGTCTTTACCTCTTGCCCGTCACTCTTTTGTGAGTGTTGGACCTTCTCTTATTGGTGGGGGGCGAGGAACAGCAACTGATCCTCTTTAAAGAAATGCTCATCGCAGTTATTACCGCTGCCACTGCGATCAACCACCAGGAAGTCATCCCGCTTTTCGATCGTCAGCACCGGGTGGTGCCAGACGCCGCGATGGTAATTGATGCCCTGCCTGCCATTACTGACAAAGGCGCGGACCAGGTCCGATACAGGTTCATCGCCAACGGGCGCGACCACGATCAGAAAGGGGTTGCCGAGCAGCGGTATAAAAGCCTGGCTGCCCAGCGGATGGCGCTCCAGCATGCGTACGGTAAATGGCATGTCCTGCGCCTCGGCGCGGAAAATGCTGATGATCGCCTTGTCCTCTGGCGTAGCCGTTTCGACCTCGGCCAGACGGTGAAAGCGCATGGTCGAACCGTTATTGATCATGAAGTGGTCGCTGCCATCGGTTTCAATCACGTCACCGAAAGGGGCGAAGGCTTCTTTGGTCAGAGGTTCAATCATCAATGTGCGCATGGTGGTCTTCTTATTCGGGTTTCTGTGGTGTCAGTTTTGTCGGTATCGCGGGTAACCCCGCTCCCACAGAATGAATACATTTCAAATGTGGGAGCGAACTTGCCCGCGCTGGGTGCAGCGCTTATTTGGCGACTTTGCCCAATACGCGGATGCGGCTTACACCACCATCCGGGAACAGGTTGAGGCGAATGTGGGTGATCGGGCCGAGGTTTTTCAGTTGCTCGCTGTAGGTGTGTTCAGCGTGCATTTCCATTTTTTGGCTCGGCAGCAGTTCACGCCAGAACAGCGACTGGGTTTCGATCTGGCTGTCGGTACCGCCCTTGACGTACGCGCCCTGGATCGAGCAGCTGTCCGGGTAGTTGCCCTTGAAGTGCAGGGTGTCGACGATGATTTTTTCGATCTCGCCCGGGTGGCCCAGCGCGACGATGACCCAGTCATTGCCCGGGGTACGACGACGTGCGGTTTCCCAGCCATCGCCCATATTGATGCCGCGGCCAGGGTTGAGGATGTTGCTCATGCGTCCGAAGTGTTCGTCGGAGCAGGCGAGGGCGCGGCCACCGTTGAGAGCTGCGGCCAGATCGACCTGCTCGTTGTCGCCTACTGCCGACCAGTCACGGAACGGCACGCCGTACACGCGCAGACGCGCTACGCCGCCATCCGGGAAAATGTTGAAGCGCAGGTGGCTGAAGGCCTGGTCATTGTTGATTTCGTGGTAGTGATGGCTGTTGCCCTGCAGCTCGACGGCCGACAGTACTTCCACCCACTGGGTGTTTTCATTCGGTTCGCCCGAGGCCAGGAAGCAGGCTTCCAGCGAGGCCGATGGTGGAAAGTTGCCGGTGAAGAATGAAGTGTCGATGTCCACACCCTTGATCGAGCCCGGAACGCCAAGACGGATGACGGCACTGTCATAGCCTTCGAAGCGCTTGCGGCGGGACTCCCAGCCGTCCATCCACTTGCCGTTGTCATCGAAAACGCCCTCCTTCCATACGGCCGGGGTCGGCTGGAACATGCGGTTGGCGTCGGCAAACCAGTCATCGGTTACCGAAACGATTTTGGTGCCCAGGCGGGCATCGGCCAGGTTGACGAACTTCTCGAAAGGTACGGCGTAAGCTTTCATTCTTCTTGTCTGCCTTTAAATGAGTGGCTGGAGATGCGTCATCGGCGGGTGCCGGTTCGGCTTAGAGCTGGAGTAATCGGAACAGGGCGATCTTGTTGATTTCTGCCAACGCGCACTTGAACTCGACGTCTGCCGGGTTATGGATGCGGGTTTCGAACGCGGCGAGGATCTGGTGCCGGTCGCTGCCTTTTACCGCCATGATGAAGGGAAACTTGAACTTGGCTTTGTAGGCCTCGTTCAGCTCGGTGAAGCGTTGAAACTCTTCGGCCGTGCATTGGTGAATACCGGCGCCAGCCTGTTCATTGGTGCTGGCTTCGGTCAGTTGGCCCTGGACGGCTGCTTTGCCGGCCAGGTCCGGGTGAGCGTTGATCAATGCCAGCTGGCTGGCGTGATCGGCGCTCAACAAAATGTCACTCATGCGCTGGTGCAGGGTTTCGATCTGGTCGACGCTGCTGTCCAGGCCCAGGTCGTAGGCCTTTTCGGCAACCCAGGGCGAGTGTTCGTAGATATCGGCAAAAGCCGCCACGAAGGCTTCACGGCTCAGTTGTGAAGGCTTGAGGGTCTTGAAGGCGCTCATTTGGCGGTCTCGGCAACAAAAGGGTGGGTGGCGTGCCAGTGGCGGGCAATGTCCACGCGGCGGGTGAACCAGACCTGTTCGTGGCCCTTGGCGTACTCAATGAAACGCTTGAGGGCGGCCAGGCGCGCAGGGCGGCCAATGAGGCGGCAATGCAGGCCGATGGAAAGCATCTTCGGCGACTCTGCGCCTTCGGCGTACAGCACATCGAAAGCATCCTTGAGGTACTGGAAAAATTGCTCGCCGGTGTTGAAGCCCTGCACCTGGGTAAAGCGCATGTCATTGGTATCCAGGGTATAGGGGATCACCAGATGCGGTTTGCCGGTGGGATTGTTGGGTTCCCAGTAGGGCAGGTCGTCGTCATAGGTATCGCAGTCGTACAAAAAGCCGCCTTCTTCCATCACCAGGCGCCGGGTATTGGGACCGGTGCGGCCGGTGTACCAACCCAGCGGGCGTTCGCCGCTGATTTCGGTGAGGATGCGGATGGCTTCGAGCATGTGTTCACGCTCTTGTGCTTCATCCATGTACTGGTAGTCGATCCAGCGATAACCGTGGCTGCAGATCTCGTGCCCGGCCTCGACCATGGCGCGGATCACATCCGGATGGCGCTGGGCGGCCATTGCCACGGCAAACACCGTGAGCGGAATATCGAACTCGCGAAACAGCTTGAGGATGCGCCACACGCCTGCACGGCTGCCGTACTCATACAGCGACTCCATGCTCATGTTGCGCTCGCCCTGCAATGGTTGGGCTGAGACCATTTCCGACAGGAAGGCTTCAGACTCCTTGTCACCGTGCAGGATGTTGCGCTCGCCGCCTTCTTCGTAATTGAGAACAAAAGACAGGGCGATGCGGGCGTTGCCCGGCCAATGCGGGTGTGGAGGGTTTGGACCGTAACCAATCAGGTCGCGTGGGTAGTCAGCGCTCACTGCAGTCTTCCTTATTGTTCGTGGTAACAGTCGATTGGCCAGACCTGGCGTCACTGCGATGAGCTGATTGTATACAACTTTACATTTTATTTGTAACCCTGATTTTTGCTATTTCTACCACGATTTGTACAGAAAGAGTACTTGCAAGAAACCTGCCTGATTGGTCAGTTTATGGGCGAAAGGTCTCTGAGGACTGCGGCTTTGACGATTAATGCCGTGCAGGCCCCGTAGCGTCGGGGGATGCGCAGATTGTCATTTTTAATTGTGTACAATTTTTTTGATAAATGTCTTAATCGTTTCTTCGCCGAGCCTTTTGGTGCGCCAAAAGAGGGCGGCAGCCGTTTTTTTCACGACTCGGGAGGTCGCACAATCAATGGGACGTTTGACTACGCACGTTTTGGATGCCGCACACGGCTGCCCGGGCAGCTCGATCAAGGTCGAGCTGTATCGGGTTGAAGGTTCGGGGCTGGAGTTGGTCGCTACAGCCCTGACCAACAGCGATGGCCGTTGCGACGCGCCGTTGCTGGAGGGGGAGGCCTACCGTTCCGGGGTTTACCAGGTGCAGTTCAGTGCCGGTGATTACTACCGCGCACGGGGTGTGAAATTGCCGGAGCCGGCGTTTCTGGATGTGGTGGTACTGCGTTTCGGGATCAGCGCCGAGCAGGATCACTACCATGTACCGCTACTGATTTCGCCGTACAGCTACTCGACCTATCGCGGTAGCTAATCGTTTTCGATCTGCGCATGTGGTTATTTGCCCGCTCACACTGCGGGCTTTTTTTTGCCTGTCTAAATGCCATGTCCGTAGCAGCTGCCGAAGCAACGAGGCTGCGTTCGGCGGCGTAGCCGTCGTAGAACCTGAATCCGCTGTCCATCAGATAAATCGCGAACTCAGGTCTTACGATTGCTTCGCAATCGAACGCAGCCTCGTTGCTTCGGCAGCTGCTACGGGCTTGTGTGCAATCAGCGGCTCAACAACGACGCCGTGCCTGCCACGCTGAACAGCCCGGCACTGACCCGGTTGAACCAGCTCTGGCCCTTGCCGCTGCGCAGGTACCCCGCCGCACCGTGGGCACCCAGGCCGTAGGCCAGCTTGCACAGCAGGTCGAGCACGGTCCAGGTGGCGATCATCACCAGTAACTGGTTGAGGAACGGTAGATCGGGGTTGAGAAACTGCGGCAAAAAGGCAGCAAAGAACAGAATGTCCTTAGGATTGCTGGCCCCCAGCACGAACGCGCGCCCAAACAGGGCGCTAAAGCGCGGTATTGGTGCGGCTTCGGGCACATTGGTGACGGTGGCCGGCTGACGCGATTGTTTCCAGCTTTGCCAGGCCAGGTAAAACAGGTACAGCGCGCCCACGATCTTCAGGGCGCTGAAGAGTTTTTCCGAGGCCAGCAGCAAGGCGCCCAAACCCAGTGCCGAAGCGCTGAGCAGGCAGATCGAGGCAAATACACCTCCCAGAAAAGCCGGGTACGAACGGCGCAAGCCGTAGTTCAGACTGTTGCTGATCATCAATAACGACAGCGGCCCTGGAATCAGGATTACCACCAATGCCGCGCTGCTGAACAGCAGCCAGGTTTCCAGACTCATCACTTCCTCCCAAACAACAAAGGCCCCGCGTCATTGCGGGGCCGATTGATACCGCCCGGTTTACAGGAAAATAAACTTGGCGATGAAAATAGCGCAGAGCACCCACAGGCTGACGGAAATTTCCCGGTATTTGCCGGTGCCTGCCTTGAGTGCGACAAAGCTGATAAAGCCCAGGGCTATCCCGTCGGCGACCGAGAAGGTCAAAGGCATCATGATCACGGTCACTATGGCCGGGATGCAGTCAGTGGGTTCGTCCCAGTTGATGTGCTGCATGCCGCCCATCATCAGCATGGCCACATAAATCAGAGCGCCTGCTGTGGCATAAGCGGGGATCATGCCAGCCAGGGGGGCAAAGAACATGGCGGCCACAAACAACACCCCCACGGTGACGGCAGTAAGCCCGGTACGCCCGCCTGCCGCAACGCCTGCGGCGCTTTCCACGTAGCTGGTCACGGGTGGCACGCCGACCACCGCACCGAACACGCTGGAGGCGCTGTCGGCCTTGAGGGCCCGGGACAGGTTTTCGATCCTGCCATCGGCCTTCACCAGGCCGGCACGCTGGGCCACGCCCATCAGGGTGCCGGCCGTATCGAACATGTGTACAAACAGAAAGGCCAGCACCACGCTGATCATGCTGATGTCGAAAACGCCCTTGAGGTCCATGGCCATCCAGGTCGGTGCAAGGCTTGGCGGTGCCGACATGATGCCGTTGTAATGCACCAGGTCCAGGCCCCAGCCGGCGAGGGTCACGGCGATAATGCTGATCAGGATGGCGCCGAAGACGCGGTGATAGCTCAGAATCGCAATCATCAAAAAGCACACCGCTGCCAGCAGCGGGGCAGGGTCGCGCAATGAACCGAGCTTGATCAGGGTGGCCGGGCTGTCGACGATAATGCCCGAGGTTTTCAGGCCGATAATCCCCAGGAACAACCCCACCCCGGCACCCATCGCGTACCGCAAGCTGACGGGAATGCTGTTGAGCAGCCATTCACGCACCCGCGACAGGGTCAGAATCAGGAACAGCACACCGGAGACAAACACGGCACCCAATGCTGTTTCCCAGCTGTAACCCATGGTTCCGACCACGGTGTAAGTAAAAAACGCATTCAGGCCCATACCTGGCGCCAGGCCTACTGGCCAGTTGGCGTAAAGCCCCATCAACAGGCTGCCGAGAGCAGCGGCAATGCAGGTGGCGACGAAGGCTGCACCATGATCGATCCCAGCATCGGCCATGATGTTGGGATTGACGAAGATGATGTAGGCCATGGTGATGAAGGTGGTCAGCCCTGCAATCAGCTCGGTTTTGACCGTGGTGCCATGCAGTGACAGTTTGAACAGGCGTTCCAGCCAGCTGCGGGAGGCGGGCGGTGCAAATTCGACAACGGGTATTTCTGACTTTTGGCTGTCCACGGTGATTTCCTCAGGCTTTTATTATTTTTAAGGGCACTGGGTGTGGCGGGAGATGTTTTTCTGACTTTAGGGTCAGAAACGCAGGCGAAGTGAATTATGCTTTTGTATACAAAAAAAGCAAATAATGTTTTTCAGATTGTGATCAGAAAGTGATGGGTGGGTGTCTGTTTTCTGTGGGAGCGAGTTTGCTCGCGATTGGATCGCTGCGGTACAACTGGAGTACTGCGGCGCCTGCATCGCGGGCAAGCCCGCTCACAGAACAAGCCACCTTCCACAGGAACCCTGCTCTAGAGCTGGCGGCTTTGTCCCAGGGCATGATTGACCGCCAGCCAGCCATTCACCGCGTCTTCACCTGCCTGAGCAAATACCCTTTGCAGCAGCTTGACCTGTTCGCGGCGCAGGCTCTTTTCGAAGGCCACACCGTCGGCAGTCAGTTCCAGCAGGCGTTTGCGCTTGTCGGTCTCGGGCGCGACGCTGCGCACCAGGGCCATCTCGATCAACTGGCGTAATGGCGTATTCAGGGCCTGCTTGCTCACGCCCAGTAAGGTCAGCAGTTCCTTGACGCTGACACCGGGGTGGTGGGCGATAAAAAAAACAATACGCTGATGCACCCGACTCAGCCCACGACGTGCCAGCATTTCATCCGCTTTGGCGGTAAATGCTTGATAGCCAAAGAAGAAGGCTTCCATGGCGGCGCGCTGAGTGGTCGGATTTTTAAGGTCAAGCATATTGACGTATCTAGGGTTCGCGGCGTAGTTTCGGTCAAACAGTTTGACTTATTTCCAATTACTTCCGCTACCGGTGATCTGTATGGCCTTCTCCGAACGTGTTTCCCGCCTGAAAAGCTCCTTGATTCGTGAAATTCTGGCTGCGGCCCAACGTCCGGAAGTCATGTCTTTCGCTGGCGGGCTACCGGCCGAGGCCATGCTGCCCAAGGTCGACTGGACCGATATGCCTGCCTCGATGGGTCAATACGGCATGAGCGAAGGTGAGCCGGCACTGCGTGAAGTACTTGCTGCAGAGGCTCGCGCACTGGGGGTTGATTGCGACGCCAGCCAGGTGATGGTGTTGAGCGGTTCGCAGCAGGCGCTTGATCTGGCAGCCAAGCTGTATATCGACAAGGGCACCGAAATCATGCTCGAAGCACCGACCTACCTGGCGGCGCTGCAAATCTTCCAATTGTTCGGTGCCGAATGCCTGACGTTTCCGCTGCAAGCTGATGGCCCTGATCTGGCTGCGTTGCGCGTGCAGCTGGAAAAACACAGCCCGGCGTTCATCTACTTGATCCCGACGTTCCAGAATCCGTCTGCTGTGCGTTACAGCGAAACCAAGCGCGACGCGGTTGCTGCCTTGCTCGACGAGTTCGGCGTGACCCTGATCGAAGACGAGCCGTACCGCGAGCTGAACTTCGACGGCGGCAGCGCCACACCGATTGTCAGCCGCCTGAAAAAAGCCAGCTGGATCTATACCGGCACGGTGTCCAAGACCCTGTTGCCTGGTCTGCGCGTCGGTTTCCTGATTGCCAGCCCTGACCTGTATCCGCACTTGCTGCGCCTTAAGCAATCGGCTGACCTGCACACCAACCGCGTTGGCCAGTGGCAAGCCTTGCAGTGGATCGGCACCGAGAAAATGAGTAATCACCTGGCCGAACTGCGTGATTTCTACCGCGTGCGCCGTGACGGTTTTCAGCTGGCGCTGGAAGAGCATTTCTCGGATCTGGCTGACTGGCATGTGCCCCAGGGCGGTTTGTTCTTCTGGCTGACCCTCAAGCAACCGTTCGATACCCGCACTTTGCTCAAGCCTGCGCTGGAACAGAACGTGGCCTTTATGCCTGGCGAGCCGTTCTTCGCCAACCCGGACCAGAACGTGGGCAGCCTGCGCCTGAACTTCAGCCACATCGATCCGGCACGTCTGCATGAGGGCCTCAAGCGTCTGGCCAACGTGATTCGTCAGGCCCAGGCTGCCCAGGCGGCCTGAAGGAGGCGCAATGCTCAAGGTTTATGGCGATTACAACTCGGGCAACTGCTACAAGATCAAGCTGATGCTGCATTTGCTGGGGCTTGAGTATCAGTGGTTTGCCGTGGACATTCTCAAGGGTGAAACCGAGACCCCGGAGTTTCTGGCGAAAAACCCCAACGGTAAAGTGCCGGTGCTGGAGCTGGAAGACGGTACGTGCCTGTGGGAGTCCAACGCGATTCTCAACTACCTGGCCGACGGCAGCGAGTTTTTGCCGACCGAACCGCGTTTGCGCACGCAAGTGCTGCAATGGCAGTTTTTCGAGCAGTACAGTCATGAGCCTTATATTGCGGTGGCGCGCTTTATCCAGTTTTACCTGGGGCTACCCGAAGAGCGCCTTGAGGAATACCGCAAGCTGCAAAAGCGTGGCTACAAGGCGCTGGACGTGATGGAGCAACAGCTCACGCGCACGCCGTATCTGGTGGGTGAGCAATACTCGATCGCCGACGTGACGCTGTATGCCTATACCCATGTGGCCCATCAGGGCGGGTTTGACCTGAGCGGCTACCCGGGTATTCAGGCCTGGCTGGCGCGGGTGGCCAGCCATGCGCGGCATGTGGGAATGCTCGATTGAGCAAATCGCCCCTTTAAAAAAACCGGCCAAGTGCCGGTTTTTTTTGTGCGCACATTCTGTAGCCGCTGACGAGGTCTGAAGGAAACTTCAACTGTGGGAGCGAGCCTGCTCGCGAAGGTCGTTCGCGAGCAGGCTCGCTCCCACAGGGAGGGTAGACCGGGGGATGGCCTTAAACGTTGGCAAAGCGCTGGTTCAGGTAGTCAATGATCACTTTGGACTCATACATCCAGGTGGTTTTGCCGCCTTCTTCGATGCGCAGGCAAGGTACTTTGATCTTGCCCCCTTGCTCCAGCAGGGTCTGGCGATCCTGCTCGTTGTTCTTCGCGTCACGCAGGGCCACTGGCACATTTAGGCGGCGCAGGGTGCGGCGCGTTTTTACACAGAAAGGGCAGGCGTGGAACTGAAACAGGGTCAGGCCCTTGGCAGCCTGGTCGACCTGCGCCTGAGCGGCGGCAGGGCGCTGCTTTTTGCTTGGACGTGTCACGAAATCGCCAGCGATGATGAGCTGACCCAGGCCTACGCGAAGCGCTTTGATAAACACAGTAAAAGCCTCATGGGCAAATTAATAAGGGACGCAGCTTACCTGAAATTGTGCAGGCGAAAAAAAACCGGCGATAAACGCCGGTTTTTTCTGTGCCGCAGTTACTTGATCAGGCTGAGAAACTCGCTGCGCGTGGCGGCGTTTTCGCGGAACTCACCCAGCATCACCGAAGTGATCATCGACGAGTTCTGCTTCTCGACACCGCGCATCATCATGCACATGTGCTTGGCCTCGATCACAACGGCCACGCCCAGGGCGCCGGTGACTTGCATCACGGCGTCGGCGATCTGGCGACTGAGATTTTCCTGGATCTGCAGGCGACGGGCATACATATCGACAATACGCGCCACTTTCGACAGGCCCAGCACTTTGCCGCTCGGAATGTACGCGACATGGGCCTTGCCGATAAACGGCAGCAGGTGGTGTTCGCACAGCGAGTACAACTCGATGTCCTTGACCAGCACCATTTCGCTGTTGTCTGAGCTGAACAAGGCACCGTTGGTGACTTCTTCCAGGGTTTGTTCATAGCCGCGGCAAAGGTACTGCATGGCCTTGGCGGCACGCTTTGGCGTATCCAGCAGGCCTTCACGGGAAACGTCTTCGCCGAGTTGACCGAGGATCGCGGTGTAGTTTTGTTCCAGGGACATTAATCTACCTGTGGGATTTTTCGCAAAGAGTAAGGGTACGGGGGCTGACACGACGCTGCAAGCGTGATGACACGCTGTTACTCGTCACGCCCCTCCATCATGGTGCGCTTGAGCATCACATAGACCGCGCCGGCGCCGCCATGCCTGGCCTGGCAGGAGCAGAAGCCCAGTACCTGTGAGTGCTGGCGCAGCCAGGTGTTGACGTGGCTTTTGATCATCGGGCGCTTGCCGTCCAGACGCACGGCCTTGCCGTGGGTAACGCGCACGCAACGTACTTCAAGGCGCACGGCTTCACCGAGGAATTCCCAAAGGGTTTCGCGGGCCTTTTCAACGGTCATGCCGTGCAGGTCAAGGCTGCCTTCAAAGGCGATCTGCCCCAGCTTGAGCTTGCGCATCTGGCTTTCCTGCACGCCGTCACGGGCCCAGCTCAGCTGGTCCTCGGGGCCAACATCAATCACAAACTGGTCTGACAGGCCGTCGATGATGGTCGCGTTGGTGCGCACAATGGCGTTCTGGCGCAACTTGGCCAGCTGCGCACGGTCAGCCTTGGGTTTGCCGGTGTCGGCACGATCATGCTTGATCGGTTTGACACCGCGAATCTCGTTTTTGAACAGGGAAAAATCGTCGTCTTGCATGTCAGCCTCCGCGAAGGGCTGCCAGTTTACCCAAGTCGACGACAATCGGGCGGCGGATATGCGTCAGTCGTGTTTTTTCATCAGGTGCGGGGCCATGTTCAGGCCAAATGGCTTGCGCATCAGGCGCCGGCGTCGACGCCACATCCATACCCCTAGCCAGCACACCAACAGGCCGGACACCAACACCAGTGTTGCACCTGCGGGGCTGGCATTGAGCTCGCCCAGTGCCGTTGGATGGCCAATCAGGCTGGCGGCACCCGCCAACAGCAACAGCATGCCAAGCAGTGCCAGCAGCGCTGCAAACATCAGTACCAGGCGCGAGCGCCAGTCGCGATGAGCCTTGGGGCGCAAACGCCGAGCATCAAAACCATCGGAGATCTTCATTCCGATCTTTCCTTAAAGGGTATCGGCCCTTCGACAGGGACTTCGTCAGGTTGTTCCTGAGTGTAGTGAAATAGGAAAGCGCCCGCAGGCTGGAGCTGGTCCGGGATGGGCGGTTGCAGGGGCCGCCCGTCAACGTCCGGTTCAGATCAAATCAGGTTTTGGGTCAACGTCAGGGTGGCAAAGTTGTCGTTCATGATGGCCATTTCGGCTTTTTGCACTTGCTCGGCGCTGATAATGCCGTCCGCGGTCGGCAGGTCGCGGGTGGCGCAGGCGTCTTCCACCAGGGTGCAGCGCAAGCCGTAGTCCTTGGCCGCACGCACGGTAGTGCTGACGCTGGAGTGGCTCATGAAGCCGCAGACGATCACATCCAGCGAGCCGAGGTTTTCCAGGGCCTTTTGCAGCCCGGTGTCGTTGAATGCGTTGGGCATGCGCTTCTCGATAATCTGCTCATCACCCTGTGGTTCCAGGCCCTTGATGAAGGCGCCACGCTCGCCCTGAGGGTCGAACATACCGCCAACGGTGCCCAGGTGACGGATATGGATGACCGGGCGCTTTGCCTTGCGGGCAGCTTCAAGCAGACGGGCAATGTTGGCGGTGGCCGCGTCCATGCCGGAAAGGGCCAATGGCCCGCTCAAGTACTCATTTTGCGCATCGATGATCAGCAGGCTGGCGTTGCTCAGATTGGCTGCGGCATAGCCACGTCCTGTGAGTTGAAACATCGTCTTTAAAGCGGGCATTCGGGGGCTCCTTAGAATGGGGCTTTTGCGACATTCTCCACTGGCGGAGCGTTTATGTGAATGACTAGTCGTGCAGGCCTTGTGGTTGCTGGCCTGTAGCGATGTCAAGCAAATATGTTGTAGCCATAAAATGTACAAAATGGAGCGATTTCAGTTTTTTATTGTACACGGTCTTACTTTTTGAAACGCCGTCACGTGTAGTCGTCCGGCCACCTTTGGCGCGTCGGAGTTTGGCTGTTAGAATCGCCAATCGATTTTGAGGAGTAAGACCATTGATCACTTCCCGCCTGCGCACTCTGCGCGACCATATTCGCTGGGCCGTTAGCCACTTTCATGGGGAAGAGTTGTTCTTTGGTCATGGTACCGACAATGCCTGGGACGAAGCCCGTCAATTGGTGTTGGGTGCGCTGAACCTGCCGTGGGAAATTGCCGATAGTTATCTCGACTGCCGCCTTGAAGACGATGAGCTGGTGAACCTGCAGCATCTGCTCAAGCGCCGTATCGAAGAACGCGTGCCCACGGCCTATCTGTTGGGTGAGGCCTGGTTCTGCGGCATGTCGTTTATCGTTGATGAGCGCGTGCTGATCCCGCGTTCGCCGATTGGCGAGTTGATCGAAAAACGTTTTGAGCCGTGGCTGGCTGCCGAGCCCGCGCGCATTCTTGACCTGTGTACCGGTTCGGGCTGTATCGGCATTGCCTGTGCCTATGAGTTCCAGAGCGCTGAAGTGGTGCTGGCCGACCTGTCCTTCGAGGCCCTTGAAGTGGCCAACCAGAACATCGAGCGCCACGGTGTCGACGCACGGGTTTACACCGTGCAGGGCGACGGCTTTGATGGCTTGCCGGGGCAGCGTTTCGACCTGATTGTGTCCAACCCGCCGTATGTGGATGCCGAAGATTTCGCCGACATGCCGGCCGAGTATCAGCACGAGCCGGAATTGGGGCTGGCCTGCGGTGACGACGGCCTGAACCTGGTACGCCGGATGCTGGCCGAAGCGGCGGATCATCTGACCGAAAAAGGCTTGCTGATCGTTGAGGTAGGCAACAGCCAGATACACGTTGAGTCGCTGTACCCGGAAGTCGACTTCGCCTGGCTTGATTTTGAGCGCGGGGGGCACGGTGTATTCATGTTGACCGCCGAACAGTGCCGTGCCCATCAGGGGCTGTTTGCTTCTCGAATCTGATCAGGCAAGAGCATTACAAACGCTGCAATACCTCTTCGCTTTTTGTTCGTCCGCAACTCGATACATTCGACAACGGCTGGGCATCAAGCGAAGCGGTTTTGGCACGCATCTCCCTGAAGTGGCTGCCTGCTTGATGCCCGTATTGGTTTGTATACGAGGATCAAAGCATGACACAAGCGTCCCGGTTTCCTTTGGCTCCCAGCGACACTGATCTCGACACGCGCGCCCGATGCCTCCTTGAGGGCTTGACCCTGCGCGAAAAAATCGGGCAGAAGTTGCTCGTGGCCTTTCGTTATTGGTGTCCTGACGACCAGCCAGCGTGCACCCTGAGTACCACCCGGTTCAATTCCGCCATGGGCGATGCCCTGCGTAACAACGCCATTGGCGGGGTGATTTTGTTTGGTAACAATTTGAGTTCGCTTGAGCAGGGCAGAACCCTTCTGGATGATCTGCGCGCTGTGCCCCCGGTCGCGGGTGAACTCGGCCTGTTGCTGGGGGTGGACGAGGAGGGGGGGTCAGTGTTTCGCCTGCCGCGCAGGGCGGCCACGGTTTTCCCGGGCAACATGGCATTGGCTGCGGCCTGGCACGGCGGTGGTGACGAGCGGATGGCTTATGACCAGGGTGTGGTGTTGGCCGCCGAGATTGCGGCTCTGGGGTTTAACTTGAATTTTGCCCCGGTGGTGGACGTCAACAGCAACCCGTTCAACCCCGTCATCAATGTGCGCGCTTTTGGTGATGATGTACGCACGGTCAGCCTGTTGGCCCGACGCATGATGCAAGGTATGGCTGCACAGGGCGTGATCGCGGCGTACAAGCATTTCCCGGGGCATGGGGATACGGAAACGGACTCGCATATCGGGCTGCCGGTGGTGAACAAGTCTCGTGAAGATGCCTGGGCAATTGATCTGGCGCCCTATCGTTTGGCCATTGAAGCGGGTGAAGCGCCAGAAATGGTCATGACCGCCCATATTCAATATCCTGCGCTCGATAGCACCCTGGTTCAGACGCGCACCGGTGAACCGATTATTGCACCTGCGACCATGTCGCGGAAAATTCAGCACAATATTCTACGGGGTGAGCTTGGCTTTCAGGGCGTGAGCATCACGGATGCGATGGATATGAAGGCCATTGCCGGTTTTTTCGGTCAGGCCGACGCCGTGATAAAGGCTTTTCAGGCGGATGTGGATATCGCCCTGATGCCCATTGAATTTCGTACCGCTCGCCAGGCCGGGCTCCTGTCCGGGTTGGTTGATCAGGTGGTAGCGGCTGTCGAGGCGGGCGATATTGATCGACAGGAACTGGATCAGTCGGTATTGCGGATTGTGCGAATGAAGTTGCGCAACGGGATTACCGCCGAGCAGGGCGCCAGGCCTCGACCTGAGTTGAATATAATTGGCAGCCCGGCACATCGTGCGCTCGAGCAACGTATTACCGCGCAATCCATTACATTGATTCGTAATCAGTGCGCCGCGTTGCCTCTGAAGAACCAGTGCGCGCGGATCTTGATCCTGACCCCGAGGAATGAGCAGGCCGAAGCCTTGCGCCGCAGGTTCGAGGAGGCCGGCTATCCTGCGCTCCTGTTGACAGGCAAGGCGCTGAGAGGCGTTGGCTGGGTTGAGATAAAGCGGGCGATCAACGCCGCAGAAACGGTGATTCTAGGTACCTCTTCAATCGGTGTCAGTGCTGTCGTGCGAAATGCGCATGCCGATCAGTTGTTGTCAGGAGCAACCGTGCAGAGCAGTTTGCAATGGCTGCGCTGTGCCATGGAATACGCCACGTCCCGCGGCAAGCTGGCTATTCATCTGACGATGAACTCGCCCTACGATGTGGTGGAATTTGACGATATCGCCGGCGCCACATTGGCGACCTACTCGTCCAGGGGGTATGACCGAGGTCTGCTGGGGCCAGCCTTGCCGGCTGCTGTGGATGTCATGCTGGGGCGGAGCGTCCCCGTGGGGCGTTTGCCGGTTGATATTTTTGCCCTGGCCGATGGCAGCCAGCCGGGGGCGTTGCGCTACCCCAGGGGAACAGGTCTTGGCTATCCGTAACCCATAGTGACCCTGTGCAGCGGGTGGGTACCATCAGCGGTGCGTCGCAATCCAGATCAACAACCCTGCCTGGAACACCGAAAAGGCTACCAGGCAGGTGATGGTAAAGCGCAGGCCCATTTCTTCGCGCTGGTACCTGCCGAGTTTTTCTTCTTTTTCCCGCAGTTTTACCTCTTGTTCCTGCAAGTTCTGTTCGGCTTGCTGGAGCATTTGCGCAGTCTCAAGAATGTCGAGGAACTGAAGCTTTTCGCCATTCCAGCTGTCCAGCAACTCGCCCACTTGCACGTCTTCGATCCGTGCCTTGAGAAACTGGGCGTCGGCATACACCACATCAAAGCCCTGCACCCGCAAAACATGATCGCGGCGCAGGCGGCTGTCTTCATTCAGGGCGTCCCGGCTGGCCAGGTCGGTGCCGTCAACGCGGTAGTGCGACCATTTTTTCTGCGCCCACAACGCGGCCTGAGCCAGCAGAAAACGGCCGATCCCGCGGTTCGCCGGTTCAACTTGCAAACCGCGCTCAGGGCTGAAACGCACGCGGTGGGTGCTATGGTCGACCCATAGGTCAAGCTGGTTCTGTTCGCTGCGCACGCGCTGGCCCGGCAGGGTGATGGTCATGCGCAGCAGGCTGAGGTCTTTGCTGTGGCGTGTGGCGTGGCCAAACTGCACAAAGCGTAACGGCCGTGCCCCGGTGTTGCGGTCAGTGGGCAGGGGGGCGAGGCGCAGCATGCGCAAATGCTCGGGCTGCACATCGGCCCAAGGCAGCGGCGGGGCCTCGGGCACTTCCGGTGCCTCGGGCCCGGCGGGTTGTGTTGGGGTGTCGCTCATAACGGCTCGATCCTGTGCTGGATGTCAGCCAAGCAAAGACGGCCGACACCGGTTTATCGGCCGTTATGCGCAGTACTGTAGGGCTGGCCCGCATTGACTTTCGTGATAAAGCGCACAGTTCGATCGCCCAGTTCGCCTGCCAAACGCTGATTGGGGTCGTTATAGGACTGCACCTGGCGCTTCATGTCCATTGGCACGATGCGCATCACGTGGTTCATGCCATTGATCAGTGTCAGTACGGCATCGGGCTTGGCGGCCTTGAGCAGGCGGGCATCCTTGACCTCTACCTGAATGTCGTGGGTGCCCTGAATGATCATGGCCGGCATTTTCAGTGCGGCGAAAGCGGCTGCCGGGTCATGGCGCAGCAGGCTGATCATGTACGGCTGCACGCTGGGGCGGAAGATCACTTGCAGATCCTTGGGCACCTTGTCGTCGGTCTTGCCGGCTTCCAGGCTGCTGATCAGCTCAAAACTGCGCTTGAGCAGGGCAGGCGGCAGGTGATTGCGTTGCAGTTGCTCGCGCAACAGCACGCCCACCGGGCGCCCTGTACCGGCAATCGAAACCACGCCGGCAGCACCGATTTGTGGGGCTGCCAGGCTGGCGATCATTGCGCCTTCACTGTGCCCGAGCACAAACACCTTGCCAAAGCGCGGGTCGCTTTTGAGTTTCTCGCCCCAGGCCACGGCGTCGGACACATACTGATCGAAGTTGAGCTTTTGCTCGTCAGGCCCGGCAGGCTGGCTCTGGGCGATGCCGCGCTTGTCGAAGCGGACGCTGGCAATATTGCTCTGGGCCAGGCGCCAGGCCAGTTTTTTCAGGGCGTCATTGCGCCCGCCGATAGGGTTGTTGCCGTCGCGGTCAGTCGGGCCGGAACCGGCAATAATCAGCACCACGGGTACGGGCTTGTCGCTCTTGGGCAAAACCAGCGAGCCATACAACGTGCCGGAGCCGGTATCGAGCTCAATGGGCCGCAGCAAGACATTGGAGGGCGGGGCCGCCAGGGCCTGGGTGCCAAAGCCAAACAGGGTCAGTGCTAATAAAAGTATTCGCAGCATCATAGCGCCATCATTGTCTAGTGTGCCGGTTGGACAAACCCGGATGAGTAAGGTTCGAGGATGAACTACAGAGGTAGCCTGCGTATACTGGCGCTTTTGGTTATCTGGGATCTGTTCAACATCTGTTGTGTTGCAACAAGACTTGAACTGATCCCGGGCTGAACTTTATCGGCTGATTTTCGCGGAGCGCCCTGCATGTCCGGCAATACCTACGGCAAGCTGTTCACTGTCACCACCGCTGGCGAAAGCCATGGTCCGGCGTTGGTCGCCATTGTTGATGGCTGCCCGCCAGGGCTGGAGCTGTCCCTTGAAGATTTGCAACGTGACCTGGATCGACGCAAGCCCGGCACCAGCCGCCACACCACCCAGCGTCAGGAGGCCGACGAAGTTGAAATCCTCTCCGGGGTGTTTGAAGGCCGCACCACCGGCTGCGCCATTGGCCTGCTGATCCGTAACACTGACCAGAAGTCCAAGGATTACTCGGCGATCAAGGATCTGTTCCGCCCGGCCCACGCTGATTACACCTATCACCACAAGTACGGCGAGCGCGATTACCGCGGCGGCGGGCGCAGTTCGGCGCGTGAAACGGCCATGCGTGTGGCCGCCGGTGCCATCGCGAAAAAGTACCTGGCCACCCAAGGCATCGTGATTCGCGGTTATATGAGCCAGCTGGGCCCGATTGAAATCCCGTTCAAGACCTGGGACTCGGTTGAACAAAACGCCTTTTTCAGCCCTGACCCGGACAAAGTGCCGGAGCTTGAGGCCTACATGGATCAACTGCGCCGTGACCAGGACTCGGTTGGCGCCAAAATCACCGTGGTCGCCGAAGGCGTGATCCCGGGGTTGGGCGAGCCGATTTTCGACCGTCTGGATGCCGAGTTGGCCCATGCGCTGATGAGCATTAATGCCGTAAAAGGTATTGAAATCGGCGCCGGTTTTGCCAGTGTTGCCCAGCGCGGCACCGAGCATCGCGACGAGATGACCCCTGAAGGTTTCCTGAGCAACAACGCCGGCGGCATCCTGGGTGGTATTTCGTCTGGCCAGCCGATCGTTGCCCACCTGGCGCTCAAGCCAACCTCGAGCATCACCACCCCGGGCCGCTCGATCGACGTGCATGGCAATCCGGTGGACGTGATTACCAAGGGTCGTCATGACCCGTGCGTGGGTATCCGTGCCACGCCGATTGCCGAAGCCATGATGGCCATTGTGCTGATGGATCACCTGTTGCGTCATCGCGGCCAGAACGCCGACGTACGCGTCAGCACGCCCGTACTGGGCCAGTTGTAATGCAAGGATTGTTGAGCGTCACGGTCTGACGGCCGTGGCGACACTTCCTTACTGGCGTCTGTCAGGCTTCTATCTTTTCTATTTCGCCTTGCTGGGTGCCACAGCGCCGTTTCTGGCGCTGTACTTCAATCACCTGGGGTTTTCCAGTGCGCGCATTGGCGAACTGGTGGCCATCCCGATGCTGATGCGCTGCGTTGCGCCCAACCTGTGGGGCTGGCTGGGGGACTACAGCGGTCAGCGTCTGCTGATCGTGCGTCTGGGTGCGCTCTGCACCTTGTGCAGTTTTGCCCTGATCTTTGTCAGCCAGAGCTATGCCTGGCTGGCGCTGGTGATGGCGCTGCATGCGTTCTTCTGGCATGCGGTGTTGCCGCAGTTTGAAGTCATTACCTTTGCCCACTTGCGTGAGCAGCCTGAACGTTACAGTCAGATTCGTTTGTGGGGCTCGATCGGTTTTATCCTTGCCGTGGTGATCCTGGGTCGCCTGTTCGAATGGCTGAGCCTGGATATCTACCCGGTGGCGCTGCTCGTGATCATGGCTGGCATTGTGCTGTGCAGCCTGTGGGTGCCCAATGCGCAGCCCTCCAGCCTGGGCCGCAAGCAGGTGGAAGGCGGGTTCTTGAAGCAACTGTTCAGCCCGGGCGTGCTGGCGTTCTATGCCTGTGTGGCGCTGATGCAAATGAGCCACGGCCCGTACTACACATTTCTGACTCTGCATCTGGAACACCTCGGCTATAGCCGTGGTGTGATCGGCTTGCTCTGGGCCCTGGGAGTGGTGGCCGAAGTGCTGATGTTTTTGGCCATGCGCCGTATCCTGCTGAAATTTTCCGTGCGCCGGGTGCTGATGTTCAGTTTTATCCTCGCTGCCTTGCGCTGGCTGTTGCTGGGGTCTTTTGCCGAGCACCTGTGGGTGTTGCTGTTGGCGCAGCTGCTGCACGCCGCCACCTTTGGCAGTTTTCATGCCTCGGCCATGACCTTTGTGCAACGCAGTTTCGGTCCCGGCCAGCAAGGCCAGGGCCAGGCCCTATACGCCACGCTGGCCGGTATCGGTGGCGCCGTGGGGGCGCTGTACTCCGGTTACAGCTGGAACACCCTGGGCCCCGCTTTCACCTTTAGTATGGCGAGCGTCGCAGCGCTGGCTGCAGCCGTTATCATTGCCACCCGACTGCAAGAGGACAGGCCATGAGCCTTACCCGTGAACACCTGAGCCTGGAAATCATTGAAGCCGGGCGCTTTTTATATGCGCGTGGCTGGTCACCGGCTACCAGCAGCAACTATTCCACCCGGCTGTCGGCCAGCCAGGCGCTGCTGACGGTGTCGGGCAAGCACAAGGGCCAGCTGGGACCTGATGATGTGCTTGCCACTGACCTGGCAGGCAACAGCCTGGAACCAGGCAAGAAACCCTCCGCTGAAACCCTGCTGCATACCCAGTTGTACAGCTGGCGCCCCGAAATTGGCGCGGTGCTGCACACCCATTCGGTCAATGCCACGGTGCTGTCGCGCCTGACGCCGGGCGACAGCATTGAATTTGAAGACTATGAACTGCAAAAAGCTTTCAGTGGCGTCTCGACCCATGAGTCCAGGGTGCTGGTGCCGATTTTTGACAATGATCAAGACATCGCGCGGCTGGCGGCCAAGGTTCAGCCATGGCTTGAAGCCCACCCGGACTGTGTGGGCTATCTGATTCGCGGGCATGGCCTTTACACGTGGGGCGCGCGCATGAGCGACGCCTTGCGCCAGATCGAAGCCTTCGAGTTTTTGTTTGAATGCGAACTGAAAGCTCGCGCAATACTCAATCGTTAACGCTGACTTCACCGTGAAGAAGCTCACACCCTGATTTGAACGGTCTGCCTGAACGGCCTGTAAAAGCCGAATGCGCGCCGAAGCCGAGGAACCACGCCCCATGAGCAGTTTGTCCGTTTATCACGTATCGAGCCCGGAACTCCCCAACAAGGTGCTCACCCATTTTGATGATATCGCTTCAACACTGGCCGAGCAGGGCGTGCGCTTTGACCGCTGGCAGGCCGCCACGCAGATCCAGCCGGGGGCCAGTCAGGATGAAGTGATCAACGCCTATCGCGTGCAGATTGACCGGCTGATGAGCGAGGGTGGTTATGTCACCGTGGACGTGATCAGTCTCAACAGCGATCACCCGCAAAAAGCCGAATTGCGCGCCAAATTCCTCGACGAGCACCGCCATGGCGAAGATGAAGTGCGTTTTTTCGTCGCCGGTCGTGGGTTGTTTACGCTACATATTGGCGACTATGTGTATGCGGTGTTGTGCGAAAAGAATGATCTAATTTCTGTACCCGCAGGCACGCCGCACTGGTTCGACATGGGTGAGCATCCGCATTTTGTCGCCATCCGCCTGTTCAACAACCCGGAAGGCTGGGTTGCCAACTTTACCGGCGAAGACATCGCTGAACGCTTCCCGCGCCTCGAAGACTAAGGATCTCCCATGCCGATCAAAGCCATCCTGACCGATATCGAAGGCACCACCAGCGCTGTCAGCTTCGTATTTGACGTGTTGTTTCCGTATGCGGCCAAACATCTGCCCGGGTTTGTGCGCGAGCATGCCGAAGACCCTGAAGTGGCCATGCAGCTGGGCGCAGTACGCCTGGATAGCGGCGAGCCTGAGGCCGATGTCGAACGGGTCATCGAGATCCTCCAGCAATGGCTGGCCGAAGACCGCAAGGCCACACCACTCAAGGCCTTGCAAGGGATGATCTGGAAGCAGGGATACGCCGCGGGTGAGCTTAAGGGCCATGTTTACCCGGACGCGGTCGAAGCGCTGCGCGAGTGGCATGCCAAAGGGTATGACCTGTATGTCTACTCGTCAGGCTCGATACAGGCGCAAAAGCTGATTTTTGGCTGTTCCAAGGCGGGTGACCTGACGCCACTGTTCAGTGGCTACTTTGACACCACCTCCGGGCCCAAGCGTGAGGCGCAATCCTATCGCCACATTACCGAGGCCATAGGCTGCCCGGCCGGGAAGATCCTGTTTTTGTCGGATATCGTTGAAGAACTCGATGCTGCACAGGCGGCCGGCATGCTGACCTGCGGCCTGGCCCGTGAGGGGGGGGAACTGGCGGGACATAAAACCGTGAGCAGTTTTGCCGAGATTGATCCTGCCGCAGTTTGAATAACACTGCTGTGGGAGTGAGCCTGCTCGCTCCCACAGTCATGCCGTTCTCTATCGCGGACTGCTTTGCACTACCCTTGGATTCAGCGGGTGTGATAGGTCGGCAGGGCAAAACGATGCTGGCTTTGCAGCAGCGAAATGGTCGGCAATTCACTGGCAGTGCCTGCCAGGTCACGACGAATCGCGCTGATGGCCCAGGTCAGTTCCTCGGCGGTATGCAGTTGCGTGTAAGAAAGTGTGCGCTGGGTCTGTTTGCCTTCCTTGTCACACAATGTCAGCAGCACGCCGCCATCCGGGCGGGGTTTTACGGTGACAGTGTGGTTGGAGAACAACGATGCGAATTTTTCCTGGATCAGGCTCATATGTTCAGCTCCATTAGCGCTTGAATGCTTGTATGGAGTAGAGATTGCAGTGATTGTGCCACTATTCTTTTTTTAAAAAATCCATATAAATCAACAGCTTATAATTTATGCAAAAATCATTTGTCGTGCATTTTGCATGAGTGGCCATCGTGCATCCTGCATTTTGCCCAGTCGGTATCAGGCTCAGACAGCTGATTGATTGTTCCTATGGGTGCATTGAGCAAAAAAGGGGTGACACCGTGTCTGCGTCTCAGGAAACTAGGTTTTTTTTGTAGCCAGGGTGGAACCTTACATGTCAGAGAACAAGCCAGCAGACCAGAGCCGCCAGATGACCCCGGAAGAGGCCGCCGACTTTGCCGAGCAGGTGTTCAACAAGGCACGGGATGGTGATGCTGCAATGCTGGCAGCCTTGCTGAGCAAGGGCTTGCCTGCCAATTTGCGCAACCACAAGGGCGATACCCTGTTGATGCTGGCCAGCTATCACGGCCACGTTGAAGCGGTGAAGGTGCTGCTTGAGCACAATGCCGACCCCGAGATCCGCAATGACAATGGCCAGAGCCCGATTGCAGGTGCTGCCTTCAAGGGCGACCTGGAAATGGTCAAGACCCTGGTTGAAGGTGGCGCACAAGTTGAAGGCGCATCATTTGATGGCCGTACAGCGCTGATGATGGCCGCCATGTTCAATCGTGGGGAAATCATCGATTACCTGATCAGCAAGGGCGCCGATCCAAAAGCCAAGGACGCCAATGGCATCACCGCCCTGGATGCCGCCAGGACCATGGGCGCAGCCGAAACCGTGGCGCAACTTGAGAAGCTGTTGGGCTGATCGCCCCTTGAAGGGCGCAATTGATATATCCTGCGCGCCCTTAATTTTCCTTGTGACAGGCCTCGCCCATGAAAACCACTCTCGTTGAACTCATCAGCAAAATCAGCTCTGGGTGCATGGGCGACGACGAAATCGCCTCCATCGCGGACGAGGCGGCTCAAGCCTACGCCGATCAGGCAGCATTTCTGCTTGCCAACCCGGACATCAACTACGACGACAGCTTCCCGATCCCGCTGGGTGAATGGGTTGTGGTGGGCAGCTTGCCGGAAACGGTGTTGTTCCAGGCCGATACCTGGATGGACCTGTTTGCCCAGATCGTCGCCTCTTTCGGTCCTGATGTAGCGTTCAATATCAAGCCAAAGCAATTGGCCAAGACCGAAGCGCTGACCGCGCTCAACCGCATCCAGATCCAGATGGGCAGCATGAGCCCGGAGCAGGGCGGTTATGTGCTGGTCAACCTGAGCCAGCCGCTGGACGACGAAATCCAGGTGGTGCTGGTTTACGGCAATGACGTGCCGCGCGTGCTGGAACTGTGTGCCGAAGTCGGCATCGCCGCTGCGCCATCGCTGGAAGCCCTCAAGGTTGCCGTCCACGTCTGAAACCCTGGCTGCTGCAATAAAAAACGGAACCCTGGCCGCGGGTGACTATCCTATGAGCACAAGTACTCACTCGGGAGCGTCATCATGGGTTCAACGTTTAATGGTCTGATCGGTCTGATTATTCTGGCCCTGGATATCTGGGCCATCATCAACGTAATCAAAAGCGGCGCCGGGACGGGCGCGAAAGTGCTTTGGGTGCTGCTGATTCTGTTCCTGCCGGTACTGGGGCTGGTGATTTGGGCCATCGCCGGGCCGCGGGGCAATGTGCGTATTTGAGCTGCTTGCCAGCGGGCAGCGACGGTAAATCGTGGTTGCCCGCTTAGATTGTCGGCGTCAAGGTTCGACCTGTCATGTTCCTCGACGTAGAATGCGCGCCTTTCTTGGGCAGTTGGACCCGTGTCGCGATAGCGGTATGAGGTTCGGCTGTCGATCATGGGCGGGTGACCGTCCGTTGCCGCCAGCATTCAAGGGGACTACCCATGGCCGAATCGCTTGACAACCACTATCTCGAAACCCTTTACGAAGGCTATGGCCAACGCTTTCGCATGGACAAGCTGCTCCATGAAGTGCGAACCGATCACCAGCATCTGGTGATCTTCGAAAACCCGGTCATGGGCCGCGTAATGGCTCTGGACGGCGTGATCCAGACCACCGAAGCGGACGAATTCATCTACCACGAAATGCTTACCCATGTGCCGATCCTGGCCCACGGTGCGGTCAAGCGCGTGCTGATCATTGGCGGTGGTGATGGCGGCATGTTGCGCGAAGTCTCCAAGCACATTGGCATTGAGCACATCACCATGGTCGAGATCGACGGCACCGTGGTGGACATGTGCAAAGAGTTCCTGCCCAACCACTCCAAGGGTGCGTACGACGATCCACGCCTGAATCTGGTGATCGACGACGGCATGCGTTTTGTCGCCACTACCGAAGAAAAATTCGACGTGATCATCTCGGATTCCACCGACCCGATCGGGCCGGGCGAAGTGCTGTTCTCCGAGAACTTCTACCAGGCTTGCCATCGCTGCCTGAATGAAGGGGGTGTACTGGTCACCCAGAACGGCACGCCATTTATGCAGTTGCAGGAAGTGCAGACCACCGCCGGGCGCATGCGCAGCCTGTTTGCTGACTGGCATTTCTACCAGGCTGCCGTGCCTACCTATATCGGCGGCTCCATGACCTTCGCCTGGGGTTCGACTGATGCGAGCTATCGCAAGTTGCCGCTTGAGACCCTGCGTCAACGTTTTGCCGGTAGCGGTATCGTGACCCGCTACTACAATCCGGAAGTTCATATCGGTGCTTTCGCCTTGCCGCAATATGTTTTGCAGGCTATCAACAAGCCAAGCAACGACTGAGGCTGTGCAGTAGCAAGGCAGGGCGTCAGTTGTAGAACTGTGGGAGCGGGCTTACCCGCGATGCAGGCGACGCGGTTTAAAGTTGGACCGCGTTGCTCCAATCGCTAACAAGCCCGCTCCCACAGGGAATGAGCGCCCTTTCTTATGTTTCAAGATGTGCTCTGCACGAAATTTTCACGGTACCTTTAAGACAATTCGCACGCAAAATTTTGCCTGTCTACTCGTAAACGCCTCAGTTCAGGCGTTTCTGGTGGGTCTCGGGTCAAAATCTGTGTAATTAAAGAGCGATGCACCCGTGGCAAGCCACCGGTGATAAAGCCACTTCAACTTGAACCAATGGGTCCTAAAACGACATGGCAAACCCGGACGCCCCAAGCCAACAGCACGCGGCCACGCGTGTGTTGCAACCGACCGTCAAATCGCATCTGGCGTTTACGCTGCTCTGTGCCTTGATCATGATGGTGATGTTCACCCTGTTGCGGGTGGCATTGCTGGTTTACAACCGGGAAATGATCCTCGACACCCCGGCATCGACGTTCCTTGAAGCCTTCGGCAACGGTCTGCGCTTTGACGCCCGGATTGTCGTGTACTTCAGTATTCCGCTGCTGCTGGCGGTGCTCAGTGTCAAGGCCATGGCCATGCGCGGTGTGCTGCGTTTCTGGCTGACTGCAGCATCCAGCCTGGCGCTGTTTTTGGGCCTGATGGAGATGGACTTCTACCGTGAGTTCCATCAGCGTCTTAACGGTCTGGTTTTCCAGTATGTGAAGGAAGACCCGAAAACCGTGATGAGCATGCTTTGGTATGGCTTCCCGGTGGTGCGTTACCTGCTGTCCTGGGCTGTCGGCACTGTCATTTTGTACTTTGCCTTCCGCGGCGCCGACCGCGTGACCCGTTCCAGCGCTACCCGCGCGGCTGCTGGCACTTCGCGTGCGGTGGCGCCCTGGTACGGCCGTGCAGCGGTATTTGTCGTGCTGCTGCTGGTGTGTGTGGTCCTGGCCCGTGGCACATTGCGTCAGGGTCCTCCGCTGCGTTGGGGTGATGCCTACACAACCGACTCCAACTTCGCCAATCAGTTGGGGCTCAACGGCTCTCTGTCATTGATTGCCGCTGCGAAAAGCCGCTTCGGTGACGATCGCACCAATATCTGGAAGGCTACCCTTGAGCAGCCCGTAGCGACGCAGACCGTGCGCGACATGCTGCTGACTGAAAATGACAAGCTGGTTGATCCTGATACCGCTCCTGTGCGTCGCGATACCACGCCGCCTGCGGAAAAAACCCTGCCTATCAAGAACGTCGTCGTAATCCTGATGGAAAGCTTCGCCGGTCACTCGGTGGGTGCGCTGGGTCGTCCGGGCAATATCACCCCGTACTTCGATGAGCTGTCCAAGCAAGGCTTGCTGTTCGAGCGCTTCTTCTCCAATGGCACCCATACCCACCAAGGCATGTTTGCCACCATGGCGTGCTTCCCGAACCTGCCGGGTTTTGAATACCTGATGCAGACCCCGGAAGGCAGCCACAAGCTGTCCGGCTTGCCGGAACTGCTCAGCGCCCGCAAGTTCGATGACGTGTATGTCTACAATGGCGACTTTGCCTGGGACAACCAGTCTGGTTTCTTCAGTAACCAGGGCATGACCACTTTTGTAGGTCGTAACGATTTCGTTGACCCGGTGTTCTCTGATCCTACCTGGGGTGTGTCCGACCAGGACATGTTCAACCGCGGCCTGGAAGAGCTGAAAAAGCGTGAAGGCAAAGAACCTTTCTATGCGCTGCTGCAAACCCTGTCCAACCACACGCCGTATGCCTTGCCTACGCCATTGCCGGTCGAGCCGGTAACCGATCGCGGTTCGCTCAACGAGCATTTGACGGCGATGCGTTATTCCGACTGGGCGCTGGGGCAGTTCTTCGAAAAAGCGCGCAAAGAACCCTACTTCAAGGAAACCCTGTTTGTGATCGTGGGCGACCACGGTTTCGGTAACGAGCAGCAGATTTCCGAGATGGACCTGGGGCGTTTCAACGTGCCGTTGCTGCTGATCGGCCCTGGTATCCAGGAGAAGTTTGGTACACGCACTGATATCGTGGGCACTCAGGTCGACATCGTGCCAACCATCATGGGGCGTCTGGGTGGTGAGTTCCGTCAGCAATGCTGGGGCCGTGACCTGCTGACTCTGCCTGAGGGTGACAAGGGCAGTGGTGTGATCAAGCCGTCTGGCAGTGACCAGACCGTGGCGATCATCAGTGACGACCACTTGCTGGTGCAGCCTAAAGACATGCCGGCCAAGGTTTGGCAGTACAAATTGGGTGCCAACCCTGAAGCGACAGTGGTCACTGACTCGCCTGAAGCGACCGAGCTGAAGAAAAAGCTCGAATCCTTCCTGCAGACCGCGACCAAGAGCCTGCTGGACAACACCGCAGGTGTGGCTGATCCGAAATAATCAGCCAGTTAAATAAAAAAGAGGCCTCAGGGCCTCTTTTTTATTGGGTCAAATCTTGCCGAGCAACAGTAATATCAACAGTACAACCAGTACGGTACCGATAATCCCTGAGGGGCCATAGCCCCAGCTTTTGGAGTGCGGAAACACAGGTAATCCGCCGATTAACAGCAAAATCAGGACGATAAGAAGAATTGTGGTCATGAGCATTTCCTTTTTGTGGTGTTCCGCCAACGTTCAGTTTTACGGGGCGCCGCTTCAGGAACAAGGATGGGCAGTGCTTATAAAATCCGACTCTCCTGCTCGATGAATAATTCAACTTTTTTCATGCCGTACTCAAAAACAGTTCTGCCTTGATCGGTGGCAGGTGCGCAGGTAGGGTGGCGCGCTGCCCACCTGGAAACACTGCACATGCTCAATTACGTTTGGTTTTTTTTGGCTGCCCTGTTTGAAATTGCAGGCTGCTACGGGTTCTGGATGTGGCTTCGTCAGGGCAAAAGTGCCTGGTGGGCTTTGCCCGCCATTCTGAGCCTGGTGCTGTTTGCCCTGCTGCTGACCAAGGTTGAGGCAGCCTATGCCGGGCGGGCCTATGCGGCCTATGGCGGGATTTACATCGTGACATCCATTGCCTGGCTGGCAGTGGTGGAACGTATCCGGCCACTGGGCTCAGATTGGCTCGGGGTAGGACTGTGCGTGATTGGCGCGACCATCATCTTGCTGGGACCGCGTTTTACCCCCTCGTAAAGGGAAAATTCCGTAGGGAGTACGTAGGAATAAGCCTTGTATGCAGTAGGTTGTAACTGAATTAACTTGTAAGTATTGAAGCCGGTTTTTATGCCGTGCAGTCTTTGTGGCTCCCCACCCTTGAGGATGAGAGCCATGCAGATACTGAGTCGAACCGTCGGAGAGCATTTTTCAATCGGGGAAGATATAACGCTGTTTGTCATCGCCGTTAACGGCAACAACGTGCGCCTGGGGATTGAAGCTCCCAGGCATATCAGCGTGCATCGCTCGGAAATTTATGAGCGGATAAAAAACCAGCCCGTCGGGCAGCAGGCAACCGGATCTTCGGCCAAGGTTTAATCAAAAAATTCCTTCGGTACCGCGTGCCTGGGCATCAGTTGGCATTGCTGGCTTTCCAGATCGAAGAAAATTACTGCCTGGCCTTTGCTCAATGCATGTCGAACCCGCAGTACACGGGTTTCCTGGGGAGTGTCATCGCCGTTGTCCGTGCCGTCGCGACTCACAAAGTCCTCGATCAGGCGGGTGAGGGTGTCGGGTTCAAGCTGGTCGTAGGGGATAAGCATCTTGGGCTCTCGTAAGCAAGCGTGTTGAGGTGGTTGGCCTTGGGCTTAAATCGCCTTGTTGCGGTTGTCCCAGTAATGCTGAGCCAGTTCAAAAGCTTGCGCCCGGGGTGTGCCCAGACCGCGCAATGCCAGGGCCATGGTCGACAGCAAGGCCAGTTGCGGGTAGCTGTCCTGGACTTCTCCACGCCACAATGCCTTGAGGTGTTCAGGGTCTAGTGACGCTGGTTTGACATGGCGCTGTGAAGACAGTGCTGGCCATTCTTCATCCCAGTCAACACCAGCTGTAGTGCCGTAAAGATGGCTTGCGCTATCGGGGTTGATTTCGACTTCGCCGCCATCACCCTTGACCACAATACTGGTGTCACCCAGCAAACCGCTGGCTTCGCGATGCACGCTTTGATAGCCCGGATGGAAGATGCTTTGCAGGCCGCAGCGCGCACCCAGCGGGTTGAGTATGCGAGCCAATGAATGAATCGGCGAGCGCAGCCCGAGGGTGTTGCGCAGATCGATCATGCGTTGCAATTGTGGCGCCCAGTCCTGCAGCGGCATAAAGGCCGGATTCCCCGCATCCAGGGCCTCGTTGACACTTTGCCAGTTGCGACACAGTGGAATGGCCAGCGCGTCGAGAAGCTGCTCGCTGTACATTCGGCCCGCGGTATGGGCGCCGCCGCCATGCATGAAAATGCGTACACCGTGCTGTGCCAGGCACTTGGCTGCCAGCAAGTACCAGGGCAGGTGGCGTTTTTTACCGGCGTAAGTCGGCCAGTCAATGTCGACCTTGATCGTGGGAGGTGTCAGTCGCTCCCTGACGGCCTCGGTAAAACCGGCCATTTCCTCTGCGCTTTCTTCTTTATGCCGCAGCAACATGAGGAAGGCGCCCAGTTGCGTGTCTTCTGCCTTGTCGTCAAGCAGCATGCCCATGGCTTCGCGGGCTTCTTCCCGAGTCAGGTTGCGGGCACCCCGTTTGCCTTTGCCCAGGATGCGTACAAATTGCGCAAAAGGGTGTTCGGCGGGAGTTTCAAGTGTCAGCGCAGCGGGAGTGTTCATAGGCAATTGGTCGGTTTGGGCAGGCCCGCCAGCTTGGCGGCGAGTTTGGCAGGGGTGCCGTTAAACAGTCGGTTGAGATGCAGGCTATTGCCCTTTTCTGGACCCAATTTGAGTGCCGTGTACTTGATCAGAGGGCGAGTGGCAGGCGATAGCTCGAACTCCTGATAAAAGCTGCGCAACAACTCGAGGATTTCCCAGTGTTCGGCGCTCAACTCAATACCTGCCTGCGCCGCCAGTGCCTGAGCAACATCAGCGGACCAGTCGTTGAGATCGAGCAGATAACCGTCCTTGTCCAGCTCGATATTTTTACCGTTGAGGGTGAGCGTATTCATAGCCAGCTGTTGACCTTGTCGTAACGAATCGACAGCTCGACGAAAGCCGGGTAATCAACGCAGGCCGCCCATGGCGGACATTCCAGGTTGCGTGCCTGCAAGTCCTCTTCAAGGATAAATACGGTTTTTCCAGTCAGGGCTGTGAGAGCAGTGCCTTGAAGCTGCAGGGCATACACCGCGTCGCCACAGAGCAAAAGGGCATCGTCGCTGCCTAACACGCGAAGACAGCTGCTCAGGCGTATGTCAGAAAATGGTGAGTGGCTCACAACATGTAGAGTCGACATCAGAGGGTGATCACTTGGTCATAACGGTCAATAAGAGCGCGGACAGCTTCAGTCGACAAGGGCTGCACATCAATTGCCGCAAGCCCCTCGGTTGAGATGCCGCGTTCGTCAAGGCTGTGGTTGCAGGCAAACAGATCGTCAACGCCGAACATGGACAGGGCCTGCAGATTGGCCGTTAGATTCTTCTGCTGGATGGCTGCGGCATTTTGAGTCGCCAGCAGCTGAAAAATACCGTCATCCATAAACAGCAGGGCAATCGGCAAATCAAATGCACCGCCTGCCAGCACGATATCCAGTGCTTCTTTGGCGCCGGGCCCCGACCACGGTGCCTGACGGCTGATAATCAATAGTGACTTGGGCATTTCAAGGTCCCCCGAAACAGATCAATCGATCGGCCGATTGAATGGCATCGTGCAATTGGCCTAGTCCGGACAACTCCCAGGGTGCATGAACATTGACCCCGGGGCGCTGATAGCGTGCGGACTCGTCTTCATTGAGTACACCGCGGCGCAAGGCAGCGGCAATACAGACCACACCATCGAGTTGGTGCTGGCTGACAAAAGTTGCCCATTGTTGCGCAAGGTCCTGCTCGTCTTGCGGCGTGACGATATTGCTCGAGGCAATATGAACACCGTCCTGATAGAAGAACAAACGGACAATTTCATGGCCGCCTGCCAGCGCTGCCTCGGCAAAGCGCAAGGCTCGACGGGAGGAGGGGGCATGGGCCGCTGAATAAAGGGCAATGGCGAATTTCATGGTGGGCTCTGTCGGCAAATCTGGGGCAATGATAAAGCCAGATGCCCAAAGATGCTTGTGGCAGACAACAAAAAGCCCGCCGAAGCGGGCTTTTATATAGCGGTTGTTGATCAGTCGTCGCGGCTCATGATGCCGAAAATTTGCAGCAGGCTGATAAACAGGTTGTAGATCGATACATACAGGCTGATGGTAGCCATGATGTAGTTGCGCTCGCCGCCATGAATGATTGCACTGGTCTGGAACAGAATGCAGACCGAAGAGAACAGTACAAAACCGGCGCTGATAGCCAGCTGCAGGCCGCTGATCTGGAAGAAGAAGCTCGCCAGCGTAGCGCCCAGCAGAACAAAGAAACCGGCAGTGATGAAACCGCCGAGGAAGCTCATGTCCTTGCGAGTGATCAATACATAGGCAGACAGGCCGCCAAATACCAGAGCCGTCATGGCAAAGGCAGAACTGACCACCTCGGCGCCGCCCTGCATGCCCAGGTAACGGTTGAGAATAGGGCCCAGCAAGAAGCCCATGAAACCGGTAAGGGCAAAGGCAGAAACCAGGCCCCACGCGGAGTCACGCAACTTGTTGGTCAGGAAAAACAGGCCGTAGAAGCCGATCAGTACAACGAAAATATTGGGGTAGCCGACCCGCAACTGTTGCGAGACATAAGCCATCACACCGCTGAAAGCCAGGGTGAGGGCCAGCAAACCGTACGTATTGCGCAGGACGCGGCTAACCTCTAGCTGCTCGGCCTGCACGCTGCTATTAACTGCGTAATCCTGTTCGCGCATGGCGATACTCCTGTGTTTAGAAATGTTAAGTAGCAAAGATCATAGCAGAGGCTCTGAAACAAGCGATCAAGAGAGTTTGACAACGTGTTTCATTCAGGTATTATGGCGCCCGAAACAACGTATAGGAGGTGTGGCCGAGTGGTTTAAGGCAACGGTCTTGAAAACCGTCGACTGTAACAGGTCCATGAGTTCGAATCCCATCGCCTCCGCCATATTGCTACACCGCAGAGCCCGCCTTTTGGCGGGCTTTGTCGTTTCTGGGGGGTGGGGAAGGGCGCTGCACCGAGCTCGTCGTTTTCGCATAGCTTCAGACCGTGTCCGCATCTGGGGCAATTTTAGAGCCCGATCCAGCGTTTTTAACGGCTGTGTTTTAGTCGGAGGGAAAGTGCTTTTTAGCTGTGCACTTTTCGCCGATTTAACAGGTAGCGTTCACAATTTTCACAACCCGTATGTAAACAGTCCCCGTTACCAGCATACCCGTGTACCTCACCTGCTTTCGTTTTGCCTACGAAAGCAAAGTATTCAATATACTTGAGAGCAGTTATTGCCATGAACTCATGAAGGCGCCATTTCGTATTATGCGTACAAAAAAACTCGTCACTAAAATTTCGGTCTGAACATATGTTGTGACTTTATAAATTTGTATGAGTAGGGAGTTCGATGAATAATATAAAGTCTGGATTGATTCATAAGGAGTATGAATATGCCATTAGAGCTTGGTCCGATATCTGTTGTGGGGAGAATAATAGACTTCTCCATTCCTGGCACATCGAGAGAGTCTATGATGCCAGATTATATGCATGATATACTCGGTCTATTGATAAGGGCGCTTGAGAATGTAACTCAATGGATTTTTGATAATGCATATAGATTTGATATGCAGCACAAAGATAATATTGCGGCCATAGATTTTGAGATTGACCAGGAAATCAAGGGTGCAGGCGGGCTAAATATGCCTATGGATGTATCCACGTCAAGCAAAATAATCACAAGAGAGAAAAATATCCTGGTAACACTATATATGGCTAAAGAGAATGAGGCTGATAGAAAGGTTAAGGCTTCTAAAGGTGCTGGGGACGGCAGTGATGTACAAGCTTCAAAAAGACCAAGTGCGGGGAGTTTTACTCAGGCCGGGAAGATGAGGGTCATAGTTAATACACCTAAACTTCTTGATTGGGCACAGAGGTATGAATTTGCCAGGTTGTCTGAGGTCTATTCAGAAACGGCCCGACGCTTGAAAGAAAAGCAGCAGAAATTGGCTCTCATAGAGGTGGCTAAAGCGACAAATCTGCGCGATGCGAAAGAGCAAGCCAGACATAAACAGTATCCTAGCGCTCCACCCGGCGTCTCTTTAGATGAGAACCTAGAATTTGCGAAAAGCCAAAAAGCATACTTTAGTATTAAGGGTAGAGGTTTTTTGCTCAGCTGGTTTTACACCCAAGTCAGAAACAAGGGCGAGTGGGATTACAAAAAAGGCCAGCCTCAGTATGAGAGCTTCGGCAATTTTAATTATGGTGCTGTTGGTACGGCAGCTGGGATTTCTGAAACGGTACTTTTAAGAGCAGCTGGTGCTGCACAGTCCTTAGCTGGGACTTCTCAGGCAGAATTCGATAAATGGTGGTCAGAGGCTCCTTACGGCGATGATCCTGTTGATCAAGTATGGATTAAAGCAGGAATAGATTATGCGAAGTCGAAGGGGTATTAAGTGGGTTGTTTGGAGTTTGTTTTTTGTTTGTCTTGGGCAAGCTTTGTACATATATATGTCTGCTCCAGGCAGACCTAATCCTGTCAAGATTACTTCAGTTACAAATGTTGGCCATGGCGGGGCCATCTATGAGGTCTTATATGATTCTGGTGGCGCTACGGTGCCAGTTGTCTATAGGTATTTCCTGATGAATCTTCAACCTGGCGATGAAGAAGCGCTTCAGGAAGCAAAGAAGACCGCCCCATTCCTTGTTACAAAAAGCTCTGCAGCTGTTCGCGAGGTTTTAGATGATCGGGTCAAACTAAAAGTTGATGGGGTTATTTATGGGTTTCACAATATTTCATTGTTTAAAGTTGATGGTGAGATCAATATCGTGAAATTCGATCTTGATTCAACTGCCCCATAGATTTTTAGTTGAAAAAAACACCGGCCTGGAAGAAAAATACTCCCACATAGCACGTGGCCTACAGGCCACGTGCTGTATTTCTCCATAGAGGTCTTGAAAGCAGCCGGCCTCGACAGGTATTAGCGCTCGATTTTTACCTCTGTGCCTCATTGTTTTAGCAACAGATCAGCCTGGATCAGCCTGATCTGTCGACCGAGACTAAAACCCCCAGTCCTCAGCGTTGATGACACGACAGAATGGCCCCGCCAGGGTTGCATTGTGATGAGCGATAATCTGCTGTGCCTTCAACGCAGGGGTGTCACTGCAGGTATGGCCATCGGCAATCAGTACTGCGTCGAACCCAAGGTCTCGTGCCGCGCGGCAGGTGCTGTCGACACAATATTGGGTTTTCATGCCCGTGATGACCACACCCTCAACACCAAGAGCCTGTAGCTGGTCGGCCAGGTTTGTCCTGGCAAAGGCGTTGGGGCGGTTTTTCTCGAAAATCACTTCGTTGCCCTGTAGCACCAGTTCCGGTATCAGTTGGGTCAACGGGCTTCCCGGTTCAATCGGTGAGCCGGTAGGGCCGACATGGCGGGCGAGAAAGACCGGGGCACCTGCGCTCCGGGCTTTATCCAGCAACGTGTTCAATGTGTCCAACAGGGCCTCGCCAGCCCATGGCTTGTCCGGGCCATGCACCAATCCTACCTGCATATCAAGAATCAACAGTGCATACATTGGGCTTTTCCTTGCGTTTTGGCCAGTGACACAAGGGCAAAAGAAAAGGCCCTTACCATCACTGGCGGGCCTTTGAAGTTCGTGCGTTATGGCCTCACGATACCTCTCACGACCCGCCTTCGGCGGTCGTGGTAGTCGTGGTCAAGGCAACTCGTAATTGATTCATGGAGCTGACAGTAGCTGCGCATCAGCGGGTTGGCAAGCAGGAGCAGGAAGCGTCATGACTTCGAGCTGGCCAGCCATATACCCATATGCTTCTTGGAAGCCGCAGCCAATCAAACTCAGACTAAAGGTCGTCCGGCGCAACCTACACGCGCTGTGGTGATACGAGATGTTGTTGATGGGTGCCTCGTCTTCTTAGGTATGAGCCTAAGGCACAAGGGCAGTTGGCCGCGTTCATCGACGTACTGCGGTGCCTTGAGCTTGAGTTCCAGCACGCACAGTCTGTGCTTTAAATTAAATATTGAACGTAGCCCTGGTACTTTAACGAAACAGTCATAGAGATTCCGTACGCCGAGGTGCTGCGCGGGGGTAATTAAAAGTATGGGGTCAGTCATGTAATATTTTGAGTTTATTATCGTTCTGTTGGCGCCCATAATGAATGGCGGGTAATTTGTTTTTCGGTAATATTAATTAAGTGCGTGTGCTTTGCAGGCATTTCTTTAATTACCGGGGGCAGGGTCATGAAGAAGCTGGGGGTTTTGCTATGGGTTTTTGTGGCAGTTACATTAAAGGCTCCTTATTCATGGGCCGAGTCGCCAGGTACGGTATGGCGAATGGATACCCGGCCGGAACAGCTGATATTTCACGCTGGTTTCCAGGCCTGGGGTAGTAACTTTAATGTTCATGACCATGTGACCGGCGAGTCATGCGTCAACAGGCAACAGGGGCAGCGAGATTCAGGCTTTGTCTCAACCGCGGCAAACTTTCAGTTCATTCGCACTGCCGCAGCTGCCAGGGCTTTTGCCCAACCCGGTCAGCGTATTTATCTTTATCGCGTCAGGCCGGACAGCAACTTCTTCAATGCCGAGGCCTCATTGCGGACATTGCATGACAACAACCCGCAAGTCCCGATCACCCCCTTGAACTACCATCCCTCACGGGCAGCCAATGAATATATAACGCCGACCCTCATTCCTACTCAAAATATCAGGGATGTGGAGTCCTATATTGTTGTCGACGGTGAGTTGCAAGTTTCAACTGCTCAGGTTAACCCCCGTTATGTGGCCGATAATACCCGAGCCACGAACAGGCCCTATTTCAACGGTGAAGCCCCACGAGAAAGAAGGCCTACCTGGTTGGGCATGATCCCGATGGTCGGGGCGTGCCTGGCTGCGTCGCGTTCGGATCTGAAGCAAGATATTCCAGCAATAATGTTTACCCTGGAGTCTGTTTATAACAGCAGTACCTCCATTATTAACCATGATGAGCTATAAACGTTGAGGAGTATGAGCATGCGTCTTGCAGCCTTGTTGTTGGTGTTGAGTGTCAATGCTTTTGCCGAAGAGCCTGGCTTGATGGGTGTGAGTCGGGATATAAAGTGCGCGCAGGGCACGGTGAAGCAAATACATATAGGGGCAGGTAACTACGACAGCGGCAATGGGATCAGCGTAATGTTAACTTCGACCGGAACGCGCTGGTGGGCAGTTCATGGGGAGCGCAATCTGAATGATCCCACAGGTTATGCACTGCTTAATATGCTGTCCCTGTCGAAGCTGACAGGCCAGCAAGTGTCTCTTCTTGATGAGTCCGGCGGCGGATGTAATTACTTTACGGGTGTGGTCTTGACAAATATGTATTAAGTTTCGAGGGGTCACTATTCAAGTGGAGGCGGCACACTTGCAGAATAAAGGTGTTGATTGTCTGCACTTTGCCGCGCCCGCTGTTAATTGTGTCCTGTACGATTTGCGATACAGAACACTCAGCGCCATCGCTAAGCAGTGGCCTGTGCGGCGTCTGTTTAAAGTATGCAGGGGGATACAAGCGCTGGTATCGGCATGTTCAGGTCTAAGCGGTCATGAGGGTGCGCAGTCCGATGGTGGATTATTCAGAGGAATTCCTACGCTTGAAAGTGCACGACTGAAACAGTTCGAGGGGTTTATTTATTACAAGTCACCCGCCTCGCCGGCGGTGTGATTTAGGGTGTCCATAGAGCCCGACTTGACCAAGCGCATGCTCAACCAATGATCAGCCTGATCGCGCTGAAAGCCTGTGGCAAGGAAGCATCAGGCACGAAATAAAATACGGGGCCAAAAGCCGGGTGCGCCAACTTCCCGCCCACTCAAGGCTCCTGTGCTGTACATACAGCGAAATGAGCCTGGCCGCTGTTTTTTCGGGGCTGGAGGTGTCCAGGGCGCTGAGGCGACTCTATCGCCCTTGATTTCGAAGTTCTGCAGGCGTGTATGCCGTCCGTTCTCCAATAATTCAGGTTTCCGCTATCTGATGTTCGGCAACGACGTTAATCTCGGTGGGTGTCGGTTTCGTCTAGGCGCATATTTATGTCTGCAACTTCAAGGGTCTCCATGGATAGAATCGCCTTCAAACCGCTCCTTCTCGTCGCCGGCCTCCTGGCGTTCATGCCAATGGCCCACGCCGCCAGCACGCTGGTTTACTGCTCCGAAGCCAGCCCCGCCGGCTTTGACCCCAGCCAGTACACCAGCGGTACCGATTTTGATGCCTCCGCCGAAACCGTATTCAACCGCCTGATCCAGTTCAAACGGGGTAGTACTGAAGTCGAACCTGGCCTGGCCACCCGCTGGGATGTCTCCAATGACGGCCTGACCTACACCTTCCACCTGCGCGATGGCGTCAAGTTCCATACCACCGATTTCTTCACCCCGACCCGGAATTTCAACGCGGATGACGTGTTGTTTACTTTCGATCGCCTGCTGGATGCCCAGAGTCCGTTCCGCAAGGCTTACCCGTCCGAATCGCCCTATTTCACCGATATGGGCTTGAACACCACGATCAAGAGCGTCGACAAGCTCGACGACCGAACCGTGCGTTTCAACCTCAATAACGTTGATGCCGCCTTTGTGCAAAACCTGGCCATGAGCTTCGCCTCGGTGCAGTCCGCCGAATACGGAGCCCAACTGCTCAAGCAGGGCAAGGCTGAAGAGATCAATCAGAAACCGGTGGGCACCGGGCCGTTTGTGTTCAAGCGTTACCAGAAGGACTCGCAGATTCGTTACGTCGGCAACAAACAGTACTGGAAGCCCGAGGATGTGAAACTCGACAATCTGGTTTTTGCCATCACCCCTGACGCGGCGTCGCGCCTGCAGAAACTCAAAGCCGGGGAGTGCCAGGTCAGCGGTTACCCGCGACCGGCGGATATCGAAGTGATGAAGCAGGATCCCAACTTGCGAGTGCTGCAGCAAGCCGGGTTCAACCTGGGGTTTCTGGCTTACAACGTGACACATCCGCCGCTGGACCAACTCAAGGTGCGTCAGGCCCTGGACATGGCCATCGACAAGCCGGCAATCATCAAGGCCGTGTACCAGAGCGCAGGGCAATTGGCGCAGAACGCCTTGCCACCTGCGCAGTGGTCTTATGACCCGACAATCAAGGATGCCCCCTACGACCCGGTCAAGGCCCGGCAGCTTTTAAAAGAAGCAGGGGTTGCACCAGGGACCACTATCAACCTGTGGGCGATGACCGTTCAACGTGCCTCCAACCCGAACGCGCGTATGTCGGCACAAATCATCCAGCAGGATTGGGCCAAGGTCGGCATCAAGGCCAATATCGTTAGCTACGAGTGGGGCGAGTACATCAAGCGCGCCAAGAACGGCGAGCACGACGTGATGATTTACGGCTGGACGGGCGACAACGGCGACCCGGATAACTGGCTCGGCGTGCTCTACAGCTGCGCGGCGGTCAAGGGCAGCAACTACGCCAAATGGTGCAACCCAGACTATGACAAGCTGGTGCAGCAAGCCAAGCTCAGCAGCGACCGCGAACAACGCATCAAGTTGTATCAAGAGGCGCAGAAGATCCTCAAGGAGCAAGTTCCGATTACACCCATTGCGAACTCGACGGTTTTCCAGCCCCTGAGCAAGGAAGTGACTGATTTCAAAATCAGCCCCTTTGGGCTGACACCGTTCTACGGGGTGAGCCTGGATAAGTAACAGCAAGCCCCAACTGAGTGCACCAGAAGCCCGGGATGGTTTTTGGTGCGCTCGCGGCACCGAAATAACCTCGCTATAGACGTGAATAGGCCAAAGTCTTATGCAAGGTATGCACTGAAATAATGCGTTTGCAATGTGAGTGCCCAACTATGGGCTTGTTGGTTTTTAATTGACAGTGGTGTAATGCTCTTCTAAGTTGATGTCCTGTTGGGTGCGATCAGGTCTGTGGTCGGTGTAATACATGGAGTTGTTTGTGCGGTGTCAGAGGCCGTTTTATTATAAGTCAGGTGCTTGCATGTCCAGTTTGGAAAGAGTCCTGGATATTCATGATGAAGATCCAGGGTTGGCGGCTGTTTTATTGAAGTCTATTGTTTTTAGTGATTTGACTGATCAAGAGAAGAATACTTTTATCTGGCTGGTCAATCATGTGGTTGGAGAGTTGCTTTCTGATTGGGTCGCGGCTTTTGACTTGCTTTTATGCAATAGATGGGAAGGCTCCGCTATTTATTTCAAGTTTTTGGCCTGTGCGGCCTATTGCTCTGCACATCCTGTGCATGCGTTTGCTGCCGAACTTGAATATGCCGAACTTACAGGCGCTTCTTTGATAGAGGCCAAGGCGCATGTTGGTTTGCTATGCGTACAAAGTTTGCAAGGTTCTGTGGATATCGCTCAGTCGGTTAACGCAGTGGAAGGGTGCGTCGACCTGCTGGGTAAGCCGTCGAATTCACTGGTGGGTAAAGGTGCGGCGGCGGCCTTGAATAATATTATTTCCAAGCTGATTGATGACCCCCGCCTTCAGGGTGACGAGCTGTCCCATCGAAACGTCATCATGGATGCGGCTGTTGTGTGTGAGCGGCTCTGGATGCAGTTTGGAACCTGGTTGAACCATGAGCGAAGCCTTTATTTATGTGCGTTGACTTTTAACCGGTTCGGGCAGTGGCAGAGTGCTCTGGATAGTGCTGGCAAGGCACTGGTCATTATCGAATCGAACGGGGTGGAGGAGGTGGACAGGGCATTCTTGCTGCTTCAAGTGTCTAAAGCTTGCCAAGGGCTGGGCAATAGGGGAAGCGCTGATGAGGCACTCCATGCTGCAGACCGGATTGCTCAGGGTTTCGATTCGCAACTGAGTCGTTGGTTTTTGGATGTGCGTTCCAAGTTAAAGGTCGCGGACTTTGTGCCTGCTGATTGAAACGGATTAAACATCAGGGGGGTCATCAATGAGAGTACGGATCCATTGTAATGTCTTCAGTGACCATGCAAAAAGAAGCAGTATATCCTCCCCCCTGATTTACCTCATGTTAGCCATGCAAGATGCTGCCCGGTGTGATGCGCAGTCGCTGGATCAGGGTGCAGGGACAGAAAAGCTCTTGCCTTTCTCCACTACCCAGGTGGCAAGAACGGTAGCGCCCTGTGGGCCCGCTTTGCTGATGTGGGGTTCGTGCGCCAGGTGTTGAAAACTGTCACCGGCCTTTATTCGCTTTTCAGGCTGCCCATCCATTGTAATGATGACCTCGCCTTCAAGCACATAGGCGACTTCTGGTCCTGTATGTATGTGGCGAGCCTTGACTTCGTTCGGGGCGAGTACTGCTTTTTGCAAGCCCATTTGATAGTGGGTATCAGGCATGTCGATTCGTTGCAACACGTCAGACTTTGCGGGTGTTGGCATGTCTGCGATGGCAGCTCCCGCCCAGAGGACGGCACTCAACATAAATATGGCTGGGGGCGTGCCTTTCATTATTTGATTTCCGGTTTATGACGCTTGATTGGCTGTGCGAGTCAGACGTTTTTAGGTGTTCATGTTTTAAGTTTATCGCGTAAAAACAATAGATTTTTGGGCTCGCTAAGGTATGTAGTTTTTTTCTGTTACTTGTGTGGTTCATTTCTTTTCATATTTGTGCGAAATTTAATGTGTGTCATGTTTTTTTAGTGTGTCGTTATTAAGTTGTTCGTTCATTCCATCATTTTCTTGTGGTCATTGGCTGTTCCCGGGGGCGTGCAAAAATGCGCAGAGGCCAGCACAGAAATAAGCTAAGTGACTGATTTATAAAAACAAGCATGTATCTAAATGTTTCTGATGGTTTTGCGGTCAATAATGCCGCTTGCGAGATAATTGATAGGGCAAAACCTCTCCAGCATGACGTTTTAGCTGAATTTTGTTGTGTATATGGTGAAATTACCTGCGCAACACTTCCTATACTGCCCGCGGTGTCTACGTACCTGTACAGTTCAGCCAATCACGATGAGTGATCGAACTGCTATGGCGATAGCCACCCTGCGTAAATGAGGTGGTGTCCGCGTCGTCTTGTTTCCTGCACCTAATAAGTCTAAGAATGAGAAAAAGTGTAATGAATAAACAGTCGATCCAGATTGCGCTTGCGTACATGTCCGTAGTTATCGGTGGTGGCTTTGCCTCCGGGCAGGAGGTGCTGCAGTTTTTCACCGGCTATGGGCTTATCGGTATCCTGGGCACCCTGGTAAGCGGTTTGATGTTTGCCTTCCTCGGTATGCAGATCGCCCGCATGAGTTCGAAGATGCAGGCCAACTCGCACAAGGAAGTACTCTACGCCCTGTTCGGCGCACGTCTGGGCTGGGTCGTCGATGTGGTGCTGTCATTCTTCCTCTATGGGGTTGGTGTGGTGATGCTGGCCGGTAGCGGTTCGATTTTTGCCCAGCAGTACGATCTGCCCCCATTGTTTGGCGGTGTATTGATGACCGTGCTGGTGATCGCCACGCTGTGCATGAACGTCAAGCGCATCATTGATCTGATCAGCGCGGTCATGCCTTTTCTGCTGGCGATGGTGCTAATCATCACGACCTACTCGATTTTCAGCTACAACGCTCCAATCGAGACCCTGGATGCTGTGGCGCGTGAAAACAACGAGACGGTCACTGGCAACTGGTTTGTCGGCGCCTTGCTCTACGCTTCGTTCAATATCGCGGTAGGTTTCCCGATGCTGGCAGTGATCGGTGGCATGACCAAACAACCCAAGGCGGCCGCTCTCGGCGGTGTGCTCGGCGGGCTTGGTTTGGGCGCCCTGATCCTGTTGTTGAACATCGGCCTGTTTGCCAACATCAACCAGCTGCAGGGTATTGAAATGCCGTCCCTGGCACTGGCCGGGCGCATCTCGCCACTGCTCTCGGTGGTGATGTCCATCGCACTGGTGTGCATGGTCTACAGCACTGCGGTTGGGATGTTCTTTGCCTTCAGTGCACGCTTTGCCAAGCCGGAATCGGGCCGTTTCAAGTTGTTTAGTGCAGTGACCGTTTGTGTCGGTCTGGCTTTGAGCCTGGGTGGTTTCAGCAAGTTGGTGGGCACCGTGTATCCGCTGCTGGGCTACGTAGGCTTTGCGCTGATCCTCGCCATTTGCTTCAGCTGGCTGCGCAGTCGCTCGCTGGCCAAGGCGGAAAAAACCGCGCTGGACGCGGTCTCCTGACCCCGGCTGCCGCCGAACGCAAGTTCGGCGGCTTCCTTCCTAACCCTGCTGTTCAAGTATCTGGTTGACGTCCCGGACCCTGGCGTAATCCATTGCCATGCTGGCAAGCGACAGTGCATGTACATCCTCGGCAGGCCACAGGCGTCCATTCAGGTCTATCTGATCGAATGTATAGCAGGCATCCGATCCCACAATCACATCGAACCCCAGGCAACCTGCTGAGCGAACCGTGCTCTCTACGGAATTATTGGTGATCACGCCGACGATGACCAACTGCTCAATCCCGCGCGTGCGCAACCAGCGTTCCAGGCCTGTGTTGGTAAATGCATCGGGTACGTTCTTTTCAACCACGTGCTCACTATCGAGCGGGGCCAGCCCCTCCTGAAACTCGCAGCCAGGCTGGCCGGGCCAGAATACCGAGGCAGGCGATCGGGATATATGCCGGACATGGACTACCGGACGCTGTACATGCCGCCAGGTTTCCAGCAGGCGCTGTACGTTGAGCTCGGTGTGCGGGTTGTTTCTGCGACCAAGCCCGGGAAGGCTTATCCCTTTTTGCATATCGATGATGATCAGTGCCGCATCGGATTTGATCAGGGGCATGGCCGTTCCTCTGGCTGGGGATAGGGAGCACCATGCTAAGTCTATTGCGCCGGGGTCACCAGATGGCTACAGGTCTTTATCCTGGCTCAGGGTTTGCGGTTCGCCGTGGCTGATCATCCATTTCAGCAAAGCCCTCACCGGCACTGTATGGGTGCTCTCGACCCACTGAACACCTTCATGGCTGTAATGCTCGATATAGCGGCTGAGTACCAGCGTGTCGCGATCGCTCGACAGGCGCAGGCTTGTTTCGCGACAGTGCAGGGCGGCGTTGGCACGCTTTACCAGTCGCTGCTCCAGGATCATGGCCGGGTTTTCGCAAGGCATGGGTACACGCGTTCTTGGCAGGAAAGAGGTCTGATCCTCGCATTCGCGGTTTGCCTGGATATGTCTGCTTTTTTGCCTGGCCGCAACTTTGTTACCAAGTTGAAATATATGACGCAGCGGGATGAATAGTTTTAGATGGAAGCCTTTACATACCTTAAGTGGAATGCGCCGGTGAGCAGCCTTTTGATCGTGGACGATGACCTGGAGGTCCTCGCGCTTCTGAAGAAGTTTTTTGTACAACACGGATATTCGGTGGAGGTGGCCACCGATGGCACGTCACTGTGGGCGGCGATGGCGCTGCAACCACCGGACCTGATCATTCTCGACTTGATGCTGCCTGGCGAAAACGGCCTGATGCTGTGTCAGCGTTTGCGTCAGCAATACCCCACGCCGGTCATCATGCTGACGGCCATGGGCGAGCTGAGTGATCGGGTCGTCGGTCTTGAAATGGGCGCCGATGATTATCTGAGCAAACCTTTTGATGCCCGGGAACTGTTGGCCAGGGTGCGTGCCGTGTTGCGCCGGGCAGGGCAGGGCCAGCCCTCGGTCGGGCAGGTGCCGCGGCCACTGATGAAGTTTGCGGGCTGGCAACTGGACCTGACCCGCCGCGAACTTCGTTCCCCGGATCAGGTGATGATTCCCTTGTCTGCCGGAGAGTTCGATTTGTTGTTGGTGTTTGTCGAACATCCCCAGCGCATTCTGACTCGCGAACTGTTGCTGGATCTGGCTCGTGGCGCTGGCCATGACGCGTTCGATCGCAGCATCGACGTACAGGTCAGCCGTTTGCGGCGCAAGCTGGAGTTCGACAGCAAAGGGGTCGAGATGATTCGCACCGTGCGCAATGTCGGTTACCTGTTCACGCCCGGGGTGACCTGTCAGTGACGGGCTGGATTTCAGGCTGGCGCCTGCGTTCGCGCAACACCATCGCTCGCTGGATTGCCTTGACCACCATTGTCGCGATGCTTACGGCGCTGGCATTCAATGCGCTGTTTACTCAGTTGGCGGGTGTTTGGGCTTACCCGCCGCTGAGTGAAATCGGGCTGCTGGAAAAGATTTCCCTGACGACCAAGCTGATCGAAGCTTCGCCGGCGCCACAGCGCCAACGTCTGGCTGCGGCAGCCACTGACAGCGCCCTGAGCATCAGTTGGCATGCCAGCCGTGCCGGCCTGGATTTGCCGCAGGTGGCCGAAGCGGCCAGTCGCACGGCCACGCCGCTGGCGCAGCGACTGTTCAATAGCCCAGAGCGACGCCTCGAAGCCTATCAGCCTGATGACTGGCCACAGCACAACGGGCATTACGCCCTGCTGGTGCAACTGGAGGATGGCTCATGGCTTATGTTCAGCATCGCATCGCGCAGCTGGGGCCTGGGCCAATGGCAGCGCAATCTGATTTTGATCCTGCTGGTGTTGTTGTCCACGGTGCTTGTGGCGCTGATCGCCACTCGCCATCTGGCCAGGCCTTTGCAGCAGTTCGCCGAGGGCGCCCGGCGTTTCGGTGTCGATTGTCGCGCGCCGCCCATTGAGCCGGTTGGCCCTCGGGAGATCCGACAGGCCATTCTTGCGTTCAACGCCATGCAGGCGCAGTTGCAACACTTCATAAAAGACCGTACCCAGATGCTCGCGGCCATTTCCCATGACTTGCGCACCCCGCTGACACGCATGCGACTGCGCGGTGAGTTTATTGACGACCCGGACCAACAACAGCGTCTGTTTCGCGATGTAGACGAGATGCAGGCCATGATCAACTCCAGCCTGGAGTTCTTTCGCGACGATGCCCGGCTGGAGCAGGCCACGCAATTTGACCTGGCAGGGTTGTTGCAAACCCTGATTGATGACTACCGCGACCAGTCCATTGACATTGCCTTCAACGGTCCTGAGCACCTGGTGTATTTGGGCCGGCCGCTTGGCCTGAAACGGGTGATGACCAACCTGCTGGATAACGCTATCAAGTACGCAGGCGAGCCGGCCATCGAGCTGAGTCGGGACGATGAGCAGGTCACTGTTTTCGTTCTTGACCGGGGGCCGGGCATTCCTGTCCAAAGTCATGAGCAGGTGTTTGTGCCTTTTTATCGGTTTGAAGAATCGCGCAACAAAAGCACCGGCGGGGTGGGGCTCGGACTGTCGGCAGCCAGAGCGATTGTGCTGGAACACGGCGGTTCGCTAACCCTGAGCAACCGCACGGGTGGCGGGTTGGCGGTGAGGGTTGTGTTGCCGGTGCTCAAGGGGGCTGGGTGAATGATCTTCTGCAGAGAGTGCCGGGCAGCCCCGGCACTCTCAGCTTCTTGGCCCCTCAGACCGCAGCGACGGCTTGCGCCGCATTTTCGGGTGTCGCCACATCATGCAAGGAAATCCGTGAGGTCTCAGGCAATGCCAGGCCGCCAGCCAGGGCGAGCAGTGCAACTGCAATCAGATAAAACGCGGGCGACATATTGCTGCCGGTGGTGCTGATCAGCCATGTCGCCACCAGCGGTGCGGTGCCGCCAAAAAGGGTGTACGCCATGTTGTAGGTGATGGCCGAAGCGGTATAGCGAGTGCGGGTCGGAAACGTCTCCGAGAGCAAAGCTGCGGTCACCACGCCACACAACACCGCGCCAATTGCCAGCAGCATGACACCGACGATGGACGCTGCGAACCCACCCGAGCTGGCCATCAGGAACGACGGATACACCGCGACCATCAGTAGAACGCACGCGGTCACCACGGTCGCCCGCCGCCCGACCCGGTCCGAATACAGCCCGGCCAGAGGGCAGATGGCGGCGGCGAAGAGCAGGGCGATCAGCGACACCAGCAAAGCGGTTGCCCGGCTCAAGCCGCCCGCGACCTGCAAGTAGGTCGCGAAGTAAGTGGTGAACATGTAGAAGGACAGTGCCGTCAGCGACACAAAGGCTCCCAGGCAGCAGATCGCTGCGCCATGGTTGCGCAAGGTGTCCTTGAGTGGGGAGTGGGCGATCGCATGCTCCTCCTTCACGGCCTGGAAGGCCGGGGTTTCATCCAGCTTCCAGCGCAAATAAAGCCCTACCAGGCCCAGTGGCGCAGCAATCAGGAACGGCAGGCGCCAGCCCCAACTGCCCATGCTTTCAGCGGATAACGAAGCCTCAAGGGCGTAGGCCACTACGGCCGCAGCGGCAAAAGCGGAAAATGTCGAAACCGGCACAAAGCTGCCATACCAGGCCCTTTTATCGCTGGGGGCGTGCTCCATCAAATAGGCACAGGCCCCGGCGTATTCACCGCCTGCAGAAAAGCCCTGGGCGCAACGAATCAGGGTGAGCAGGATCGGCGCCATAACCCCGATTGCAGCATAAGTGGGCAATATACCGATCAAGGTAGTGGCCCCGGCCATCAGCAAAATGGTCATGGCAAGGGTACGCTTGCGGCCTATCCTGTCCCCCAGCATGCCGAAAAAAATCCCACCAAGGGGGCGAAAGGCAAAGGCCACCGCAAACACAGCAAAGGTCTTGAGCAATGCGGCACTGGCATCGCCACTGGGGAAAAACTGCTGAGCGATGGTGGTGGCCAGAAAACCGTAGACGGCGAAGTCGAACCATTCGACGAAATTACCGATGGCGGCGGCGACAATCACTTTTCTCAGCGTTTCAGGGCTGACCTGCTCTATGGATACGCTTGTCATGCTGCACCTCGACCTGTCCTCAGTAAGGAGTGATTATCGAGGCAGCGGCTGAAACGATTCGCTCTAAAAGTGTCATCGGCATAGTCAGTACCGACTTCTCAGAGGTCAAGCACGGGGGCTACAGGCTACCGGGCGAACTTTTTGGCCCCGGCAACGCACAGGATCACCGCCGCTGTAACACCAAACATGCCCATGCTGACAGTCTCGTGCAGCAAGGTGGCAGCCAGTGCCAGGCCAAAAAATGGTTGCAGCAGCTGCAACTGCCCAACGGCGGCAATCCCGCCCTGGGCCAGCCCCCGGTACCAGAATACAAAGCCTATCAGCATGCTGAAGATCGAGATGTAAGCCAGGCCGAGCCAGGCAGGTACGCTAATGCCTTTGAACGAAGCGGGGGCCCACAACCATGCCAGCGGAGCCATCAATGGCAGTGACAGCACCAGTGCCCATGAAATGACCTGCCAGCCGCCCAGCGTACGCGACAACCTGGCCCCTTCGGCATAGCCAAGACCGCAGATCAATACAGCCAGAAGCATCAGGATGTCACCCTCGGGCGCTGCACTCAGACCCTGCGCAAGGGCATAGGCCACGACGCACGCGCTGCCCAGGATCGAGAACAGCCAGAATGCTGGCCGTGGCCGTTCACCCCCGCGCACCACGGCGAAGATGGCGGTAGACAGCGGCAGCAGGCCAAGGAAGACAATGGTGTGGGCCGATGTCACATGCTGCAAAGCCAGCGCGGTCAGCAGCGGAAACCCCACCACCACCCCGGTTGCCACCAGCAGCAGGGGCACCAGCTGGCTGCGCTGCGGCCGCCGGGCCTTGAACAACCCGAGCATGGCCAGGGCCAGTACCCCGGCAATACTGGCACGGGCCAGGGTGAGGAACACGGGATCGAACTCCAGCACCGCCACCTTGGTTGCGGGCAATGAGGCGCTGAAAATGACCACGCCGATAAAGCCGTTGATCCAGCCGCTGAGGTTTTTTTCGGTGGCGGGGTGTTGCAGGTGGGAAGTACGTTCCATCGAGTCTCAGGCTCCAGGCTAATCGCGGGATTGCATTCAATGCATCCTAGGGCTGATGATTAATGACAATCAAAAAATTGTCATGGATACAAAGCCCGATGCCCCGTTCCCGCTACAAGTCGCTGGTTGACGGCTTTGCTGCCGATATCCGCTCAGGCCGTCTGTCGCCGGGTACGCGTTTGCCGACCCATCGCCAGCTCGCGGCCAGCGAAGGGCTGGCGCTGGTCACGGCCAGTCGCGTGTATGCCGAGCTAGAGGCCATGGGGCTGGTCAGTGGCGAAACCGGGCGTGGCACTTTTGTCCGGGAAACCTCGCTACCACCAGGCCACGGTATAGACCAGCCCGACGTGATCGCGGGGATGCTGGATCTCAATTACAACTATCCCTCCTTGCCGGGCCAGGCCGAACTGTTGCGTACTGCGCTGCGGCAGTTGGCGTTGTCTGGCGATCTGGAATCGTTGTTGCGCTACCAGCCCCATGGCGGGCGCCTGCATGAGCGCGCCTCGATCGCGAGGCACCTGGGCAGGAGCGGGTTGAATGTGCCCGCCGAACAGGTGTTGATCGTCAACGGCGCACAACACGGGTTGAGCGTGGTGCTGATGGCACTGCTCCAGCCTGGTGACGTGATCGCGGTGGACGCCTTGACCTACCCGGGTTTCAAGGCACTGGCGCTGGCCCTGCACCTTGAATTGCTGCCCATCCCGAGCACGGAAAGCGGGCCGGATCTGGATGCCCTCGCCAGTCTGTGTCGCCGTCGCTCTGTGCGTGCTGTCTACAGCATGCCGACGTTGCACAATCCGTTGGGGTGGGTGATGAGCCTGGAGCAGCGCCAACACTTGGTCGCGATCGCCCGGGCACATGATCTGCATATCATCGAAGATGCGGCCTACGCTTTTCTGGTCGATAACCCGCCGACGTCTTTGGCTGACTTGGCGCCGGAAAGAACCGTTTACGTGTCTGGGTTTTCCAAAAGTGTCGCAGCGGGTTTACGCGTGGGCTTTATCGTCGCGCCCGCAGAAAAGGTCAGTGTCCTTGAGCGGATAATCCGAGTGACTGCCTGGAATGCTCCCGGTGTGATGACCGCTATCACCAGTGCCTGGCTCGACGATGGCACCGTGACCCGGCTCGAGTCGCAAAAGCGCAAAGACGCACAGGCAAGGCAGCTCATTGCTGATGAGCAGTTGGCGGGGTTGCACAGGATCCGCCATCCTTCGTCCTACTTTGTCTGGTTGCCTCTGTCAGAGGACGCCCGGGCGGACCAGGTTGTTGCGGCGTTGGCGCGTGAGCAGGTCTCGGTGTCGACCGCGCAGCCCTTTGCAACTTCGGCCCATGTGCCCCATGCGATAAGGCTGGCGCTGGGCTCGGTGGGCATGACGGCCCTGCGTGAGGGCCTGGCGAAAGTGAAGTGGGTGGTTCAGGCCCATGCTTAGGGAGGGGCGCACTCAGGCCATGGGCGGCAACCGGCGTTTGACCGGACTTTTTTTGATGATCGACGTATTGGTTTCGGCGTAGGCATTGAGGCCATCAAGCAGGCTGTCCAATTGCTCGATTGAACGCACATGCAGACGGGCAATAAAACAGTCATCGCCCGTCACCTTGTCGCACTCGGTGAACTGGGGGATGTTCTGGATCTGGCGCTCCACTTCCTGCAACTGCCCCGGTAGCGGTCGAATGCGGATGATGGCCTGGAGTTGATAGCCAAAGGCTTTGGGATCGACTTCCACGGTGTAACCCTTGATCACTTCGCGCTCTTCGAGCTTGCGAATGCGCTCGGCGACGCTGGGTGACGACAGGCCGCTGAGGCTGGCCAGTGTTTTCAGGGAGCTGCGTGAGTCTTGCATCAGTGCGCTGATCAACAGCTGATCTATCTCGTCGCTCATCTTTGCTCCTTAGGCCAAATTGGCAGAATGCCTTAACACTAAAGGCAAAAATGACGAATTGCCTTTTCTGGATTATGGCGCTGCATGAATCGCGATTGCCATACTGTTTCCTACTTTGAGGGAGGCAAATATGGACAAAACCACGCAACGCGGTTCGCTGGAAATGGTCGCTGCCATGCTTATCTCCGGCACCATTGGCTGGCTTGTCCTGCTAAGCGGGCAAGCAGTGCTGGATGTGGTGTTCTGGCGCTGTGTGTTTGGCGCGGTGACGTTGCTGCTGATCTGTGCGCGGATGGGGTTTTTACGCCGCGGTCTGCTGAACCGCACTACCTTTGCGCTGGTTGTTTTGAGCGGAGTGGCCATCGTTGCCAACTGGGTGTTGTTGTTCGCGTCCTACTCCAGGGCCTCAATCGCCATTGGTACGGCGGTCTACAACGTTCAGCCGTTTATCCTGCTCGGTCTGGCAGCGTTGTTCCTGGGTGAAAGAATAACCCTGCACAAACTGGCCTGGCTGGTGGTGTCGTTTGTGGGCATGTTGGCGATCGTCAGCGCCCACCACGGGCAAGGGGAGAGCGGCAGTGAGTACTTGCTGGGGATTGCCCTGGCGCTGAGTGCGGCCTTGATGTACGCCGTGGCCGTGCTGATCATCAAACGCCTGCGCGGGATCCCCCCGCACCTGATCGCGCTGATCCAGGTCAGCACCGGCGCACTGCTGCTGGCACCCCTGGCCAACGTCACTGAGCTGCCTGCTGGCGCACAGGCGTGGGGCGCCTTACTGACGCTTGGCGTAGTCCATACCGGCTTGATGTATGTACTGCTCTACGGAGCAATCCAGAAACTGCCCACGGCATTGATCGGAGCACTGAGCTTTATCTACCCCATTGCCGCGATATTTGTGGACTGGTTTGCCTTTGGCCATCGCCTGGAACCGCTGCAATGGGTGGGCGTGGCGGCGATTTTAATCGCGGCAGCCGGGATTCAGCTGGGGTGGCGGGTGGGAGGGCGACGGGTAGTGAGTGGAGGATAATGGCTGTTTAAATGCACTTGGTCACGGTGAGCGTTCATGGCCAAGTGCATTGATGGGCCTGGCTTAAATCCCCGACCGACTCATCGGGCTGATCATGCGCACGCCCAGACTCAGTGCCTGGGTTACCAGCGCTCTCATATCGGCGGTGTTTTCGTTGTTGACGCACTGCGCCAGTTTTTCGCCCAGGGTCGGCGCAGTGTCGGTGCCTTCCGGGTAAGCGCGCAGGATCAGCAGCCCGCTGTTGGTCAGAACCACTTCGTAAAAGGCTACGCCCGACATGCCGTCGAAGTGGATGTAGCCAATATCCGCCAGCCATTTGACCGTGGCCAGGAACAGGTTCTCTTCTTTTTCCAGCGCCTCGCGGTTGCTGTCCGCCAGGCCTTTGTAGTCGATAAAGCGCTCGGCAGTCAGGGTGATGGGCAAGGGGAAGTTACGGTACAGGTGGCCCAGGATCAGACCGGCATAGCAGTCGAACAATTCGATATTGTTGGACGGCAAGGTGTTGATCGAGTGAACGTTTTTTTCTGTGAGGTGACCGGCTAATCCTTTGAACATGCGAACCTCTGTCAGCTGTGTCTGTATGGCGTGACTGAATAAGCGTACCCATTGGTATAGCACAGTCATGCCCGGGGAACCTGACCTGTGGCAATTGTTACAAGGTAAGACGTATCGCCTGGAAAACCCCTAAAAAATCAGATGCATAACTGGCTATTTAAAATCAGCCTGCTATTACTGTGGGGCGCGATAACCTGCGTACGGCCCGTTTGGGCGAGGCCATTTCATATCAGGAGGATAGATGTCAAAACCCGCATGGATGCGTAACACCCTGGTGGCTGCGGCCTTGTTGAGTGTGTTGGCAGCGCCTGTTGTCTCAGCGCAGGATCGCACCCTGCAACTGGCCATTGGTGATGAGCCGACCGAAGGCTTTGATCCAATGCTGGGCTGGAGCCACGGCAGTTATCTGCTGTTGCACAGCCCTTTGCTCAAGCAAAACGAAGATTTGTCCTGGAGCGGTTTTCTCCTCAGCGATTATCAGGCTAGCGCGGATGGCAAGACCTGGACCCTCAAGCTCAAGCCCGACCTCAAGTTCTCCGACGGCTCGCCACTGACCGCCAAGGACGTGGCTTACACCTACAACAATGCGGCGGCCAGTGGTGGCAAGGTTGACATGGGCAACTTCCTCAAGGCCGAGGCGGTTGATCCGCTCACGGTGCGTATTGAGCTCAAGGCGCCGCAAAGCACGTTCGTCAATGTGCTCGGTTCGCTGGGGATTGTCTCGGCAGACCAATACGACGCCAAAACCTACGCGCAAAAGCCGATTGGCGCCGGGCCTTATCGGTTGGTCAGCTACCAGCCGGGTCAGCAGTTGATCGTTGAGGCCAACCCGTACTACGCAGGGCAGAAGAACGATTTCAACAAACTGGTGTTTGTGTTCCTGGATGAAGACAGCGCTTTCGCTGCCGCCCAAAGCAAGCAGCTGGGTATTGTGCGCATCGCCCCTGCGCTGGCCGTGACGCCTGCCGCGGGCATGAAACTGTGGGTTCGCCCCAGTGTGGAAAACCGTGGCATCGTGATGCCAACCCTCGCGTCCGGTAAAAAAGATGCCCAGGGCTACCCGATTGGCAATGATGTGACGGCTGATGTGGCCATCCGCAAAGCCATCAACTACGCCATCAATCGCCAACTGCTTGCCGATCAGATTCTCGAAGGCCACGCGATCCCGGCCTACACCGGCGTGCAGGGTTTACCGTGGGATAACCCGGATGCGCTGTTCAAGGATGGCGATACCGACAAAGCCCGGCAGATACTGGAAGACGCAGGCTGGATTGAAAACGCCCATGGCATCCGTGAAAAAAACGGCCTGCCGGCCAAAATCACCCTGTGGTACGCCAGTGGCGATGCCACTCGCCGGGATCTGGCCCAGGCCGTGCGCTCAATGCTCAAGCCCGTGGGCATCGACGTAGACCTGAAGTCCGGCAGTTGGGAAACCGTTGAGCGCAACATGCACGCCAACCCGACCCTGTTTGGCTGGGGCAGCCTCGACCCGATGGAGCTTTACCATCACTACAGCAGCAAGGCGGCAGGCGTGGAATACTACAACCCCGGTTATTACCAGAACCCGGTTGTCGATCAGCATCTGCAGCAAGCCCTCGATGCGCCGACCTGGCAGCAGGCGGTGCCGTTCTGGCAGCAAGTGGAGTGGGACGGCAAAACCGGCGTCGGCGTTAAAGGAGATGCCGCCTGGGCCTGGTTGCTCAATGTTCAGCACACTTACCTCACCGATGAGTGCATCGATCTGGGTAAGGGCGCCCCGGAAATCCACGGTTCCTGGTCGCTGCTCAACAGCGTTGATCACTGGAAGTGGACCTGCCGGTGATCCGCGGCCTATCGCTGTTTGTGCTGCGTTTGCTGGGCCTGCTGCTGGTAACGGCAGCGGGCACCTTTGCCTTGCTCAGTTTTTCTCCGGTAGACCCGATCCGGGCCTATATAGGTAACGATCTGTTGCACGTACCGCCCGAGCAATATCCATTGATTGCGGCGCGCTGGGGGCTCGATCTGCCGTTATGGGAGCGCTTTTTGCGCTGGTTCGGGCAAATGCTGCAAGGCGATTTCGGCTATTCAATGCTCTATAACGCGCCGGTCTCGCAGGTGATTGGAGAGCGTTTTGCCACCTCCTTTGCACTGCTGTTTTCGGCCTGGCTGTTTTCCGGCATCGTCGGCCTGGCCATGGGGCTGACGGCCGGGCGTTATTTGAACCGTTGGCCTGACCGCCTTATTTCGACCCTGTCCTATGTGCTGGCATCCATGCCGACGTTCTGGATTGGCCTGCTGTTGCTGTCACTGTTTGCCGTGACGCTCAACTGGGCGCCGATCTGCTGCGCCTGGACCCCCGGCAGCAATGCCGAAACCGCAACCTGGGGTGACAAGTTGCGACACTTGATCCTGCCCATGCTGGCCCTGGGTGTACTGGGCGTGGGCAATATCGCCCTGCATACCCGCTCGCGGGTGGCTGAAGTGATGAACAGCGAATTTATTCGTTTCGCCCATGCCCAGGGCGACAAAGGCTGGCCGCTGATCAACTTTCATATCCTGCGCCATGCCATCACCCCGGCCTTGTGCCTGCAATTTGCTTCGGTGGGGGAGTTGATCGGCGGTTCGTTGCTGGCTGAAAAAGTGTTCGCTTATCCAGGCCTGGGGCAGGCCACGATCGATGCCGGATTACGCGGCGATATTCCATTGTTGATGGGGATCGTGATGTTCTGTGCGGTGCTGGTATTCACCGGCAACAGCATTGCCAACGCGCTGTTACTGCGCCTTAACCGCGGGGCGGCGCGCCAGGTATGACCTACAACCCCAATCGCGCCTTGCTAAGGCTCTGCCTCTCGTTGCTGATGCTGCTGGGGTTGATCGCCTACGGTATCTCAATCATCAATATTGATGTCTCCATGGATCTGCTGGCACGGCGCCTGCCACCGTCTGCCGAGTACTGGTTTGGCACTGACAGCCTGGGCCGTGATCTGTGGCTGCGGTGTTTTCAGGGGATGACCACCAGCCTGCAGATCGGCCTGACCGCAGCGTTCAGCAGCGGTTTTCTGGCGATGCTGGCCGCCAGTCTGTGTGCGCTGAACAAAACCCTGGATTACCTGATTCGCGGGCTGATCGACAGCATGCTGGCGCTGCCGCATTTGTTGCTGCTGGTATTGATTTGCTTCACCTTGGGCGGTGGCAAGCAGGGGGTCATCCTGGCCGTGGCGCTGACCCACTGGCCACGCCTGGCCCTGATCCTGCGCGGCGAGATCCTGCGTATCCGCGAGACCGATTTTGTGATGCTCTCCCATCGCCTGGGCAACAGCAGCTTCTATCGCTGGCGTCATCACTTGTTGCCGTTGCTGATGCCGCAGTGGATCGTCGGTACCCTGTTGATGTTCCCCCACGCAGTTCTGCATTCGGCGGCGTTGAGTTTCCTGGGCTTCGGCCTGGCGCCCCATGATCCGTCATTGGGCCTGTTGCTGGCCGATGCGCTAAGGTATTTGAGCAGTGGTGCCTGGTGGCTGGCGTTTTTTCCGGGTTTGATTCTGGTGGGCCTGGTACTGGTTTTTGACCAGTTTGCACGGGCATTGCAGCAGCTCTGGATAAGGATTACCTGATGCTGAAATTCGACCGGTTTGCGATCGACGTTGCGCACTATCATTGGTTGGGCCATAAAACCTGGCATCCGCTGCTGAGCAATATCTCCCTTGAAGTACGCCCCGGAGAATTGACGGCGCTGGTGGGCTCCAGCGGCGAAGGCAAAAGCCTGCTGCTGCAAAGTGCCTTGGGCTTGCTCCCGGAAAACATGCGTTGTCGCGGCGAAATAGTGCTCGACGGGCAGGTGCTGGGGGAGGCCGGCAAGGTCAATCAGCGGGGCAAAGCCCTGTGCTATGTACCCCAGGGTGTCAACGCCCTGAACCCGCTGATCAAGGTCGGGCCGCAATTGCAGCGTGCTGCGCACTTGAGCGGGGTCAGGCTGGGGCTTGGCGATGTGGCCGAGCAGCTCACGCACTACAACCTCAAGCCAGAACTGGTGGACGAATTCCCGCGCATGTTGTCAGGGGGCATGGCCAAGCGCGTTCTGGCCAGTTGCGCGGCCTTGACCCCTGCGCGTTATATCCTCGCGGACGAGATCACCTCATGGCTGGATGACGAACATGCCTGCCAACTGTTGACCCATCTCAAGGGCTTTTGCCTGCAAGGTCGGGGGATTTTGTGGGTGACCCATGATCTGGCCCTGGCGGCGCGCTTTGCCGACAGGATCGCTGTGTTGCATCAGGGCGAGTTGCACGAAACCCTGAGTGCCCTGGAACTGCGCGAAAACGGCGGCAGCCCCTGGTTGCAGTCGTTGTGGGCAGCCTTGCCGGAACAACAGTTTTTTGCCCGGCGGGTGCCGGAATATGCTTGAGGTCCAGCAGTTAAGCATTGTCCAGGATAGCCAGCAGCTCTGGGACTGTGTGTCGTTTCAGGTGCGGCCGGGGGAGCGTCAGGGCATCTCGGCGCCCAGCGGTTATGGCAAAACCACCCTGGGCCGGGTGCTGGCGCAATGGCAGTCAGCAACCTCGGGCAGCATCACCGTGGATGGCAAAGCGCTTGCGAAAAAGGGCTATTGCCCGGTGCAGCTGGTGCCGCAGCATCCTGAACAGACCTTCAACCCTTATCGCACAACGGGCGAGAGCCTGCGTGATGCCTGGTCGCCAGATGCCGCCTGGCTGGCACGCCTGGCGGTGAATCCCGGGTGGTTGGCCCGTCGCCCGGACGAATTGTCTGGCGGAGAACTGGCGCGTATCGCTTTGCTCAGGGCGCTGGATCCGCGCACCCGCTACCTGATTGCCGATGAAGTGACGGCGCAACTGGATGCGCATGTACAGGCGCAGGTGTGGCAAGTCTTGCTCGAAGAGACCAGGCGTCGGGAGCTGGGGATGATTGTGTTCAGTCACAACAAGGCGTTGTTGCAGAAGGTATGTTCGAGTATCTGGCTGCCCTAGCCTCGCACGGCTCGTCAACTGCTACGGAGCGGGCCATGCAGTTCGCAGTATTCAACCCATTCCATGCCGGCCATTTGCGCCACTTCGCGATGCACTTCAAGGCGCTGGGCCTCGAATTCTTGCGGGCTTGCGCTGGTCAATTGCAGGGTCAGCTCCCAGGCGAAAAAACCCAGACGCTCAGCCTCGGCCTCAAAGGCTTCGTTCAAGCGTTCCTGGCGATATTCCTTTATCGATTGGCCGATAGCGCGGGCGGCCAATGGGTTCAATGTCTCAAGCGCCACGACCAGTTCAGGGTGGTCACTGAGAAAGCGATCAAGTGCTTTTTGATGCCGGGTGCCGGGTTCGGTCACAACTGATTTCCTCGTAAACAGGCAGGGTGTGCTTGCCAGTGATGATGAACACCACATCAATACCGAGCAGAGTAATGGCCGCCAGATAGTCGGCGCGGGGCAAGGTGATATCGCGTTCATAGTAGCTTTGTGCGTGGCGCCCTATACCCCCCGCATCCGCCAGTTGTGCCTGTGTCAGTTTCAGGCGCAAACGCTCATGTTTGAGTCGCTCACCGTATGTGTTCATAAACATCGCCTATGTCAGGCATAAAGGGTTTGAAAAATAGTAGGCCAAATGAAGAAATTGGGAAAGATGGGCGGTGAATAACGACCCGTTTTTGTAAGCACAAGCAGGAGGGCAAAAGGCACTCCTGCCTGGCTGCGTCGCTTACAACGTCGGTTTTTTCTCTGTTTCCGGCAGGAACCAGTTCAACAGCAGGGCACAGATACCGCCTGTAGCCACACCTGACTCCAGTACGTTACGCAGAGCTGCAGGCATATGCGCCAGGAACTCAGGCACTTGCGATACGCCCAGGCCCAGCGCCAGGGACACGGCAATGATCAGCAGGGCGCGGCGGTCCAGGGTAATGCTGGCCAGAATATTGATGCCCGATGCGGCAACGGCGCCGAACATCACCATGGCCGCACCGCCCAGTACCGGCTCAGGCACTGCCTGAATCGCACCGGCAACGCTGGGGAACAGGCCCAGCAGGATCAGCATGCCGGCAATCCACACACCGATATGGCGGCTGGCGATACCGGTGAGCTGGATGACACCGTTGTTCTGGGCAAACACCGAACTCGGGAAGGTGTTGAAGATACCCGCCAGAAACGAGTTGGCGCCGTTGACCAGCACACCGCCCTTGATGCGCTGCATCCACACCGGGCCTTCAACCGGCTGGCGCGACACTTTGCTGGTGGCTGTGACGTCACCAATGGCTTCCAGCGACGTGACCAGGTAGATCACCAGCATGGGAATAAACAGCGCCCAGGAAAACCCCAAGCCGAAATGCAAAGGCATTGGCACCTGGAACAGCTCGGCCTGGTGCATGCCGGTGAAGTCCAGGCGGCCCAGGTAGCCTGCCAGGGCATAGCCCACGGCCAGGGCGATAACAATGGCGCAACTGCGCATCCACACCAGCGGGATGCGGTTAAGGATCACGATAATGGCCAGCACCACACCCGAGAGCATCAGGTTTTCGCCGTTGGCGAACGTACCGTTGCCCATGGCCGTGAAGCCGCCGCCCATGCTGATCAGGCCGACCTTGATCAGGGTCAGGCCGATCATCAGTACCACGATGCCGGTGACCAGCGGGGTGATCATGCGTTTTACAAAAGGCAGGATGCGCGAGATACCCATTTCGACAAACGAGCCGGCAATCACCACGCCAAAGATCGCCGCCATCACGCCTTCAACCGGCGTGCCTTGCTTGACCATCAGTGCGCCGCCGGCAATCAGCGGGCCGACAAAGTTGAAACTGGTGCCCTGGACGATCAGCAGCCCGGCGCCAAAGGGGCCAAAGCGTTTGCACTGAACAAAGGTAGCGATACCGGAGATCACCAGCGACATGGAGACAATCAGGTTGGTATCACGGCTGGACACACCCAGGGCCTGGCAGATCAGCAGGCCGGGGGTGACGATCGGCACAATAATGGCCAGCAGGTGCTGCAGGGCGGCCAGAAAGGCGATCCACGGCTTGGGACGGTCTTCAAGACCTAAGACCAGCTCGCTGGTTTGGGACTCGGCTTCGTGCGGGGTTTTAAGAGAGGTCATGGCGAGCGCCCTGGAAAAAAGAGCGCGATTCTACTGGTGTTGAGCCATTACGCCCAGTGTTGGATTGCGCAAGGCCTGACTTGCTGTGGGAGCGGGCTTGCTCGCGATAGCAGCCACTCGGTCTATCAGATAAACCGCGTCGCCTGCATCGCGAGCAAGCCCGCTCCCACAGTAAGGGGGGGATTACAGGTGCAACGCATGCCCCAGCGCACGCAACGCGGCTTCCTGGACGGCTTCGCCCAGGGTCGGGTGCGCGTGGATGGTGCCGGCGATGTCTTCCAGGCAGGCGCCCATTTCCAATGACTGGGCAAAGGCCGTCGACAACTCCGAAACACCGACCCCCACGGCTTGCCAACCGACAATCAGGTGATTGTCCCGGCGCGCCACAACCCGCACAAAGCCGGTTTTGGCTTCCAGGGTCATGGCCCGGCCGTTGGCAGAGAACGGAAAGCTGGCGCTGATGCAGTCCAGACCGGCCTCTTGCGCCTCAACCGGGGTTTTGCCCACCACGACGATTTCGGGATCGGTAAAACACACCGCCGCAATCGCCGCAGGGCTGAACTCACGCTGTTTGCCGGCAATGATTTCAGCAACCATCTCGCCCTGGGCCATGGCCCGGTGAGCCAGCATCGGCTCGCCGGTCAGGTCACCAATCGCCCAGACATTGCGCATGCTGGTGTGGCAACGGTTGTCGACGCGAATCGCCGGGCCGTTCATGGTCAGCGCCAGCGCTTCAAGGTTGAAGCCTTGTGTACGCGGCCGACGACCCACCGCCACCAGCACCTGATCGGTTTCCAGGGTCTGGCTCTGGCCCATGCGGTCACGCATCGACAGGGTTTTGCTGCTGGCCTGGAAACCTTCGACGCTGTGCTCCAGATACAGGGTAATCCCCAGTGCCTTGAGGGATTCTGCCACGGGCAAGGTCAGGTCCTTGTCGTAAGTTGGCAGGATACGGTCACGAGCTTCAACCACCGTGACTTCGGCCCCCAGCTTGCGGTAGGCGATCCCCAGTTCCAGGCCGATATAGCCAGCGCCAACCACGGTCAGGCGCCGGGGAATGGTGGTGGGCTGCAGGGCTTCGGTGGACGAAATGATCGCCCCGCCAATGGGCAGGATCGGCAGGTCGACCGTTTGCGAGCCGGTGGCCAGCAACAGATGTTCGCATTCGATGCGCTGGCCGCCGACTTCAACCGCCTTGCCGTCGAGGATTTTGGCCCAGCCGTGAATGACCTTGACGTTGTTCTTTTTCAGCAGAGCGCCGACGCCGCTGGTCAGACGATCAACAATGGTGTTTTTCCATTGCACGCTCTGGCCGATGTCCAGGGTCGGGGCCTGGGTCTTGATCCCCAGCGGTGAAGTACCGGTGCTGTAGCGCTGGGTGGCATGGAACTGTTCGGCAACGTGGATCAGGGCCTTGGACGGGATGCAGCCGACGTTCAGGCAGGTACCGCCCAGCGACTGGCCTTCGATCAGGACCGTCGGGATGCCCAGCTGGCCAGCGCGGATCGCCGCCACATAGCCGCCGGGGCCGCCGCCGATAATCAGCAGCGTGGTGTGTTGGGTTGGCTGCATGTTCACTCCACAAACAGGGTGGCAGGTTGTTCGAGCAAGCCACGCATGGCCTGGATAAATTGCGCCGCGTCCATGCCGTCGACCACACGATGGTCGAAGGAGCTGGAGAGGTTCATCATTTTGCGCACCACGATCTGGCCTTTGACCACCACCGGGCGCTCGACGATGCGGTTGACGCCAATGATCGCCACTTCGGGCAGGTTGACCACCGGTGTGCTGACAATCCCGCCCAAGGCTCCCAGGCTGGTCAGGGTGATGGTCGAGCCGGTGAGTTCCTCGCGGGTAGCCTTGCCGGTGCGTACGGCGTTGGCCAGGCGGGCGATTTCATCGGCGGCGCCCCACAGGTTGAGGGTCTCGGCATGGCGCACCACAGGCACCATCAAACCACCGTCGCTTTGTGCGGCGACGCCGATATGGGCGGCGCCAAAGCGGGTGATGATTTGCGCTTCGTCGTCGTAGCGCACGTTGATCTGCGGGAAGTCGCGCAAGGCCACGACCATGGCCCGCAGCAGAAACGGCAACAGGGTCAGTTTGCCGCGGCTGTCCCCCCATTTTTGGTTGAGCTGGGCACGCAGTTCTTCCAGGGCGGTGACGTCCACTTCCTCGACATAGCTGAAGTGTGCGGCACGGCGCTTGGCGTCCTGCATGCGTTGGGCGATCTTGCGGCGCAGGCCGATCACCGGGATCTGTTGCTCGTCGTTGCGCAGGGCGTAACCGCTGGCAGGTGCCACGCTGGTTTCGGTGTCGCGAGCCAGGTACGCATCCAGGTCGTCATGCAGGACACGGCCCGCCGGGCCGCTGCCAACCACAAAGCGCAACTCGATACCGCTATCCCAGGCGCGCTTGCGCACGGCCGGGGAGGCCAGCGGGCGCTCGTTGGCTTCACGGGCCACAGGCGCCGATCGTTGTGCCGGCGCTGCCTTGATCGGTGGGGCGGCCACCACGGCCACTTCTACCCGAGCTTGAGGGGCGGCTTTTACTACGGCGACCACAGGTTCCGCTGCAGGGCCAGCTTGCGCACTTTCACGCAGGTTGCCGGCGCCTTCGACTTCGATGCGGATCAGTTCGCTGCCCACGGCCATGACTTCGCCAGGCTGGCCACCCAGGGCCAGGACCCTGCCGGCCACGGGGGAGGGGATGTCTACCGTGGCCTTGTCGGTCATCACATCGGCGACCACCTGGTCTTCGCTGACCATGTCACCGACTTTGACAAACCATTCCACCAGTTCTACTTGCGCAATGCCTTCGCCAATGTCCGGCATCTTGATAACGTGCGTACCCATTCAGACCTCCATAACCCGTTGTAGTGCAGCACCCACTCGCGCCGGGCCGGGGAAATAGGCCCACTCCTGGGCATGGGGATAGGGGGTATCCCAGCCGGTTACGCGCTCGATCGGCGCTTCCAGGTAGTGGAAGCAGTGCTCTTGAACCAGTGCGATCAGCTCGGCGCCAAACCCGCAGGTACGGGTGGCTTCGTGAACAACAACGCAACGGCGGGTCTTTTTTACAGAGGTGACAATGGCGTCCAGGTCCAGCGGCCAGAGGCTGCGCAAGTCGATGACTTCAGCGTCGATGCCGGTTTCTTCGGCGGCGGCCTGGGCCACATAAACGGTGGTGCCGTAGGTCAGGATGGTGACTTCAGTACCGGGCCGCACAATGGCGGCGCAGTCCAGCGGGACGGTGTAGTAACCGTCGGGCACGGCGCTGGCCGGGTGCTTCATCCAGGGGGTTACCGGACGGTCGTGGTGGCCGTCGAACGGGCCGTTGTACAGGCGTTTTGGCTCGAGGAAGATCACCGGGTCATCGTTCTCGATGGCGGCAATCAGCAGGCCCTTGGCGTCGTAGGGGTTGGATGGCATCACGGTACGCAGGCCGCAGACCTGGGTAAACATGGCCTCGGGGCTCTGGCTGTGGGTCTGGCCACCGTAAATCCCGCCGCCGCAGGGCATGCGGATGGTCATTGGCGCGATAAACTCGCCGGCAGAACGGTAACGCAGGCGCGCCGCTTCAGAAACAATCTGGTCGGACGCCGGGTAGAAATAGTCGGCAAACTGGATTTCGGCCACCGGGCGCAGGCCATAGGCGCCCATGCCCACGGCGGTACCGACGATGCCACTTTCCGAGATCGGTGCGTCGAACACCCGCGAACTGCCGTACTTGGCCTGCAGGCCTTCGGTGCAGCGGAACACACCGCCGAAGTAGCCCACGTCCTGGCCAAACACCACCACGTTATCGTCGCGCTCGAGCATCACATCCATGGCCGAGCGCAGGGCCTGGATCATCGTCATGGTGCTGGTACTCACGGCGTTCTCCATCTGAATTTTATTGTTGTCGTTCATCTGGTTATAACCCCAATTCCTGGCGTTGCCGGCGCAAATGCTCGGGCATTTCCTTGTACACGTCTTCGAACATGCTCGCGGCACTGGGGATCTGCCCACCTGCCAGGGTGCCGAAACGCTCGGCTTCCTTTTGCGCGCCAATGATTTCCGCTTCCAGCTCGGCACTGACAGCTGCGTGCTCTTCTTCCGACCAGTTGCCGGTGGCAATCAGGTGCTGCTTGAGGCGAAGAATCGGATCGCCCAGCGGGAAGTGGCTCCAGTCATCGGCCGGACGATACTTGGACGGGTCGTCGGAGGTGGAGTGCGGGCCAGCACGATAAGTGACCCATTCGATCAGGGTCGGCCCCAGGTTGCGGCGCGCGCGCTCTGCGGCCCAGGCCGAGGCGGCGTAAACGGCGATAAAGTCGTTGCCGTCGACCCGCAGCGAAGCAATACCGCAGCCCACGCCGCGTCCGGCAAAGGTGGTGGACTCGCCACCGGCAATGGCCTGGAAGGTCGAAATGGCCCATTGGTTGTTGACCACGTTGAGGATCACCGGGGCGCGGTAAACGTGGGCAAAGGTGAGGGCAGTGTGGAAGTCCGATTCGGCGGTGGCGCCGTCACCGATCCAGGCCGAGGCGATTTTGGTGTCGCCCTTGATGGCCGAGGCCATGCCCCAACCAACCGCCTGTACGAATTGGGTGGCGAGGTTGCCGGAAATACTGAAAAAGCCGTAGTCGCGCACCGAGTACATGATCGGCAATTGCCGACCCTTAAGCGGGTCGCGTTCGTTGGAGAGCAATTGGCAGATCAGGTCGACCAGCGGCACATCACGAGCCATCAGGATGCTTTGCTGGCGGTAGGTGGGGAAGCACATGTCGTCGATGTTCAAGGCCAGGGCCTGGGCGCTGCCGATGGCTTCTTCGCCCAGGCTTTGCATATAGAACGACATTTTTTTCTGACGCTGGGCGACCACCATGCGGGTGTCGAAAATGCGCGTCTTGAGCATGGCGCGCATGCCTTCGCGCAACACTTCGCTCGATACGCCTTCGGCCCACGGGCCAAGGGCCTGGCCCTTGTCGTCGAGCACACGGATCAGGCCTCTGGCCAGGTCTGCGGTGTCGGCAGGTTCCACATCGATCGGGGGTTTGCGCACCAGACCGGCATCGGTCAGGCGCAGGTAGCTGAAGTCGGTCTTGCAGCCTGGGCGGCCGGACGGTTCGGGAACGTGCAGGCGCAGCGGTGCATATTCATTCATGGCTTTCTCTACGCTCGATCTTGTCGTGTTTATAGGCGCGGGAGCTAGGTAGTACTGTCGAAGATCCGTCTGATAAAAACCAAGATCTTGTCCTACAACAATCATATTCCTGACGCCGAAGAATATTTCTCTGTAGTTCATTGTGCTTTGCAGCGTTTAAGGATAAGAATTCTGCATAAACATAAAAAACAGGTGCTTTTGTCTCATGCGCAAGCTAGATCGAACTGATATCGGGATTCTCAATAGCCTTCAGCAGAATGCGCGCATCACCAATGCGGACCTTGCGCGTTCGGTCAACCTGTCGCCGACGCCCTGTTTCAACCGGGTCAAGGCCATGGAAGAGCGCGGCCTGATCCGCGAGCAGGTGACCCTGCTTGACGCCGATATGCTGGGGCTGCATGTCAATGTGTTTATCCATGTGAGCCTGGAAAAACAGGTCGAGGAAGCCCTGCAGCATTTTGAAGCGGCGATATCCGATCGCCATGAAGTCATGGAGTGCTACTTGATGGCCGGCGACCCGGATTACCTGATCCGGGTGCTGGTGCCCAGCATTCAGGCGCTGGAGCGTTTCATGATGGACTTTTTGACCAAGGTGCCCGGGGTGGCCAATATCCGCTCCAGCTTCGCCCTCAAACAGGTGCGCTACAAAACTGCGCTGCCATTGCCTCCCGGCGGGCTGACGCTGGAGGAGTGAATTACACCCGCAAGCGCCAGCGCTCGTTGAAGCGCAGGTCGACCACCGCCAGTGGCTCTACGTCAATCAGGTTGAAGGAGGCAGTGCTCGCTGCCAGGGCGTGCAATATGGCAGCGCGGATCACAAAAGGATGAGTCACCACGGCAAAATGACCCTCTTCGCGAAACTCGTCGAGCCAGGCGCTGACCCGCAGGCACAGGGCCTGTATCGACTCGCCGCCATGGGGCGCGGCATCGGGGTTGCTGATCCAGTTGGCTAGCGCTTGGGGCATGCTTTGTTGCAGGTCTGACAGGCGCTGGCCCTGCCAGTCGCCGATATCGTAATCGCCCAGGGCGGGCACGATTTCAATCTCACCACCCAGTGCCAGGGCGGTTTGCAATGTGCGGGTTTCGGGCGCACAGAGTATGCGTACCGGCTTCTTCAGCCTGGCACTCAATTCGGCGGCCAACAGCAGGCCTTTCGGGTCAGCCGCCTCATCCAGTGCAAAGCGGCCCAGACGCTGGGCTTCTGTGCGGGCATGACAAATAAAGCTGAGGCGGGTGGGCATACCGGAATCCTTGCGGGGGAGACGTTGTGTTTGTGTTGTCTGCGCTCGCCCTTCAAATCAGTTTAGGCGAGTATTATGACCGTGTAATTCACTCTCAAGGTACTGTGCAATGGCTGCTGCTTTTTTGAAGAAAGTTCTTAATACGGCTGCGTTACTGACACTGATGACCGGGGCCGGGGCTGCGTTTGCCCATGCCCATCTGGAGCAGGCGACCCCCGCCGCCGACAGCACGGTGAACAGCGTCAACGAACTGCGCCTGGTGTTCAGTGAAGGCGTGGAGCAGGCGTTTACCCAGGTTGTGATCAGCCATGACCAGGCGCCGGTGCCGGTGAGCAGCATCAAGACCGAACCCGGCAACAAGAAAACCCTGATTGTGACACCGGCACAGCCGTTGCCGGCGGGTACCTATAACGTCAAATGGAACGCCGTGTCTGTCGATACCCACAAAAGTGCCGGCGATTACAGCTTTACGGTGAGCAACTGAGTTGATGCTCAGTGCAATGGTGATCTGCCGGTTTGTGCATTTCAGTGTGGTGTTGCTGATCTTCGGAGCCTGTGCATTCAGGCCTCTGTTGCGCGGGGCATGGCCATCCTTCGACATTGATGGCCAATTGCTTAAGGTCAATCGGGTGCTTGCCTGGGTGGCGCTGGCCAGCGGCCTTGCCTGGTTACTGTTGACCACCCACTCGATGGCAGGAAGCTGGCCTGAAACCCTGGCCCCGGCGACGTTGTGGCTGGTGTTGGGCAGTACCTTTTTCGGCCAGGTGTGGGCTTTTCATCTGCTGTTTTGCGTGCTGTTGTTGCTCGCCTTGTATGCCCGTAGCGGATTTAACCTTATCTGGTTGCTGGGTTTTCTGTTGTTGGGCACGTTGGCTCCGGTGGGTCACGGCGCGATGCTGGATGGCTGGCGTGGGCAATTGCTGATGCTTAACCAGTGGGTGCATCTGGCGTGTGTGGGGGCCTGGATCGGTGGTCTGTTGGGGTTGCAGCTTATCCTTGTGCGGCCTGTCGGTCAGGACGTGGGCGCTGTGTTGCAGCGCTTCAGCAATCTGGGGTTTATGTTGGTCGCCGGGATTATTCTTACCGGGCTGATCAATACCCGCGTGCTGACCGGTGCGCTCTGGCCTTCACCTTTGTTTGAAGGCTTCGCCCTGATTCTGTTGATCAAGGTGACCCTGGTGGGGGTGATGTTGCTGCTGGCGCTGTTCAATCTGCTGATGAGTCGTGCGGGCCGCTTCACCCTGTTGCGCAGAAGCGTTGCATTGGAATGGCTGTTTGGCTTGGCGGCAGTCGCCGCCGTGTCATTGCTGGGCACCTTGCCGCCGCTGGTGGTGTAGCGGCTGACGAGGTGCGAGGCTGCATTAAGGGCCACAGGAGTTTAAAAGTGCGGGCCCGCTACGCAGCCCTTCGCAGCTTCGTGCCTCGTAGCGGCTACAAGGCTAGACCAACAAAAACACACCCAGCAACCCGCCGAACACCAACCATTTTTCTACGTAGTAACGCGTGCGATTGCGCTTTTTCAGCTCTTTGCCGCGCAGGCGAATCTTGTATAACCGGGTAAATGCGCGGTTCAGGGCGCCGGTTTTGTCACTGGCATCGTTAGGCGAACTGGCGGATGCCATCACTGTGCGGCTGAACCACTGATTGAAGGCACTGGCCCAGCGATACTGCATCGGACGCTCGACATCGCAGAACAGGATGATGCGATTTTTATCGGTAGTGTTTTCGGCGTAATGGATAAAGGTTTCGTCAAACATCACCGCCTCGCCGTCACGCCAGGCGTAGTTCTGGCCGTCAACGTTGATATAGCAGCCTGGATCATTCGGGGTGTCCAGGCCCAGGTGAAAACGCAGCGATCCGGCGTAGGGGTCGCGGTGACGCACCAGTTTGGAGCCAGGGGGCAATTCGGCAAACATGGCGGCCTTGACCGTACCGATGCTGTTGAGCAGCTCAATGGTGCGCGGGCACAGTTCGACCGCCGAAGGGTGGTTGTCGCCATACCACTTCAGGTAAAAGCGCTTCCAGCCACTTTTGAAAAACGAGTTGAAGCCGACATCGTTGGGTTGCTCGGAACGCTTGATCTCGCCCGCCTGCATCAGGTTTCGCGCTTCTTCACGGATTTCCTGCCAGTGATCCTGCAAGGGTTGCAGTTCCGGGAAATCGGCAGGTTTGAGGTAGGGCTGGCCGGGCACTTTGGAAAACAGATACAAAAAGCAGTTGATCGGAGCCAGGAAGGAGGAGTGATCGGTCAGTTGACGCCCGAGCTTATGGCGAACCTTGCCCCGCAGGTGGACATAGGCGATGGACAAGACGTAGACAGCAATAATGATGAGTTTCAAGAGTATCTTCACAATTCAGGAGAAACGCAGCCCTGCAAACACGCACAAATGGCCCGACCTCTAGAAGAGTTATCGGGCGCTGGAGTTGCATTCCGTGAGCCTGGTTAGGGTTAAAACAGTATTTTGAATATTTTCTAACGTTTCATCATGTTTTTGCAGATGTTTTTTACAGTCTTTAGTCCTGTTGTGGGCAGGCCTATAGTCGTATTTGCATGTAGGGGAATTCTTTTTCGATCAATGAAAACCATTTTCGCCCAATAAACGATCAATTTCGCCAGCGCCCGGCGCTGTGGCAGGCCCCCGACGGGTCACGGCGATTGCCGCTGCTGCATTGGCCCGTTGCGCCGCTTGCGGTGCGGGATGCCCGGCCGCCAATGCGGCAATCAGCACGCCTGTATGAGCATCCCCGGCACCATTGCTGTCGATGCACTGCACCTTGAACCCGGCGATGTGTTGCTGACCGTGGCGGTCACTGATCCAGCAGCCTTGCGGGCCGTCGCGCACAACCGCAAGGCAGTGTGTGGGCAGGCGTGCGCTCAGGGCAGGCAGGGCGTCGGTCAGTGTGGGGGCATGGGTAAAACTCAGCGCTTCGGCAGTGTTGCCGGTCCACAGGTTCAGGCGCGGGAGCAGGGCGTCGAGCAGTTGCGGGTCAATATCGGTCAGTAACGGGCCGGGATCGAAGGTCACCTGGACACTCTGCGCCAGGCCCTGTATCCACTGCAAAAGCGGCCTCGCCTTGCCGACATGGAGCAGGCTGTAACCGCTGACATAGAGATGGTCGTCGGGCTGCACGCTGACGTGCGCGAGGTCGTGGGCAGACAACCCGCCTTCGGCACCAATGCAGGAAATAAAAGTACGCTCGGCGCTGGCTTCGGTGAGTGCGACGCACAGCCCGGTGTCTTTATGCGGGTCTACTGGCAGGGTCATGTGTATGCCCTCGGCGTGCATGGCCTGGCGAGCCATGTCACCGAACTGTCCCTGACCATGACGCCCCAGGTACACACTCTGCAGGCCGTTGCGCTGGGCAGCGGCCATTACGTTGAACCCGCCACCGGCGTGAAAGCTGGCGCTGTGGGCCAGCGCGTCGCCGCCGGAGGCGGGCAGTGTGTCCAGGCTCATGGCCAGATCGATGATCACCTGGCCTGTGTGCAGCAATCTAGGCATGGGCGCTGTCCTGTGCTGGCAGGCGGCGGTCTCTGGCGCCGCCCAGCAGCGCATACAGGCCGCCAGCCACGATGAAAGTCACGACCCAGCCGAGGCCGTTGTGGCCCAGCCAGGAATCGGCGAGCGGGCCGGTAAACCAGTCGGCATCGTTGCTGCCAACCCGGGTAAAGCATAACCCTAGCAGCAGGGCCACGGCCCAGGCACTCAAGGCCCGCCATTCGATGCCGCCGCTGTACCAGTAGGCGCTGCTGGGGCTGACGTTGAGCAAGTCGTTGGCGCTGTAGCAGTGACGGTGCAGCAGGTCGACGACAAAAATCGCTACCCAGGCGGTAATCGGGATGGCAGTGAGTGAAATAAAAGTGATGAAAGGGCCGTAAAAGCTGTCGGCAAATAGCATGAAGTAAATCGAACCACAGAAAATCGCCACGATATCCACGACGACGGCCTGCACCCGCTTGATCCTTACACCCAGGGTCAGGGTAGTGAGACCGGCCGAATAGACGGACAGATGATTGGACAGCAACAGGCCGCCAAAGGCGCTGACCAGGTAGGGAACCGCCATCCAGGAGGGCAGCAGGCTGCGGATTGCTGCAATGGGGTCGGTTGCGGATGCCAGCGCGTGGTTGCCGACCGTCAGCAACCCCCCCAGAGTAATCAGCAGAACCAGTGGAATCCCTGCGCCCCAGGCTGCGCTGGCCACCAGTTGCGCGGCGCTGACGCTGGATTTTTGGTAGCGCGACATGTCAGCCCCGGCGTTGGCCCAACCGATACCGGTGCCCGCGGCCATGATGCCAATCCCGATAATCACGGCGCTGACGGGTGCCGGGCTGGCGCTGAAGACGCCTGGCCAGTCGATGGTGGCGCAGAGAAAACCGCCGACCAGCAGGTTGAGCGCGCCGAACACATAAGTTGCCCACTTCTGGATCAGCAGCAGCGTGGCGTGGCCCAGGCCTGAAACCGCAAGGGTCAGCAGGGTGAAGAGGGCGATAAACACCAGGGTGAGCACCGGTGCGCTTTTGGCTTCGGTGGGGGTATTGAACAGGATTGAAGACAAGGCCAGCAGCACAAATGCCGCGGTGGTGGTGTTTACGGTTTCCCAGCCGACACGGGAAATCAGTGAAACCAGCGTAGGACCTATATTGCCCCGTACGCCGAATATAGCTCGCGATAGGGTCAGGCTTGGTGCTCGGCCCCGTCGACCGGCGATGGAGATGACGCCGACCAGGGCGAACGAGCCGCCAGCCCCGATCAAGGCGACGATGACCACCTGCCAGATGGCCAGTTGATGGAAGGCCACCAGCGTGGCGCCCAGTGGCAGGCCGAGGATGCTGATATTGGCAGCAAACCATACCCAGAACAGCTGCCCGGGGTTGCCGTTGCACTCGTTTTCGGGAACCGGCTCGATGCCGCGTGTTTCCAGTTGCCCGGCACTGTGCCCGGGGTCAGGGGAAGTCATGGCGTATGGCTCCTGATGCGCTTGTTATCGTTGTCGCAGGCTGTGTGTGGCGCTGACTTTGTGCCAGGCCCGTCGTGTTGCTGTCCATGGCAGGTTTTTTACGCAAGGCGCAGGGCTAACAGATCGCGTGCCAGAGGCTGCAGATGCAGGTCGTTGACCCTTGTGATCTGTTCGATCAGTGTCGCGGGCCACTGTTGCATTCCTCCACAGGCACCAAGCATGGCGCCGAGGATGGCGGCAATGGTGTCGGTGTCGCCACCGATGCTGGCGGCCATGCACAGGGCATCGAAACGGTTCAGCCCTGCGCTGGCCACGCGTTGGGCAAGGGCAAAGGCGACTACTACGGACTCCTGGGAGGCGACCGAAGTGCCAATCACGTCATAGAGCAGGTCGCCAAAATTGTCGGGGTTGCACTCGCTGCTGGCCTGCCTGGCCCAGCGAATACGCGGGCCGATGCGGCCCCCGGCAACCCAGTGACCCTGGTGTTCGGCGATAAAGGCCATTTCAGTGCCAGCATTGAGGGCGTGCTCAAGTTTTTTACCGTTTATGCCACTGGAGATGACGGCGGCCACTGCGGCTGCGCTGGCAATCCCCAGGCTGGTGTTGTGCGTCACCTGGCACGCCTGAACCACACAATGGATGAAGCGTTCCGGCTGGTTGATATCGCTGGCGATACCTACCGGAGCAATGCGCATGGCCGCGCCGTTGGTGGTGCCGTAGCGGCCCGATTCAGTGGGGCTGTGGCCAGCGAGGATCATCTCGATTGCGCGCTTGGTTGATGGCCCCAGAAGGTCCTGGGAACCCTTGGCCCGCATGCCGGACTCCCAACTGATCAGGCGCCGGGCAAGCTGGTGGGGGTCAATATTGCCTTTGCCTTCAACCAGCAGTTGGCCGACCAGTATTGCCTGCTCGGTATCGTCGGTGATTGAGCCCGCGGGCATATTTGGCGCTATGGGTTGATCGGCCGGGGCATTCTCAAGGGTTGTAATGCGCCCGAAGCGGGCCTGGATCTGTCCGCGACTGAACGATTGGGTCGGCATGCCCAGCGCATCACCCAGGGCCAGGCCGTACAGTGCGCCAAGGGCGAGATCCGGCTGCGTCATGTTGGCGTGCCAAATGAGTGGTACATGCGAAAGTGCACAGGATCCAGCCAGCTCTCGACCATTTCCATAAAGCGTCCTTGGCGGTCGTAGGTGGTGCGCAGGGCTTTGAGAAAAACCGTGCCGGCGGGGCGGCCGAGCAATAGTGCGTCTTCTTCATCGAGCGGCTCGGCGCCAATCCATTGGTCGCCACGATCACCGACAAAGCCGTAGGCCGCCAGCGTAATGGTGAGCGAGTCGTCAATCAGCCCTATACGTGGCAGGCCTTCCAGGCCACCTGTTGCGGGCACGAACGAGCGTTCCAGAGAAATCGCAGTGCCATCATCGCGGCGACGGCGGCGCTCAAGGATCACGAACTGGCTCAAGCCGAAACGATGCAGGAGGTCCGCACGCTCTATGGCCTCGAGTCGCAGCAGCTCGGTGTGGATACGGGCGCCGGTGTTGGCCAGGGCCTGTGTCCAGCCGTTGTTTTGGTCGAGCGTAATACCGTCGTAGGTGACGATGGCGCCGCCCTCGGTGCGTTTGGCAATGTATTTTCGCTTTTCCAGTTCGGCCAGTGCTGCTCGCAACGTACTGTGGCTGACACGCAGTTCTTGAGCCAATTGGTCTGCTTCCGGCAGCAGGTGACCGTCTGCCAGAAGCCCGCTTTCGATACGGTGGACGAGTTCGTCTACCACCCGTTGTTTTTTATTGAATCGAACCTGTTTGATCATGCCGAAAGTAATAGCTCAGCATTGTCGGTTCGGCAATATTCGCCCTCTGAATCCAGTCGGACAATGATTGGCCGAAAGCGAACGTCGAAGGGCAGGGACAGCACCTTGAACCGCAGTTTTAACCAGGGCTCAAGGCGGGTGCAGGCAGGGGGGATTTTAACTGCAGGCTTTGAGGTTGACCGGGCCGACGAATTCGTTGCCACGGCCCATCACGCAGGCCACCGCCTGATTGCGCTGGCGCTCCCAGGCTTGAACCGGGTAGGTTTTGTTCCAGGCTTCGTAAAGCTGGCGGTCCTGCCTGGACAGACGCAAGTTGTATTGCTTGCTCATGTAAAAGTAGGTGCGCGCGATCATCCCGCGAATGGAGGGGCGGGGCATGACCTTTTTGGATTTGAAATCGACTTGTGTCAGGCACGAACCATATTGGCCTTTTTGCTCGGGCAACCAGCCAAAACTGAAATTGCTGCGGTCCCCGTTGACCTCGCCGATGCTGGGTACCAGGTTGTGCAAGTCGGCTTCAGCAACTTTGAACACCGGGTCATTGCGGGTGCAGTTTTTTCGCCCGCCACTTTGCCAGCATTGGCGCTGATGGCCGATCTGCCAGGCGGGAACGATATGTTCCCACTCGATGCGTGCGGCACGGTTGGCATTTTTGCGCGGGATATAACCGCAGGCTTTCAGATCGACGCGGTTGCCGGTGTATTTGCAACCGCAGTAGAACTCGGTGGACTGCGGCGCGTAGAGCTTCCAGGCAACCTTCTTGGCTTCGCTGAAGGTGTTCGGGGCCGCGGCCTGTGCGCTTGAAACGGTGAAAAGACCGAGCAGTACCAGTAAACAAACCCTCATTGACTCAGTCTTCCTCAAGCACGGTCCAGAAAACATTCACGCCGCCATCATCGCGGTGGGCGACAGTGACGTTATCGTTTTCAGAAATTTCTTCCAGCAGGCGTTCCCAGAACTCAGGGTTATCGCCTTCGAGTCGCTCAAGCACCGCCATTTTGTCTTTTTGAGCTTTTGGCGAGCTGATGATTTTTTGTATACGTGTGCCGAAAATTTCATAGGGGCTTGGCGGAGTCGGCTCTTTTGCTGCTTTTTTAGCCATGATGCAATCCTTGGTGTGCTGTATACGCATACAGTATTTAACTGCGCCACATTTGGCAACTGTTTGGTGCAACTGCCGGTTGTGCCGCAGCTTTTGTCCGACCAATAAAAAGGCCGCCTCCCATAGGGGAGGCGGCCTTGCTTATTCAGCGCGCCAAGGCGTCAAGCAAGCACTCAGTATTCCCAGAAGATGCGCTGCAGCTCTTTGCTGTCCTGGGTCTTGGTCAGGGCGACCATGGCCAGGATGCGGGCTTTCTGCGGGTTCAGGTCATGGGCAACAACCCAGTCGTTTTTGTCGTCAGGCTGTTCTGCGTTACGCAGTACGAAACCGCCGCTGTTTACGTGGGAAGAACGAATGATTTGTACGCCATCCTTACGCAGGGCTTGCAAGGTCGGCACCACGCTGGAGGACACTGAACCGTTGCCGGTACCCGCGTGGATGATGGCTTTGGCACCGGATTGGGCCAGCGCTTTATAGGCGGTGTCGTCCACATTGCCGTAGGAGTAGGCGATGCCAACGTTTGGCAGGCTCTTGATGTTCTTGATGTCGAACTCGGAGTCCATGGTGTGGCGCTTGGCTGGCAAGCGGAACCAGTAGGACTTGCCTTCAACGACCATGCCCAGCGGACCCCACGGGCTTTTGAAGGCTTCGGTCTTGATGTTGATCATTTTGCTGACATCACGGCCCGACTGGATTTCGTCGTTCATGGTGACCAGCACGCCTTTGCCGCGCGCATCTTTGCTGCCGGCAACGGCAACGGCGTTGTACAGGTTCAGCATGCCGTCAGCCGACATGGCGGTGCCCGGACGCATGGAGCCGACCACCACGATGGGCTTGTCGGTTTTTTCGACCAGGTTCAGGAAATAGGCGGTTTCTTCGAGGGTGTCGGTACCGTGGGTGATAACGATGCCATCAACGTCGTTGCTGTCAGCCAGTTCGGCGACCCGGCGGCCCAATTGCAGCAGGTTTTCGTTAGTGATGCTCTCGGATGCAATTTGCATCACTTGCTCGCCACGCACATTGGCCAGTTGGCTTAGTTCGGGGACGCCGGCGATCAATTTGTCGATACCGACTTTAGCGGCCGTGTAAGTGGCGCTGTTGGCAGCGCTGGCACCTGCACCGGCGATAGTGCCGCCAGTGGCGAGGATGATGACGTTGGGCTTGGTGACAGCCTCTTGCGCTTGAGCGGTCGGCAGTGCCAGCAGCAGGGCCAGTGCGCCCGGAACAAAAGTTTTCAAAACAGCATTTTTCATTGTTTTTTCTCTTATTAGTGAGTATGCCGATGACTGCACACTTTGCTCGGCATGTGCCATTTATTGACCATGCATAGAGACTGGAAAGCACTATTTGTGCCACTAAGCGAAGTTTCTCGGGGCGCACACAACGTATTGATTTATGGGTCTTTATTTCCACGATCCGCTTTCTGGAAAAGAAACCGGACGGTTTTCCGAACAGAAGCGTTTTTTTTGTTCGGAGAGTCGAATATCGATGTGTCTGATCGCGTTTTTTTTCACATTGACAAATAACAGGTGGCTTTCCATAGTGAGGGCCTAGCAAACGTTTGCGCCGTTTTCTTGAGTCTGTATTTCTGGCAGTCAGGCAGGACCTGATGCCAGTCACCCAGCTTTTGGCGCTCAGGCGTGTGCGAGCAGGACGTTGCTCACAATAATCATAAGATCGGAGTTGCCCCCATGAAGCTGCCATTTGCTGGACGCCTTCTTGCTGTCGCCATGCTGGCTGCGGCATCCCTTACCCTCCCTGTCGCCAATGCCGATACGCCACAAAAACCCAAAGTCGGCCTGGTCATGAAGTCCTTGGCAAACGAGTTCTTTGTCACCATGCAAAAGGGTGGCGAGGATTATCAAAAGGCCAATGCCGCCAGTTTCGACCTGATTTCCAACGGGATCAAAAATGAAACGGACACTGCGGGCCAGATCGACATCATCAATCAGATGATCATCGCCAAGGTCGATGCGCTGGTGATTGCGCCCGCAGACTCCAAGGCGCTGGTGTCGGCCATCAAAAAGGCCAGTGACCGTGGCATTGTGGTGGTCAATATCGACAACCAGCTCGACCCCCAGGTGCTGAAAAGCAAAGGGCTCGAAGTACCCTTTGTCGGGCCCAACAACAGGCAGGGGGCTCGTGAGGTCGGCGAGTACCTGGCCACCAGGCTCAAGGCCGGTGATGAGGTCGGGATCATCGAGGGTGTATCGACCACGACCAATGCGCAAATGCGCACAGCGGGTTTCACGGATGCAATGAACGCTGCCGGGATGAAGATTGTGCCGGTGCAGTCGGGCAACTGGGAAATCGACGGTGGCAACAAGGTTGCGGCGGGCATGCTCAGCGAGTATCCGAACCTCAAGGCCATCCTGGCGGGCAATGACAGCATGGCGCTGGGCGCGGTGTCGGCTATCCGGGCTGCAGGCAAGGTCGGCAAGGTGCAAGTGGTCGGCTATGACAACATCGATGCGATAAAACCCATGCTCAAGGATGGCCGCGTGCTGGCAACGGCCGATCAGGCTGCCGCCAAACAGGCGGTTTATGGCATCGAAACGGCGCTCAAGCTGGTCAAAAAAGAACCGGTTGAAAACCTCAAGGACGGTGTCATCGATACCCCTGTCGAACTGGTCATCAACAAGTAATCCCACTCGCTGTCGCAGGCACTTGCCCGGTCGGGCAGGTGCCCGGAGAAATGTCATGTCTGCTCCTGATGCCAGCGTGGTCCTCACGGTCAGCGGGATTGGTAAAACCTACACTCAGCAGCCGGTACTGGCTGCTATCGAGCTGTCGTTGCATCGCGGCGAAGTTCTGGCCCTGACGGGTGAGAATGGCGCTGGCAAAAGCACACTATCGAAGATCATGGGTGGCCTGGAGGTGCCGACTCTCGGGCACATGCAATTCAATGGCCAGGCCTATGCCCCGGGCAGTCGTGCGCAGGCCGAGCAATTGGGTGTGCGCATGGTCATGCAGGAACTGAACCTGCTGCCCACGCTGACGGTGGCGGAAAACCTGTTTCTGGACAAATTGCCCGGCCACCTGGGCTGGATCAGCCGCAAGCAGTTGCGCAAAGCGGCCATTGAGGCCATGAGCCAGGTGGGTCTGGAGGCGATTGACCCGGACACCCTGGTCGGGGAGCTGGGCATTGGCCATCAGCAGATGGTCGAGATTGCGCGCAACCTGATCGGCGATTGCCATGTGCTTATCCTCGATGAGCCCACGGCCATGCTCACCGCCCGTGAAGTTGAAATGCTTTTTGTGCAAATCGAACGGCTGCAGGCTCGTGGCGTGGCGATTGTGTATATCTCCCATCGACTTGAAGAGCTGGCACAGGTGGCGCAGCGGATTGCCGTACTGCGCGATGGTTGCCTGGTGTGCGTCGAGCCCATTGCCGATTACAACAGCGAGCAACTGGTCAACTTGATGGTGGGCCGCGAGTTGGGTGACCAGCTGGATTTGGGCGAACGTAGCTTGGGTGAAACGGCGCTTGAAGTCTGTGGTATCAGCCGCTCGGACAAGGTACGAGATGTATCGTTTAAAGTCAGAAAAGGCGAGATTTTCGGGATTTCCGGACTGATCGGGGCAGGGCGCACCGAACTGCTGCGACTGATCTATGGTGCCGATGTGGCCGACAGCGGCACGGTTGCAGTGGGTACTCCTGTGCAGGTAGTGACCATCCATTCGCCGGCAGATGCTGTCCGGCAGGGCATCGCACTGATTACCGAGGACCGCAAGGGTGAAGGCTTGCTGCTGACCCAGTCGATCAGTGCCAACATCGGCCTGGGCAATATGGATCGGATTTCAAGCAGTGGCTTGGTCAACCGGGAGCAGGAGGCCGCATTGGCCCGGCGTCAGATAGACGCCATGGGCATCCGCAGCAGCGGCCCGGAACAAGTGGTGTCGCAACTGTCCGGTGGCAACCAGCAGAAGGTCGTCATTGGCCGCTGGCTGGAGCGCGACTGTTCGGTTCTGCTGTTCGATGAGCCTACGCGCGGTATCGATATTGGCGCCAAGTTCGATATTTACCGGCTGCTGGGCGAGCTGACGCGCAAGGGCAAGGCGCTGGTGGTGGTGTCGAGCGATCTTCGCGAGTTGATGCTGATTTGTGACCGCATTGGCGTGCTGTCTGCGGGCCGGCTGATCGATACCTTTGAACGTGACAGCTGGAGTCAGGAACAGTTACTGGCGGCAGCTTTTGCCGGTTATCAAAAACGAGATGCGTTGCTTGCTGAAGCCACGCCAAAGGAAGCCTCATGAACCCTACCCGCGTGCCGCATAAAAGTGCACATAACTACTACGGAATGGGCACCTACCTCGGGTTGGCGGGCGCCTTGCTGGCCATGATCATTCTGTTTTCCAGCCTGAGTGAACATTTTTTCTCCTATGACACGCTCAGCACGCTGGCCAACCAGATCCCCGACTTGATGGTGTTGTCGGTCGGCATGACCTTTGTGCTGATCATCGGCGGCATCGACCTGTCGGTCGGCTCGGTGTTGGCCCTGGCAGCGTCGGCGGTCAGTGTTGCGATTCTGGGCTGGGGCTGGAGTGTATTGCCTGCCGCTTTGCTGGGCATGGGCTGTGCGGCCCTGGCGGGCACCCTTACGGGGTCGATCACGGTGGCCTGGAAAATCCCGTCTTTTATTGTCTCGCTGGGGGTGCTGGAAATGGCCCGGGGCGGGGCCTACCAGCTTACAGGATCGCGCACGGCGTATATCGGCGACGCGTTCGCCTGGCTTGCCAATCCGGTTGCCTTTGGCATCTCGCCCGCGTTCATTATTGCGTTGCTGATTATTGTCATCGCCCAGGCGGTGCTGACGCGCACGGTGTTTGGGCGCTATCTGATTGGCATTGGCACCAACGAAGAAGCCGTGCGCCTGGCCGGTATCAATCCAAAGCCCTACAAGATTTTGGTCTTTAGCCTGATGGGGTTGTTGGCAGGAGTGGCAGCGCTGTTTCAGATATCCCGCCTCGAGGCGGCAGACCCCAATGCCGGTTCGGGCCTTGAACTGCAGGTGATTGCGGCCGTGGTGATCGGTGGCACGAGCTTGATGGGCGGGCGCGGTTCGGTGATCAGTACGTTTTTTGGTGTGCTGATTATTTCAGTATTGGCCGCAGGGCTGGCTCAAATCGGCGCGACGGAACCCACCAAGCGTATTATTACCGGTGCTGTCATTGTGATAGCAGTGGTATTGGACACTTACCGCAGTCAACGCGCACAGCGACGGAATTGAGCAATGGCAACGATTAAAGATGTCGCGGCAATGGCAGGCATTTCGTACACGACGGTTTCTCATGTTTTGAATAAAACCCGCCCTGTCAGTGAACCTGTGCGCTTGAAGGTTGAGCAAGCCATTGCACACCTGGAGTATGTACCCAGCGCGGTAGCACGCTCGCTCAAGGCCAAGACCACAGCGACCATCGGCCTGCTGGTGGCCAATAGCCTGAACCCGTACTTTGCCGAGTTGGCGCGAGGTATCGAGGATTACTGTGAGCGCAACAATTACTGCGTGATCCTGTGCAACTGTGATGATGACCCGGTCAAGCAGCGCAATTACCTGCGGGTGCTGCTGGAAAAGCGTGTGGACGGGCTGGTGGTCGCTTCGTCCACAGGCGACCTGGGGATGGCCAGCGGGTTGGTCGGCGTACGCACGCCGATGGTGATTGTCGATCGCAGCTTTGAGGGGGTTGAGGCTGACCTGGTGTGCATCGACCACGAACTGGGGGCTTATCTGGCTACGCGGCACTTGCTCGATCTGGGGCATCGTGCCATTGCCTGCATTGGCGGGCCCGCCGCCACCCGTGTCGCGCAGTTGCGTATGGCCGGGTATCGGCGTGCGCTGCTGGAGGCGGGTATAACGCCTCAGGGGCAGTGGATGGTCGAGAGTGACTTCAGCAGTGTCGGGGGCTACAACGCGGCGGTCAGCTTGCTGCAGCACAACCCGCCCTCGGCCATTTTTGCCTGCAACGACATGATGGGCATCGGCGTATTGCGAGCGGCGGCCGAGCGCAATATTCGGGTACCCCAGCAGTTGTCGGTGATTGGTTTTGATGATGTACAGATGAGCCGTTATGTCTATCCGTCGCTGACAACTGTCGGGCAGTCGATCCTGCAATTGGGCGAGATCGCTGCCCAGTTATTGTTGCGCCGCATTGCCGTACCCGGGCGGGCGGTGGAGCAGCGGATCGTCAAACCCGACATTGTGCTGCGCGAGTCCACCCGGGCTTATGCGCAAGCACCGTTGAAATCCCCCCCTACAATCACTGGATGAGTGTCGATACATGCAAGCGAATGTTGTGGTTGCAGGCAGTCTGAATATGGATCTGGTCACGCGTACCGAGAGATTGCCGCGCCCGGGGGAAACGGTGTTCGGGCAATCCTTTACCACCGTGCACGGTGGCAAGGGCGCGAACCAGGCGGTAGCAGCGTCGCGCCTGGGTGCCCGGGTGGCAATGCTCGGCTGTGTCGGCGGTGACGCCTATGGCGTGCAGTTGCGCGACGGCTTGCTGGCTGACCGGGTTGATTGTGTGGCAGTGCGCACCGTGCCTGATTGTGCCAGCGGCGTGGCCCTTATCACGGTGGATGCCTGCAGCCAGAACACCATTGTGGTGGTGCCGGGTGCCAATGGCTGCCTGGCCGCGGAAGATATCCGCGCCTTTGATCACGTCTTGCAAGGTGCGCAAGTGCTTGTTTGCCAGCTTGAAGTGCCGATGGAAACAGTCGGATGCGTGCTGGCGCGTGGACGTGAACTGGGCAAAGTGGTGATCCTCAATCCCGCCCCGGTCAGTGCTCCGTTGCCGGGGCACTGGTATGGCGCCATCGACTACCTGATCCCGAATGAGAGCGAGGCCTGGGCGCTTAGCGGTGTGCCGGTTGATTCCCTTGAGTCGGCCGGGCGGGCTGCCCGGCGGTTGGTCGAGCTGGGCGCGGGCAAGGTGATTGTCACCCTGGGCGCGCTGGGGGCCTTGTTTGTCAGTGCCCACCGAGTGATGCACTTTACTGCGCCCAAGGTCGAGGCGGTGGATGCCACGGCGGCGGGCGATACCTTTGTCGGCGGCTTCTCTGCCGCGCTGGCGGCGGGTATGGAAGAGGACGACGCGATACGCTTTGCGCAGGTCGCCGCCGCGTTATCGGTCACTCGGGCGGGGGCTCAGCCTTCGATTCCATTGTTGCGTGATGTTCAGGGCTTTAAAGCACCATGAAAAAAACACCGCTGCTGAATATCGCCTTGTCGCGGCTGGTTGCCTCGCTGGGGCATGGCGACATCGTGGTGATTGCCGATGCCGGTTTGCCGGTGCCCAAGGGCATCGAACTGATTGATCTGGCCCTGACTCAAGGCGTGCCTGATGTTGCCAGCACGTTGCGCGCCCTGCTCAGTGAGATGCAGGTGCAAAGCCATGTGCTCGCCACTGAGTTGTTGCAGGCGCCATGCCCGGCGCTGTCATGTATCGACGAATATGCAGGCAAGGGGGAGTTGGGCTCAAGGAGCCTGCTCACCCATAATGCTTTCAAGGAACTATGCCTGCAGGCAAAGGTGATTGTTCGTACTGGAGAGTGTCGCCCGTACTGCAATATTGCCTTGGTCTCTGGCGTGACTTTTTAGACAAATAACCAGGGAGTTGTGATGCCACGTTTTACCCGGATTTTTCAGCCATTGATCAGGAGTGTCTTGTTCGTGTCCGCCATCACGATGTCGAGTGTTCAAGCCGCAGACAAGATCGATTTGATCATCGACACGGACCCCGGCGCCGATGATGTGGTCGCTCTGCTGCTGGCACTGGCTTCACCGGAGCAGTTACAGGTGCGGGCCATTACCACCGTGGCGGGCAACGTACGGCTCGACAAGACCTCGCGCAATGCCCGGCTGGCCCGGGAGTGGGCAGGGCGCGAAGACGTGCCGGTGTATGCCGGGGCGCCTAAACCCCTGGTGCGTACGCCGATTTACGCCGAGAACATTCACGGCCAGGAAGGCGTCACCGGTGTGCCTGTGCATGAGCCGGCCAAAGGTCTCGAAAAGGCCAATGCGGTCAATTACCTGGTTGATACCTTGCGTGCAGCCAAGCCAGGCAGCGTGACCATTGCCATGCTCGGCCCGCAGACAAACCTGGCCCTGGCCTTGATCCAGGCCCCGGAAATCACGCAGGGAATCAAGGAAGTCGTGGTCATGGGCGGCGCCCATTTCAATGGCGGTAATATCACCCCGGTTGCCGAGTTCAACCTTTATGCCGATCCGCATGCGGCAGACGTGGTGTTGAAGAGCGGGGTGAAACTGACCTATGTACCGCTGGATGTGACACACAAGATCCTTACCAGCGAGGCGCGACTGAAGCAGATCGCTGCACTGGGCAATACGGCCGGCAAACTGGTGGGCGATATTCTCAATGAATATGTGAAAGGCGACATGGTGCACTACGGACTGCCTGGCGGGCCTGTTCACGATGCCAGTGTCATTGCCTACCTGCTCAATCCTGCGCTGTTCTCCGGGCGTGAAGTCAACCTGGTCGTGGATACTCGCGAGGGGCCGACCTTTGGCCAGACTATCCCGGACTGGTACAACACCTTGAACCAGCCCAAAAACGCCTTTTGGGTCGAGAGCGGTGACGCGCAGGGCTTTTTTGACTTGCTTACCGCGCGTCTGGGCCGGCTCAAGTGAAGTGAGGTTGCGCGCCGTCAGGTCAGCCTGACGGGCTCGGCCGGTTTGTACTTTTCGAACACCTGACTGACGAACGCTCGGGCAGCTTCCGTGCCGAGCTCTTTAACCAAAAGGTCGATGCCGATAATGGCCAGCTCTTCAGGGCTGCCAGGGCTGTATGAGCACTGTCCTTGATGCCACTTGGCCTTGATATCTGCATCGATGCTGACTGTTGTCATGGGGTGCTCATGGGAAGGGGGCGTGAAAAGGCGATTTTAGCAAAAAGTCGTCATTTCGCTATGAATAGACCAAAGTAAATATTGGTTTTTGCACCCTCAACAGCCCATGACCCCCGCACTGCGTGCCACACTTGCACTTTTTGGGAGCGGTGCAGGCCATGCAAATTGATCTAAACAACCCTGAGGGCTTTACTCTTGGCGCTGTGCGTCAGTTGCTGGCCTCGGCCAGTGATGATGCCCATACACAGTTGCGCGTGACCAAGACGGGTATCGCTTATATTTCTTCGGGTGTGGTGGGCGGTGTCGATATCGACGGTCTGCTTTTCAGGCTGGAGACCTGGGCGGCAGGTTCTGGCTATGTCGGAAAAGTTGCAGCAAGCGATGAGGTCTGGGTCATGCAGATATTCAATGCCCTCAAGGACAACTGGCCTAATCCGCCGTTCGATTACATTGATGTGTACTGACACCTGAACATATTTGGCAATGATTAGGGGTGCACGGTAAAAGTCGGCTCGGGCACACTTGCCGGTGCTGGCAAATCAGAAGGCGCTGAGAGGCGTCATGCAACCTATGTGCGAAAAAGCTGTCGCAAGGGTTCAGACTATTTATCTTAAGGAGGCTTCATGTCTTGGAAGCTAGTGTCATTGGGTTCGTTGTTGGCGGTCTTGGCACTGTCCGGATGCAGCACCGCAAGTTCGGTCAAGGAGCCTGTCGCCGAGGCGGGGCATAGCCGTTGCGATGCTAAATCAGCAGCATTTGCAGTCGGTCAAAAGGCTTCGGCGCAGCTTCTGGAACAGGCCCGTATCAAGGCTGGTGCGCAGAACGCGCGTATTTTGATGCCGCATGACGTGATGACGCTTGAGTACCGCTCGGACCGTCTCAATCTCAATGCGGACGACGCTGGCATCATTACCCGGGTTAACTGCGGCTAACCTGGCCTGACATTGCGTCAGGCATAAAAAACCCCGTCACATGGACGGGGTTTTTTTGTTCGCGGGAGATTTACTCCGGACGAACCTGTGCAGCTTGCATACCCTTTTGGCCTTTCTCAGCCACGAAGGAAACGGTCTGGCCTTCTTTCAGGCTTTTGAAACCGTCGCTTTCGATAGCTTTGAAGTGTACGAACAGGTCGTCACCGCCACCTTGAGGAGTGATGAAGCCGAAGCCTTTTTCATCGTTGAACCATTTTACGGTGCCGGTTTGGCGATTAGACATGGTGTATCTCCAAGAAACTTATATTTTCAGTAGTACTGTGCTGCTCAGGCCAACTGGGCACACCGAGGTATCATAGTCGAAATGTGCGCTTTGGGAGCCCCCCTGAGCTACAGATTGCTGCAATGTTAACCCTCGTCTGCTCTTTGAAATGCTCAAGACCCCCGGTTTACGGGGGGTTGAGGGCTAAAGGCTGTTAGAAAAAAAGCAGTCGAGAATCAATATTTTTTACGTGCAAGAGCGTTTTTGACTGTTTTTGCTCTCCTCACGGCTCAATTCGAGCCGTGAGGAGGGTGGTTATTTCTTGGCCCGGCAAGCCTGGATGGCGTCCAGTGCCCGGGTGCGAAGCTCTGCGCTAGGCTGGGTTGTCTTGCTCATCAGCTGTGTGATTTCGGCGCTTGTGAACTTCTCGGACAGCTTGTCCGCACCGCATGCGCAATGCTGTTGGGCCGTTTTTGCGTCAACACTTTGGCTGGCTGCCGCTACGCAGTCCTTCATGTAGTCTTTTTTGGCGCCTGCAGGCCAGTTATCGGCCTGGGCGCTCAGGGGTAGCAGCAGCGCCAGGGGGGCTGCGAAGGCGAGTAAGCGGATCGTGCGCATAAGATGCTCCTTGTAGGCATTAAAACCGAGTGTGTATCACTGAGTATGTGAAAGGTAAGTGGAGCTCAAGTTCACCCTTTTGTAAAAAACCCCGTTTTCTCGCGGATGCGGGGAGGGGTGCGCAACAGGCGTATCCATCTGTGCTAGCATGCCGCCCTGGCTATTTCCTGCATTCGCGTGTTCCTTGAACCGTCATGCAGTGCCATTAACCTTTTTGATTTGAACTCCAGTCACTCTGGTTCGGTTTTAGGTTCGCCGCAAGGCTCCTGCCACTGTGAGGCAGGCATACCACCGAATCGCGTACTGGCTCATCCCAACCCACGTGACCTTTGGTAGGGGTCACCACTAGGAGAGGAGGCGCCATGCCAACTATTACTCTTCCCGACGGCAGTCAACGCTCTTTCGATCATCCAGTTTCAGTAGCCGAGGTTGCCGCTTCAATTGGCGCCGGCCTGGCTAAAGCCACCGTGGCCGGCAAGGTCAACGGCAAGCTGGTGGATGCCTGTGATCTGATTGAAAACGATGCCACCTTGCAAATCATCACGCCCAAGGATGAAGAGGGGCTGGAGATCATTCGTCACTCTTGCGCCCACTTGGTCGGTCATGCGGTGAAGCAGCTGTTCCCGACGGCCAAAATGGTCATCGGGCCGGTCATCGACGAAGGCTTTTACTACGATATCGCCTATGAGCGTCCGTTCACCCCGGATGACATGGCTGCTATCGAACAGCGCATGCAGCAACTGATCGAAAAAGACTACGACGTCATCAAGAAAGTGACGCCGCGTGCCGAAGTGATCGAACTGTTTGCTGCCCGTGGTGAAGACTACAAACTGCGCCTGATCGAAGACATGCCGGACGAGCAGGCCATGGGCTTGTACTTCCATGAAGAATACGTCGACATGTGCCGCGGTCCTCACGTGCCGAACACGCGTTTCCTCAAATCGTTCAAGCTGACCAAGCTGTCGGGCGCCTACTGGCGTGGCGATGCCAAGAACGAGCAGTTGCAGCGTATCTATGGCACGGCCTGGGCTGACAAAAAGCAGCTGGCGGCCTACGTCCTGCGTATCGAAGAAGCCGAAAAGCGCGATCACCGTAAAATTGGCAAGCGCCTTGGCTTGTTCCACACCCAGGAAGAAGCCCCGGGCATGGTGTTCTGGCACCCGAATGGCTGGACCCTGTACCAGGTACTTGAGCAGTACATGCGCAAAGTACAGCGCGACAATGGCTACCTGGAGATCAAGACTCCTCAGGTCGTTGATCGCAGCCTCTGGGAAAAGTCCGGGCACTGGGCCAACTACGCCGAGAACATGTTCACTACCCAGTCGGAAAGCCGCGACTACGCGATCAAGCCGATGAACTGCCCTTGCCATGTGCAAGTGTTCAACCAGGGCCTGAAAAGCTACCGCGAGCTGCCGCTGCGTCTGGCCGAATTCGGTGCCTGTCACCGTAACGAGCCGTCGGGCGCCCTGCACGGCATCATGCGTGTGCGTGGCTTTACCCAGGACGATGCCCACATCTTCTGTACTGAAGAGCAGATGCAGGCCGAGTCGGCTGCCTTTATCAAGCTGACGCTGGATGTCTACGCTGACTTCGGTTTCAAGGACATTGAGCTCAAGCTGTCGACGCGTCCTGAAAAGCGTGTGGGTTCGGATGAGCTGTGGGATCGCGCCGAAAGCGCATTGGCTTCAGCCCTTGATAGCGCTGGCCTGGCGTACGATTTGCAACCGGGCGAAGGTGCCTTCTACGGTCCCAAGATTGAATTTTCTCTGAAAGATTGTCTGGGTCGTGTCTGGCAATGTGGTACCCTGCAGCTCGATTTCAACCTGCCGATCCGTCTTGGCGCAGAATATGTGTCCGAAGACAACAGCCGTAAGCACCCGGTTATGCTGCACCGCGCGATCCTTGGATCGTTCGAACGTTTTGTCGGTATCCTGATCGAACATTACGAAGGCGCATTCCCTGCTTGGCTGGCTCCAACCCAGGCAGTGATCATGAATATCACTGACAAACAGGCAGATTTTGCTGCTGAAGTTGAAAAAACTCTCAATCAGAGCGGATTTCGTGCCAAGTCTGACTTGAGAAATGAAAAGATCGGCTTTAAAATCCGCGAGCATACTTTGCTCAAGGTTCCTTATCTCTTGGTTATCGGAGATCGGGAAGTCGAGATGCAGACTGTCGCTGTGCGTACACGTGAAGGTGCTGACCTGGGCTCGATGCCCGTCGCGCAATTCGCTGAATTCCTCGCACAAGCGGTTTCCCGGCGTGGTCGCCATGATTCGGAGTAATTATTATTAAGCGTGAAATGAGACAAGATAAACGAGCTGCACCGAAAGCCCCGATCAACGAGAATATCTCGGCACGCGAGGTTCGGTTAATTGGGGCTGAAGGCGAGCAGCTTGGGATTGTGTCAATTGAAGACGCGCTTCTTAAAGCTGAAGAGGCCAAACTGGACTTGGTGGAAATTTCCGCTGATGCAGTACCCCCAGTTTGCAAGCTGATGGACTACGGCAAATCTATCTTCGAAAAGAAGAAACAGGTTGCTGCTGCAAAGAAAAACCAGAAACAGATTCAGGTTAAAGAAATCAAGTTTCGTCCAGGGACGGAGGAAGGGGATTACCAGGTAAAACTGCGCAACCTGGTACGTTTCCTGAGTGATGGGGACAGGGCCAAGGTATCGTTACGATTCCGCGGCCGTGAGATGGCCCACCAGGAGCTGGGTATGGAACTGTTGAAGCGGGTTGAAGCTGACCTTGCGGAATACGGTACCGTCGAACAGCATCCTAAGATGGAAGGACGCCAGCTGATCATGGTCATCGCCCCGAAAAAGAAGAAGTAATCAATTGGGCACGGCAGGCCTTCTGATTATGTTTATCAACTGAATGCGGAGTATCCGAACATGCCAAAGATGAAGACTAAAAGTGGTGCTGCTAAGCGGTTTCTGAAAACTGCTAACGGTATCAAGCACAAGCACGCTTTCAAGAGCCACATCCTGACCAAAATGTCGACCAAGCGTAAGCGTCAACTGCGCGGTAGCAGCTTGCTGCATCCGTCTGACGTGGCAAAAGTCGAGCGCATGCTGCGCCTTCGTTAATTTTTGGTTAAGACTAGAGGAAGTAACTCATGGCTCGTGTAAAGCGTGGCGTTGTCGCCCGTAAACGTCACAAAAAAATTCTGAAACTGGCTAAAGGCTACTACGGCGCACGCTCACGCGTATTCCGTGTTGCCAAGCAAGCGGTAATCAAGGCAGGCCAATACGCCTACCGTGACCGTCGTCAGAAAAAACGTCAGTTCCGCGCTCTGTGGATCGCTCGTATCAACGCTGGTGCTCGTATCAACGGTCTGTCTTACAGCCGTTTCATCGCCGGCCTGAAAAAAGCTTCCATCGAGATCGACCGTAAGGTTCTGTCTGATCTGGCAGTGAACGAAAAAGCGGCGTTTGCTGCGATTGTCGAGAAAGCTAAAGCCACTCTGGCTTAAGTACCCCCGACAGTCACTTGGGCTTGCCTGTGTAAGCCCGGGTGCTAAACGTCATAAATAGGGGAAGAGCCTTCAAGCTCTTCCCCTATTTTGTATCTGGAGTCTGTACATGGAAAACCTGGATGCGCTGGTCTCTCAAGCACTAGAGGCTGTGCAAAGCGCTGAAGATATCAATGCCCTGGAGCAAATCCGGGTTCAATACCTTGGCAAAAAGGGTGAATTGACTCAGGTGATGAAGACCCTGGGCAATTTGCCAGCAGAAGAGCGTCCGCAAGTCGGTGCCCTCATCAACGTTGCCAAGGAGCGTGTCACAGAGGTTCTCAATGCGCGCAAGGCGTTGTTTGAAGAGGCCGAGCTGGCCGCCAAACTGTCTGCCGAGTCCATTGACGTGACCCTGCCTGGCCGTGGCCAGACCTCTGGCGGTCTGCATCCGGTGACCCGGACTCTGGAACGTATCGAACAGTTCTTTACCCATATTGGCTACGGCATCGCCGAAGGCCCTGAGGTTGAAGACGACTATCACAACTTCGAAGCGCTCAACATCCCAGGCCATCACCCGGCCCGGTCGATGCATGACACCTTCTATTTCAATGCCAACATGTTGTTGCGCACCCATACCTCGCCGGTACAGGTCCGCACCATGGAATCCAAGCAGCCGTCGATCCGCATTGTCTGCCCGGGCCGTGTGTACCGTAGCGACTCGGATATCACCCATTCGCCGATGTTTCACCAGGTCGAAGGCCTGCTGATCGATCGCGATATCAACTTCGCTGACCTGAAAGGGACCATCGAAGAGTTCCTGCGGGTGTTCTTCGAAAAAGAACTGGCCGTGCGTTTCCGTCCGTCCTACTTCCCGTTCACCGAGCCTTCCGCTGAAGTGGATATGGAATGCGTGATGTGCAGCGGTAAAGGCTGTCGTGTCTGCAAGCAGACTGGCTGGCTGGAAGTCATGGGCTGCGGCATGGTTCATCCGAACGTGCTGCGCATGTCCGGGATCGACCCGGAAGAGTTCTCGGGCTTTGCCTTCGGCATGGGCGTTGAGCGTCTGGCCATGCTGCGTTACGGCGTGAACGACTTGCGTCTGTTCTTCGACAACGACTTGCGGTTCCTCGCGCAATTTCGCTAGTCGTAACGAATTCTTAGGAGAGCAGGATGAAATTCAGTGAACAATGGCTGCGTGGTTGGGTAAACCCGCAGGTAGGTCGCGACGAGCTGGTTGCTCGTCTGTCGATGGCCGGTCTTGAGGTCGACAGCGTTACGCCGGCCGCCGGTGTATTCAGTGGCGTGGTTGTGGGCGAGGTGCTGAGCACCGAGCAACACCCTGATGCTGACAAGCTTCGTGTTTGCCAGGTCAGCAATGGTGCCGAGACTTTTCAGGTAGTGTGTGGTGCGCCCAACGTGCGCCCTGGCTTGAAAATCCCGTTCGCCATGATCGGTGCCGAACTGCCGGGTGACTTCAAAATCAAAAAGGCCAAGCTGCGTGGCGTTGAGTCCAACGGCATGCTGTGCTCGCAAGCAGAACTGCAAGTGGGCGAGGGCAATGACGGCCTGATGGAGTTGCCGGCCGATGCACCGGTGGGCGAGGACATCCGCGTCTATCTGGGTCTTGAAGACGCCAGCATTGAAGTCGACCTTACGCCGAACCGTGGCGACTGCCTGTCGCTGGCAGGTCTGGCGCGTGAAGTGGGCGCTCTGTATAACGCCCAGGTGACTCGCCCGGTGGTTGCGCCAGTTGCTGCGGTACACGAGGAAGTGCGTCCGGTTGAAGTGCTGGCACCTGCTGCTTGCCCGCGCTACCTGGGCCGTGTGATCCGCAATGTCGACCTGTCCCGGCCAACGCCGCTGTGGATGGTTGAGCGCCTGCGTCGCGCTGACGTGCGCAGCATCGATGCCGCTGTCGACATTACCAACTATGTCATGCTGGAACTGGGTCAGCCGTTGCACGCGTTCGACCTTGCCGAGATCAATGGCGGCATTCGTGTACGCATGGCTGAAGAAGGCGAGAAGCTGGTACTGCTCGACGGCCAGGAAGTCACCTTGCGCAGCGACACGCTGGTGATTGCAGACCATACCCGCGCTTTGGCCATTGCCGGCGTAATGGGTGGCGAGCACAGCGGTGTGACCGACAAGACCCGCGACATATTCCTTGAAAGCGCTTTCTTTGATCAGATCGCCGTTGCTGGCAAGGCCCGCTCCTACGGCCTGCACACCGACGCTTCGCACCGCTACGAGCGTGGCGTGGACTGGAAACTGGCCCGTGAAGCCATGGAGCGCGCCACTGGCCTGCTGCTGGAAATCACTGGCGGCGAAGCTGGACCGATCGTTGAAACCGTCAGCGAGCAGTATCTGCCATCGATTGCACCGATCACCTTGCGTGCAGCGCGTATCAGCCAGATGCTCGGCATGGAAATGGACGCGGCGGAAGTTGAGCGTCTGCTCAGCGCCCTGGGCCTGACCATCACCGCTGAAGGGGCAGGGCAATGGCGCGTAGAAGTGCCAAGCCATCGCTTCGATATCAGCCTGGAAGTTGACCTGATCGAAGAACTGGCGCGCCTGTACGGCTACAACCGCCTGCCGGTCCGTTACCCGCAGGCCCGTCTGGCACCGCAAGCCAAAGCAGAGGCGCGTAGCGACCTGCCAGAGTTGCGTCGTTTGCTGGTTGCTCGTGGTTATCAGGAAGCAATCACCTACAGCTTTATCGACCCGAAACAGTTCGAACTGTTTAGCCCGGGTGTTGAACCGCTGTTGCTGGCCAATCCGATTTCCAACGACATGGCTGCCATGCGTGCCTCGTTGTGGCCCGGCCTGGTCAAGTCGTTGCAGCACAACCTGAACCGTCAGCAAGATCGCGTTCGCCTGTTTGAAAGCGGCCTGCGTTTTGTTGGCCAGCTTGAGGGTCTGAAACAAGAGCCGATGCTGGCGGGTGTTGTTTGCGGCAGTCGTCTGCCTGAAGGCTGGGCTCAAGGTCGTGATGTTGTCGACTTCTTCGACGTCAAGGCTGATGTAGAAGCGGTGCTGGGTTTTGCCGGTGCCCTGGACGCGTTTACCTTCGTGCCGGGCAAACATCCTGCTCTGCATCCGGGCCAGACTGCACGTATCGAGCGTGACGGTCGCGAAGTTGGCTATGTCGGTGCCATCCACCCTGAGCTTTCAAAAAACCTTGGTCTTGACCGTCCAGTGTTTGTTTTTGAACTGGTTCTGGCAGAAGTGGCGGCAGGTAAAATGCCGAAATTCCATGAGTTATCGCGCTTTCCTGAAGTGCGTCGTGACCTGGCGTTGTTGGCCGATCGTGACGTTGCAGCCAGTGCTGTGCTGGATGTAATTCGTGAAAATGCAGGCGAATGGCTGACAGACCTAAGGTTATTTGATGTTTACCAGGGTAAAGGCATTGATCCGCATAGAAAAAGCCTTGCAGTTGGCTTGACCTGGCAGCATCCATCGCGCACTCTTAATGACGATGAGGTGAACGCCGCAACGCAAAATATCCTCACCTCGCTTGAACAAAGGTTGAACGCCACGCTAAGGAAGTGACGTATGGGGGCTCTGACAAAAGCTGAGATGGCGGAACGTCTTTACGAAGAGTTGGGCCTGAATAAACGCGAGGCCAAAGAATTGGTCGAGCTGTTTTTTGAAGAAATCAGGCACGCTCTTGAAGACAACGAGCAGGTCAAACTGTCAGGTTTTGGCAATTTTGATCTGCGTGACAAGCGACAGCGGCCTGGCCGCAATCCGAAAACGGGAGAAGAAATCCCGATCACGGCTCGCCGTGTAGTCACTTTTCGTCCAGGGCAGAAGTTGAAGGCCCGAGTAGAGGCTTATGCTGGAACCAAGTCATAACGACGAGCTCCCGCCGATCCCTGGCAAACGCTACTTCGCCATAGGCGAAGTCAGCGAGCTGTGCGGTGTAAAGCCGCATGTGCTGCGCTACTGGGAGCAAGAATTCCCTCAGCTCAACCCCGTAAAACGTCGCGGAAACCGCCGGTATTATCAGCGCCAGGATGTGCTGATGATCCGGCAGATTCGTGCGCTGCTTTATGACCAGGGTTTCACCATTGGAGGTGCGCGCTTGCGGCTTTCCGGTGATGAAGCCAAAGATGACACCACGCAATACAAGCAGCTGATCCGCCAAACGATCTCCGAATTGGAGGATGTCTTGCTGGTACTGAAGAAATAACCGAGGCATTTAAAATACTTTCGTATTTCAAAAGCTTAAGGTATATTTCTCAACGTTCTAGCAAGTTGTAACGCCTAGTCGGGGCGTAGCGCAGTCCGGTAGCGCACTAGCATGGGGTGCTAGGGGTCGAGTGTTCGAATCACTCCGTCCCGACCATATTATTCAATGACTTAGCCACCTTCTCGGTGGCTTTTTCATTTCTACCCTAGTGACTTTTCGAGTGACCTTGGGTTTTCTGCTATCCCTGCCTCCTCTTCAGGATCGTCAGCGCTGGTGCGCGTGAGTCGGTTACTGATACCTTGTTTGCAGCCTCAATCAGTTGGTCCAGCTCTGCCGCTGAGTAGTGACTGGTGATGCTGCCGTTCTTATGGCCGAGCAATGCTTTGCGATCTTCCTCAGTCACGCCTGCTGCACGCAGCCTTCTGCCAAAGGTGTGCTTCAGGTCGTGAATGCGGATCCGGACGAAACCATCATGTGCCGGCCGCAAATACTTCTCCTGCCATTTCTTCGCCGCCCTGACCCTGGCCTTCTTCCAGGCTGAGTCATTCATCCGGTGCATCGCAGTACCGTTGTAAGGAAACACCCATTCCTTGCTGATACCACGCTGCTTCTCAATGATCGATATGGCCACGGTGTTGAGCACCACCAGGCGCTCATCACCATTCTTCACTCCCGACCGCTCATGCCGGCCGCCAAAATCGGCCGGTATCAGAAACACACTGGTGCCCAGTTCCGCTACCGCAATCTCCCAATCCCATTTCAACTTGCACACCTCCTGCTCGCGACAGCCCGTGTTCACCTAGAACAAAGCCATCGTCTGCAAGTGGGCGGGCAACTCCCCAAAAAGAATCGACTGCTCTTCCCAGGACATGGGGTAGGGCTTGCGGCTCGATTTCTTCTCTTCCAGTTTTGTCAGCATGGGCACGCTGTCCAGCCAAAGCAGCTTTTGTGCTCCGGGTGTCGGTCTTATCGACTTGATCCCAGATCCGCATATTCATGGACACGACAAAATCCTTGCCGCGATCTACGCAGCATCAAGAAGGGTTAGGGGAAATATGAGTTGCTAAACATTCTCATTCGTATTTAAGATATGTTATTACGTTTCAACTCACCGCAAGGAGCCTCACCGATGAAAGTGCTGTCCTCACTCAAAGAAGCGAAAAATCGTCACCGTGACTACCAGATCGTTAAGCGCCGTGGCCGTATTTATGTGATCTGCAAAACCAATCCGAAGTTCAAGGCTCGCCAGGGCGGAGCGAAGAACAAGAACAAAGGCAAGGGCTGACCTTACGCAGCGTCGGCTTTGCGTTGATCCGCCCGGTCGGCGGCAAGGTCTGTCGCCAGTTCCTCGGCGCGGGCCTGGCCGTACTCATTGGCTCGGGGACGAATCAGTGACTCGGCAAGATCGTGCAAGGCAGTTGGGTGATGCTTGGCCTTTGGCGTGCCCAGAGCCGAGCAGGCCAAGTCGTAAGCCTTGCCATGAACGCGGCTCCCGCCGGCAATGATTTCGCAAATCATCTGCTCGATCGGGTACTCGCGATTGTCGGTCAGCAGCGGGGGCGATGTGTTCTTGTGCCCCAGGTGTTCGGCCAGCGCTTCGTACAGCGACTGTGGTGTAACCAAGGCAACCGGTTTGCCGAAGGATCGCGGCGCGGTGACGGTGTCGCCGCAGATCAGGCTGTTGATGGCATCGTAAAGCCAGTCCGGGCCTTCGACGGTATCCAGAAAGTCAGTCATGGCAGCGACTCCTGTTCGAGTTTACGGGCGAAAGCACAGGCATCGTTATGCTCGCGGCGAAAGCCTTTCACCTTGCCGGTACCGGTATCGACGATGTGGAAGAACTCGCCACTCACTGGCACTACCCGGTAGCGCGGGGCGCTCTTCGGTGTGCTGGAGCCGGCAAGCCCGAGGCTAAGCGCGACGAACATATTGCGGCTCTGGTTTATTGCGAGCGCTACATCACAGTAAGCGCGTTGACTTGGGGTCATGGTCGCCTGCAGAGCTGTGGATTATTCATCTTCACTTCTTTCGCTGACATTCATGGGGATGAAATGAGTTTTTGAAGTTGGCTAGGATTGAGTATTTATGCGCTGAAATTTAATGAACCCTTTGAAGGGGAGCGCTTCTAAAGTCATTCAGTCCATCGGAGGCGTGCTGTGACTAAGATCATCACTGAGGAAATCCGGCTTCATCAGGAGTCGCCCTCAGACGTTTTTCTATTTGGCACTCCTAAAGATCGTCTAGATTTCTATCGGAGAGAAATTCACTATGAAACAAGTTTGCTCTCGAATAGAACGAACGCATATTTAACGGCCCAATCGTTCTTGGTTATTGCGTTTGCCTCTTCAATGGCGAACCTCAATCCCAGATGGGGCGAGCTTTTTACCTTGGTTGTACCAACCTTGATGGCCATCCTAGGAATATTTAGCTCATTGCATGCCTGGCCTGGGTTTAGGGCCTCGTATGTCATCATTGATCATTGGCATTTCAAACAAAGTCACTTATTGCGAAGTGACCCGGTTATGGGGGAGGCCTATGATGACTCACCCTTATTTAACGAAAAAGAATCGAGTCAGCAGGGGTATCGCAAATCGCTAATGTTCTCTATGAGGACACCATGGCTATTTGTAATTTTTTGGGCGCTGCTTGCAGGTTTTTGTATTTATGTTCAGCTCACTAATTCTAGCCCGTGAGCCTGGTAAACCTTTTCTATGATGGCTGACATTTCACCGAGACTTTCCACAGCTCTCATTCCCCCCAACCTGCTCAGCGAGCGGCCTGTAGTGATGCTTTCCGTTCAGGCTGCGCTATGCCTGAATGCGCAGGTAAATCTCCTCCCGGTGACCCACCGCGTGTGGCCAGTCAGAAGATTAACTTTATGACGCGGGAGCTATACGACAAGGCAGCAGCGCTTAAAAGCGCAGCGTTTGCAGATGTTGTGGGTTCCGTGGCGAGCAGAGCGATTATTGATCAAGGGACGAATGCCAGCGGCAGCTTTATAAAGTTTGCAGATGGCATGTTGATCACATGGGGTATACGCATCATCAGTCATGGCGCAGGGGGTGATCTTCGCGCAGGGCGCGGTTGGCGCCTTTGATTGCTGTCGAAGTCCAGTGGATCGAGCAGGAGCGTAAGTTCGTGGCTGAGCAGTTGGAGGCCATCGAGGATGGCGAGCAGGTAGCGGGCACAGAGCGCCTGTGGTGTGACTACCGTAATCAGGTTCGAGCCTAGAAACTGGATGCAAAGGGCTATCCCGATTCAAACATGCGGCCATTACGTCCAAGCTAGCCTGGGAGAAGTCCCGGTCGTCCAGTCGATGGCCCACATTCCCACATTTGTGCGAAGATCAGGGCGTAGATCACGTATGGAGTTGCCACATGAGCCGCCTGACCATCGACATATCCGAGCAGCAGCATCAGAGCCTGAAAGCGTTGGCCGCCTTGCAGGGCAAGACGATCAAGCAATACGCCATCGAGCGCCTGTTTCCGGGCAATGTCGACAATGATCCGGCATGGCAAGAGCTCAGAGGCGTACTGACCGCCCGCATCAACGATGGCCTGGCGGGCAAGGTTTCGGCCAGGGGCATTGGTGACATCCTTGATGAAGAACTGTCCGGGGAAAGCCGGGTTTGAGCGGTGCCTACGTTCTTACGCTTGAGGCTGAAGCCGACTTGCGCGGGATCATCCGCTACACGCGCCAACAGTGGAGTGACCAGCAGGTGCGTGTGTATATCGGCAGACTGGAACGCGGTATTGCGCGCCTTGCCGCCATTCAAGGCGCTTACAGGGACATGAGCGACCTCTACCCGACGTTGTTGATGGCTCACTGCGAACACCATTACGCATTTGCCCTGCCGCGTGAAGGTGCACCTGCTTTGATCGTGGCGATATTGCATGAACGCATGGACCTGATGACGCGACTGGCAGAACGGCAGAACAAGTGATGTCTTGCTGAAATGAAACTGCAGTACCGAACCCCGCCAAGTGCGGGATTTTTTTGTCTCGAGATAGGCATACCTTCCAGCGAAGCAAGACTTCAGCCCATGTCGTTGGAAATGATGGCATAAAGCCTGCTACAGTCGGCGCCGAAATTATCCAGGTAAGGAAGTACCAAGTGAAGGGCATCCAGTTTTTGGCTGTAGTAGGCGCGGCATTGTTGATAAATGGCTGCGTGGTGCAGAGCACCTATAGCAAGACTATTTCAGTGACGAAAGATGCCAACGGCAAGATCATTCAAACGGTTGAAAGCGAAACTGTGGTTCAGCCAGCCAATGGCTATCCAATGCGCCTGGAGAAAATCAAAGGTATCCAGCCACAGTAAATACCTGCACCGATTCAAAGAAACCCGCCGAGTGCGGGTTTTTTATTATCTAAAGAAAATCATGCCCATCACAGCGCAGCAACTGCTGCAGATCCTCCCGAAACCGAACGCACCGATCTGGCCAATGCCAACTCCGCACAAATTCTGGCAGAGCAGGGCAAGCGCCTCGCCCTGGAGCAATGGCTGGCAGCCAGTGACCAATCCCATTACCGAGCCCTGACCGATGAGAAAACCAAACAAGCCCGCCTGCGTGATCGCCTTGCTACTGCTGACCTGCGGCTGTCAGTCCAACTCGACGCCGCCGCAACTGGTTGTGACGCAGTGCCGCCCGCCACCGGCGCCGGCAGCGTGGTTTATGGCGCCCATAGAGCCCGACTTGACTCAGCGCATGCTCAACGAATTATCGGAATCACCGGCGACGGCGACGGCGAGGGCGATCAAGGACTGACCGCGCTGCAGGCCTGCCAGGCTTACGCCAAAGAAGTATTAGGCACAAAGTAAAAGGAGCGGCCGAAACTGGATGCGTCAACATCCAGCCCGGCCACCAAACCCGCAGAACAGTCCTGCAAGCCCAGTCAAGGCTCCTGCTTCGTGCATAAAGCGGAGCGAGCCAAGCACCTGTCTATCTATACAGTAAAGGTCTTGCACATTATGTCTTCACCTATCATCCCTTGGATGGGCGGCAAACACCGCCTGGCCGACCGCCTTATCCCCCTGTTCCCACCCCACGAATGCTACGTCGAAGTCTTCGCCGGCGGCGGGGCGCTGTACTTCCTGCGCCCACAGCCCGCGCCTTGCGAAGTGCTCAACGACATCAACGGCGACCTGGTAACCCTGTACCGCGTGGTGCAGAACCACTTGGAAGAATTCGTGAGGCAATTTAAGTGGGCCCTTAGCTCACGGCAGATTTTCGAGTGGCAAACAATGACCCGCCCGGAAAGCGTGACCGACATCCAGCGTGCGGCCCGATTCTTCTACCTGCAGCACCATGCCTCCGGTGGCAAGATCACAGGACAGGTCTTCGGTACCGCAACTACAGCTCCTGCAATCAACCTGCTGCGCATTGAAGAAAACCTGTCTGCAGCCTGGCAGCGCCTGGCCGGCACTTACGTTGAAAACCTGCCCTGGCTTGAGTGCGCAGAGCGCTACGACCGGCCGCATACCTTCCATTACATGGACCCGCCTTACTGGCAGACCGCTGGTTACGGTGTGGACTTCCCTTTTGAAAACTACGAGCGCATGGCTGATTTTATGCGTCGCTGCAAAGGTAAGGTGATGGTCAGCATCAACGACCATCCGGACATTCGGCGAGTGTTTGAGGGGTTTCATTTTGAGACAACCGAGATCAGGTACACGACCACGAATCAGCGGCAGGGGAAGGCTGAGGTGACGGGAGAGTTGATTGTGATGAATTGGGAGCAGGAGGCTTTGGGGGGGCTATTTTAGTAAAGCTTTAGGGTGGTTGGCTGTAACCGCCCTAAAGCTACTATTTCCCTAAATCTGCAATCGCCTAGGATTGAACCAACTCTAAAGTCGTGCTTGTCCGAAAAACCAACGCTCACTCAAAATTGATCGATGCCCTGATCAGAGAGGCTCTCGCCAATATCTTGCCGACTTCTATAGATTTTATTGATCGGCTAGTAGAAAATTTAATTTTTACATGACCGTGATCAAATATATTTTCCGGTCTGATTGTCCCGAGTCCTGATGCACTTAATCATATTGGGCGAAATTGTTCCATCATAGAGGAACCAGCCAGGGTCGGAGATGGCACCTGAATATTGAACATCTCGTACTTCCTTATCATATTTCTTGGTTGCTATATGATCATGACCTAATGGATACCGAGTGCTGACCAGAATAGCTGCTTTGAAAAGGTTTTTATGTATTTTCGAGTAGTTCATCTGCGTCAGTATTAGATTAATAAAGCTGTTGTAGTCCAATAAATTTGGATCTGTATCGCTAATGTCCAGCTCTACAACTACCTCTGTCTGGTCGAATAGTTGCAACTGTCTATTGGGCGATTGACCTGTGATCAGTTGAGGATAAACGCTGGCCATGAATTGGAACTCTGGAGACGTCTGCTCGTAAAGCAATTGTCCGGTTATCAATCCATGTCCGCTCGGGTCAAGCCTTGATGTTAGGGAGACAAGCTTCGGTTTGCCGTTCTCTTGACATGGAACCTTACCAGGGAGAATTCCGTTTTTGAGAATGTCGTTGATAGCACCAGCACGGGTGAAATGATAAAGCAGCATGTTCGATTATTGTCCTTGTGGAGATGCTACAGACAATATCACACACGCAAAAAAACAGGCATCTGCAATGCTAAATTAGGATTGTAGTGCTTCGCTTATGGAACGACGTTATGGTAGCAAGGGCGCCCGGACAGTCGGAATACGATCTTGGAAAATCGGAAGGCCCAGCGAGAATTCAGCCATAACGTCTATTGCTCGACACATATGATACGCTCGGGTTTACCGACATAGGAGGTGCAAGATGAACTACAAGGGTAAGGCTGATTTAACGCTCCATTGCTTATATAGCAATCCCAGAAGAATGGTCATCCTGCCAGATAGAGACGTAGAGATCGAGAGCTGTGATAGCGGCACCAAAATCTCTGTTGAACTTGGTGAGTCAGGGCTTACGGTAGATGAAATTGACGTCTCTGTATCCGGAAATATTCACCGGTTCTTAGTCGACACAACCATCAATGCCAATCGTCAGTACACGCTCCACTGTTCCCCTCTTGCTGTTTGATAAGCTCTAGCAGTCTGTAGGACAGGAGGAGTCTCGTAGAACCTCACTGAATCGCCCCGGGTTCTTTAGACACTCTCCAAGCTCGCTGCGTAACGCTTTTCAAACTTTACCGGGGACAGCTGATTGTTGAAACCATGACGACGTTTTGCGTTGTAAAACATCTCGATGTAATCGAATACATCACCACGAGCATCTTCCCGTGTGATGTAGATTTTTCGCTTGATCCGTTCTCGCTTCAAAAGCTGGAAAAAACTTTCTGCGACAGCATTATCGTGGCAGTTACCTCGACGACTCATGCTGGCAACCAAATTGTTCGCCTTCAAGAAACTACGCCAATCGGAGCTGCTGTACTGGCTGCCTTGGTCGCTGTGAACCATCACCTCTTGTTTTGGTTTACGCCTCCAAACGGCCATCAATAATGCATCATTGGCCAAATCGCTTGTCATTTGCGGTTTCATTGACCAGCCAACTACTTGGCGAGAAAACAAGTCCAGTACCACTGCCAAATACAGCCAGCCTTCGTACGTGCGGATGTAGGTGATGTCAGTGACCCAAACCGTGTTGGGTTCCACCACATCAAACTGACGCTTCAATAAGTTGGGTGAGGCCACCGCAGGTTTACCTCCGTACTTCCCTGGACGTCGGCGGTACCCTGTCTGAGAGCGCAGACCTTCAATACGCATCAATCTGGCAACCCGATGGCGACCGCAAGCCTCACCGATTTCACGCAGGTCATCATGGATTTTGCGATAGCCATAAACGCCGCCGCTCTCCAGCCATGAATGTTTTATCAGCCCCAACAGGCGCTGGTCGTCTTTGGCGCGCGCAGATTGCGGTTCCGATAACCAAGCGTAGTAGCCACTGGGGTGGATTTTGAGCGTCAGGCAAAGCCGTCGAACGGAGTAGTCGGCAGCCTGCTGCTTGATAAAGGCGTACTTCAACCGCACTCCTTGGCAAAGTACGCGGCGGCCTTTTTTAATATGTCTCGCTCTTCAGTGACCCGCTTGAGCTCCGCCCTAAGACGTCGAAGTTCAGCCTGCTGATCATCGCCTTGCTGTCGTTCTTCCTGTGGCTTGCTGTAGCGCTTTACCCACGCATAAAGGCTGTGAGTCGATACACCGAGACGTGCTGCCACATCAGCGACAGGCAGCTTCTTTTCGATCACTTGATTGACTGCTTGGATTTTGAATTCTTCGGGATAACGTGGGTTGCTCATGGCACCTCCTGATTGGCCTCATTTTAAGGCAAAGAGGTGTCTAGGAAACCCGGGGCGATTCACCTAAGTGGCCATTCATTACCGCCATTCCCGCGCCCACCATTACTTTAAGCTCTTCTCGCATTGTTCGGAGGCACGTCAATTCGCTGCTCTTGTCTATTTTCCTAAAATCAAAAACCAGTAGTGACGGTGATCGAACCAGGCTGACTCTCCAATGGTTTTTTGGCGGGGACGACTCACCCTGCCAGCAATTCAAAAGCTGGCTGACTAGTTGTCAGGCAGAATTCGCAGACCCAATCAAACGCCTTGTCAGCGGAACCTGCTTAGATGGCTGCCTGCTCAGCACAATCTCAGCAGAGACTCAGGAAAGCGTACGTATTCTGGAGGACCGGTGGCTTGAAGAGTCTCGAAAGCTCAACGCTAAGCTGCAAGCGGCGACAGATTTGCCGTACAAAAAAGCGCTAGAGCTGGAGAAAAAACGTCACGACGGTGAGTACTTGCTTCGCGATCTCGCGTCCCGTGCGTTCCTTCCAGGATATGGATTCCCTACCGATGTCGTGACACTCAATACCTACAATATTGAGGACTTCAGGCACCAGCGAACTCATCCTGAGAGTCGTGAAGACAGCATTTTCAACAACAAAGAGCTTCCGTCTCGCGGCTTAAACATTGCGATCCGAGAGTATGCACCTGGGTCGCAAGTGGTAATCGATGGGCGAGTCTATCGTTCGGCAGGAATCAGTTTGCAATGGCATTCGTCAGGCCAAGTAAACGAAGCACAAAAATTTGATATCGCCTGGCGATGCTCAAATTGTGGAGCGACAGGCGTAATCGAAAACGCTTATACCAACAGCTCCGAGCTAACGTGCTCACACTGCATGCACGCAATTCAACCAAGCGAGCGCCGAACCGTCCTTCGCCCTGGCGGCTTTGTAACCGACTTTTATGAGTCCACAACAAACGACATCACTTCTCAGAAGTTCATCCGAGTTGAACGACCTCGCATCCAACTGACTGGCGAGACGATCTCGCTGCCCGACAAGCGGTGTGGTTTCGTTCGATTTGGTCACGATGGCAGTGTGTTTCATCATTCATCCGGTGAACACGAAAAAGGTTACGCCGTGTGCCTAACCTGCGGACGTGCAGATTCAATGCTCGCCTCCGGAGACATTCCTAAAAATCTGCTTCCAGATCAGCTACACCGGCCAGTGGGCGGGATCACAGGCAGTCGTAAAGAGTTCGACTGCCCCGGAACGGCAGTTAAGCCTAACCTTTTCCTGGGCTATCAAATTCGCACTGACGTCATGGAGCTTTACTTGAGAAGTCCCCAGACAGGCCTGTGGCTCGGGGATAGTCTGGCAGAGCAAATCATAGCCACGACTCTTGCCGTTGCACTACGCGACGTAATCGCCGAACTCTTAGGTATTGCCAGCACAGAAATGGGCTTTGGTTTCCGTCTTGATCGTGATATCGAAAGTGGACAAGGGCGAACGGTCATTCAGCTATTCGATGAAGTCAGCGGAGGAGCTGGGTTTGTCCTGGCTGGCTTAGCGAATACCACGGAACTATTACGTAAAGCGTTAGGGAAGCTGCATTGCCCGGTTAACTGCGAAAACGTCTGCTCGCACTGTCTTGCAGGTCAAGACAGTCGAGTGGAGCGAGAGGAGCTAGATCGTGGGCGCGCCATGGAGTGGCTGACTGTGTCGGGCCTGATTGAACATTTAGACTTGCCCTGCGAGTTTGAGACTGTGGTGGGGGCTAGTTATTGCTCGACCGGCCCGATCCGCTATTTGTCCTCTGCGATCAATTCAGCGGATCGCAGTGAAAATGACACCTCTATTTGCTTGGTGATGAGGGGCGATGCAGAGGACTGGGACCTAGATCACCCTTACTTCCGTGAAAAAATCCTCACTTGGGCAATCGCTGACAAACTCAAGGTGAAACTGGCAATTCCTTCAGGAGCGTCGCTAAGCAAAGCACAGAAGAACACCCTCTTTGACCTGGCTAGTCTTGGGGTGGTGATTGAGGATATGGACAACACTCTTCCACCGATCAAACCTTACTTGGTGGCTCAAATTCGTTCCAAGTCGGGCATCAAAAGTCTTTTTAGCAGCGATGCCTCCGCTGCGACTCCAGGAGTCGGATGGCTGAGTAGCAATGATGGAATAGTATGGGCTGGAAGCAACTGTGTTTCTGATTGCGGTGGTCAGCCTATCGACGTCCGGACCTGGCGCCAATTTGAGCAGGGTGCACGGGTCATCGAAATCACCCACGAACTTGACGGTCCTATCAGCAGCTTGCATAGGCGTCTCGCTACTCTCATTGAGAAGCACGCGCCCGAATTGACTGAGTTGATTGCCACGGATCAAGCAACAGTGGTCAGCTATTCCGACCGTTATTTGAAATCACCATGGTCGTTAATGTTGTTAAGCGGTTTTCTTGAACTTTTCAAAAATGAAAAGCTTGAGTCGCTTCGAATTCAAACGCTAGCATCCAGTGGCGATCAGTCCAGCAATCAAATTAGTCATGACTGGAGGTTCCAACTTGATCAAGAAGCACTTCTTAAGCTTTGGTTGGGTAGCCAGTTCTTCATCTCACCTGAAATTGAAATCAAAGAACGAAGCCGGGAACTTCAACACGCGAGAGTGATAACAGTAGATTGGGTGTCGGGTAAGCGCAGCAAAGTTTTCCTTGATCAAGGAATGGGATACTGGCGAGGTAAATTGCCGTATCGCGACCAGATGGGGTTTGACTTCCGTGCTAACCACGAGAGCCAAGCGCTACAAATGCTGGAGAAATATAAAATGGCGCAAATGAGTCCCAACGGTGATTGGCCCACTTACATGAGCCTGCTCGTGAGCTAAGCCAAGCACTCAATGAGCCAGAGAAAGGTGTCCACCTAAGATAAAGTGGACGCTACCTTTCTATCTTTGTATCCGTCTGTAGTGGTCTAATGAAACCGGACACCCATTTAGGCGAGAATGCTCGCCATATCGAGGTTGATATTGGCGTCAGGCTCTCGGGCGACGCAGCCAGCGAAATCGGCTGCAATGGTCTCGCTTCGGGTTGCTCACAGATCACTACATACCGAGCCCAAAGAACGCACACCCGTATCCTGAGGATCGCTTCGCGTCACGCACCCAAGGCAGGAGCCGTATGCGGTAGTTCCGCACGTACGGATCTGTGCGGGGGGTGGCAGGTAACTGCCATCCCTACCGCGACCTTTGATCTTTAAATTTAAACGAGTAAAACATCCGCCCCTGCCCACTCGATAACAGTCCCTTCATGCTGTGTGATCCCCTGTCGTCCAATCCAGAAATCTTGCCGCAGACTAGGCAGGGGAGTTACTTTTTCTACAGAATCGGACAAAAGCTGCTAGTCAAAAGCGTTTAAGAAATCAAGGGCCATTCACACCTAGCCGAAATTTATTACCATTGCACTCTCTTTGCTAAATATGATCTGCAATTCATAAGCTTGGCCACGCCGATCAAGATTTGCAGCGAGTTGTAAATGCCGCGCTGTTGACTGGTCACTATATCGATGATGCACGAGAGCATCACGATCTTGGTCAGTAGGTATGAAAAAACTGCTGATCGGTTGCATGAAAAACGTCCTGAGCGTCAACCGTTGCGGTAATTTCAGTCAGGCTTTAGTCGATTCTACTCGCGCCAAGTTCAAAAAACCCCAGAGCCTGCAGACGATCAAGCAGTAGCAACGCAATTTACTGATATTGCCAGACGGTTGTCTGCAGAATGCTGCATGACCTTAATAGGGAGCTGCCTCAGTCCTGCGATTGGCGATTACTTGTTTGCTGAGTATATGGCATAATCCCCCATAGTTAACGCCAAACATTAACAGCAGGATGCTAGATATGTATAATACCGCACCAATCAGTGATTATGTAACATCTGGAACTGAGGATGATCTAAAGCTTGCACTAGAAAGCCTAGAAGATAAGATTCTTTTAATAATGGACTGGGTGGATGCTGCTTGCCCCAGAAACGATGAAAATATAGCGTTGCTAAATTTGTTGGCCGCTAATTCACAGTGTGTAAACATTTTTCAAACAGCAATTGGTAACCATATTTCAATTCTGGCACTTGCAACCCGAAATCTTTACGAGCTCAACTTGATAGCCCGCTCGATAATCGGTAGCAAAAATAATCTCGACGAATGGAATTCAGAGGCCATTACTGACAATATTCAAGTTCTGGAGGGGATGCTCAGTATTAATACTGCATCTGACTTGGCTGATCAGAGATTAATATTAATCGAAGAGATTAACCGGCTTAAAAAAGTCAGAAAAAAATATAGCTTGCCAGAAATTAATACCCCAGCCTCAGCAGGGCAAATAGCAAAAAAACTAGACTCTAGCGATGAGCACAAAAGCGTTTACAAACTGTTCTCAAAGCTTGTGCATCCAAGTTCATATCTGGTGAATAACTATAAGAACTCGGCGTCCCCTGAGACCACGATGATACTTCAGGTTCAAGGGCAAATTTACATTCATGATACCATTTCAAAGATCACTAACTACCTAAAAGTACCTGATGTAATTAATAATCAGAAGCAGTAGTTAGGGGTTTTTAAAGAGGTTTTCATGGCTTTTTTATGTGCGAGTGCCAATTGGTGACTTCTGGCCGATTGCTACCACTCGTGATATGCAATCATAATTGCAATAAAGTGATTCTGGATCCACTCACACGCCATTAGGAAATTCAAGGTATTAGTCGTAGTAAGCTGGCGCTTGATGCAGGGGGCAGGCGCCAAACGGCGCCTAGCTTTCATGTTGTGGTATTTTCAGATTCCAATAAGCCCTTGAAGTTAAAAGGTACGAAGATACTTATGTTTGGCATTTTTTAAGAAGGTGGCTTTTGGGGTTGAGTTCAATTGTTTGCGCTCAGAGCTCTAATGGTTTACATGGCTCTTCGAGCAACAAAGAATTTCTATTTTTTCCAGATGTGTTTTTTATTGTGGTTATTGTGTTTTTCATGTCGCCGTCAGTTATAGTTATTCTGTTTCTTTTGGCGTGATAGCGACTTCCTTGCTTGATCTTATAGCCCTTTATGCAAAAATGATCTTCATATTGTTCTATTGGAATTTTTAGTTCTAATGTGGCCGTCCGGGAATTCCGTCTTGCGCAATTAAATCGCTTGCCATCTATGCGACAGCAGTTCCTGAATCTCACTTGCCCGCGGCACCATAGACATCTCCAGCCGATAGCCTCAATGGTTTATCTAGCGAAGTTCGGAAGGTGTGATAGCCGTTTATTTACCCAGACCCAGAGTGCCTTAGTGGCGGCATTCAGGAGTTTTGACCTGGAGTGCAGAGGTGGGCGTGGTAACGACACAAACTGTCGTGAGCCATTGTGATAATGCCTTCTATCGAATAACTCACGTAAAGGCTGCCTAGATGCCCCCAACATTAAATGTCTGCTTTGTTCCGAGTACCGCACGAGCAGAAGTTGAGCGCCTGCTGTGGCTTGGCTCTGATTTGGTTTGCGGATTGCGCTGGGTCTGTGCATCGCCCATCACCTCCAAGGTCGCATTCAGTGGGGCAGGCTATGGGTATTGAGTATTGGGTGGCAATTGCGGTCTTGGGGCTGATGTTGGCAATCCTTTGCGCACTGTATTCACAAGGCCATAAAACGTGGCATTTGCTCACGCACTGGCAGGTGACCACGCAAGAGCGCGAGCGGCGGGTGGGTTGGCACGCGCAGGAAAATCGAGAGTTAAGAGCGGCGCTCCAGGCGCAAAATGCACACGTCGATCAGCTCCAGCGAAAGCTCGAAAACCTGCAAGCCCTAGTGCCATCAACCTCTCAGCCTTAGACAATGACCCATAGCCACGTGCACCTACAGGCGTGGCAGAGGAGCAAGAACATGCCTATCCGACCACAGCCTTTCACTTTTGTATGTCAGGCGTGTCACTGGAAGAAAACCGTTGCACCGCTCAGTGATGCACTGGGGCCCCTCGACTGGTGTGAGCGGTGTGAGCGCTGTGGCAGTGACGTGTTGACCCGGCAGATAGCCGGCGTCGTTGACCGTACGTTGGCGCAATGGTTTACCCGATTACGCCGTTAGGGGGGCTTGGCCAATGCGTCCCGCGGAACCCCTGTCACGACTCAACCTGCGTGGCGCCAAGCACTGGCGGTGGCTAAGGAGGCGGACGTATTAATTTGCGTCGGTACATCGGGCTGGTTCACCCTACGGCGCAAATCCCCTATATCGCCAGGCAGTGTGGGGCACGAGTGATGCATATTAACGTGGTGCGGGAGCCAGTTGATGAGTAGGGTGTGTTGGTGTTGCTTGGTAAAGCGGCAGAGCGTCCGCCGCAGTTGCTGAGGTTGGGCAATCAGGCGGGGAGCATCAGCCAATGACTCATGTCCTCCAAGCGTGCTTTGACATGAGCGTTGTCAATCAGGCTTCAGAGCCTTTTCCGTGAGCCCAGTTGGCCCTACTAGTCAGATGACTTCGAACTGCTTTCAGAGCCATAGGCTGCTGCGGCCAGTCGCAAGGTGTCGCCCACCTGCTGTCGCAATGCCGCTGGTTCATGCACCACCAACGAAGCGCCCAAGGAGAGAATCCACCAGTGCAGTTGCCAGGTATTGCTGACGGTCGCCTGTATCTGAAAACCGTCTGGCAGTGCTTGTAGCACCATGTCCGCGCTCAAGGGCGTCTCTCGAATCAAACGCGCCTGGTGTTCACTGACCCACGCTTTGAAAAGGATTTTTTCCGGGTTACCGAATTGCAAGGCGTCGCTGGCCAAGTAGGTATGTAACTCGAATGACGCCACCCCTTGGCACTGAGTGTCGAGTACCGTTACTTCACGAAAGCGATGCACGGCGAATTGACGAACATCGGTATACGGCGCTGCCGTCGCTATGAGGTAGGTGATTAAGCCGCGCTGAACAATGGCCAGCGGGTTGAGGGTAAGTTCGCTGATTTTATTGGTGTGTGCCGAGTAATAGTGGCAGTGTACTTGTTGTTCGCTAATCACGGCGTGCTGCAAGGCTTCCAGGGTCTCAGCCAGGATTTGCGGTGCGTGCAGATTGAAGTCCGGGCGAACACTGGCCACTTTATCCGGCCAGCGGGCAGTGGGGTTGCCGTCTTCAAGGCCTTTGAGTTTTTGCCGGGCGTGCTCGAATCGTGGCTCCAGTACGCTCAACATGCTGCCGGGCAAGAGGGGGCGGATCGCATCTTCGACGAGGGTCAGACTGACCGCCTCTGCCAGTGTAATGCCCTGCAATTCCACGCTTACGCCTGGTTTCCAGTACCAACTAAAAGGCGTCCCGCCATTGTTGCACTGCAAGGGAAACACCACGGACAGATCACGCAAGTCGCGCTCGACACTGCGGCGGCTGATCGAGTAACCCGCGCTCACCAAGCGACTGAGCAGTTCACTCACCGTGATGCCAGGTGCGCGTTTGGGCAGGTGCTGTAGCAGTTCCCACTGACGGCTCAGGGCGCTATGGGTCTTGGCTGAAGGCAAGAGAATCATCCTTGTAGGGTGCAGGCTGGCCTATAGCCAGTAAGAAAGTCGGTTGCTCACCTATCGGCGTCAATCCGGCAACCTTTAATGGGCTTAATGTACGAAGCCGATGGGCCGTTGTTGCCCAGTGGGTTTCAAGCGACACTCGGCCAACAGTGCACGGGCCAATTCGTCGGCATTGGTGAATGGGTTGAAACGGCCTCCGCGCGCGACTGCTGCAAAGTCGCCAGGTGTCAGATGTGCCTCGGCGCGCAAGCGGCGGGCGGCATTATGCTGTGGATCCTTTAGTGCCAAAGCCTTGAGGTGTTCAGCAAATAATGCCTGGGCTTGCTCCGTCGTCAGGTAACCGAAATGCACCTTCAGGTCGAAGCGGCGCAAGGAGGCCTCGTCCAGGTCGGTGATCAAGTTGGTGGAGGCAATAAACAGGCCTGAATAATTCTCCATTTGAGTGAGCATTTCATTGACGGTCGTAACCTCCCAGCCCTGTCGCGCCTTGCGTCGGTCCTGCAAAAAGCTGTCGACTTCATCGAGCAACAGAATCGCGTCCTCTTGCCGGGCGCGTTCAAAGGCGTGTGCCATATTTTGCTCTGTCACCCCGACAAACGGGGAAACCAGATCGGAAACCCGTTTGACCATCAAAGGTTTGCCCAGCTCCTGAGCCAGCCAATGGCCGAATGCGGTTTTGCCTGTACCGGGCGGGCCGTAAAAACACAGCCGCGCCTGTGGATGGGCGCGCAGCCCTTCTACCAAACCATGCAGGGGCAGGTCGGTATTGATCCAGTCTGGCGAATAGAAGCTCGGTAAACCATTGCTGTGCTGTTGTAGCGAAGCGAAGCCTTGCGCTTTGAGCGTGCCATTGACGATCGATCGAATCGTGTTGTCCAGTGCTTTGCTGGCTCGTTGTGACACGCTGCGCCCTACGCGCACGGCTCTCTCTAGAACCGCCGGCGTCATCTGCTCATGGGCGCAGAGCTGTTCAATCAAGACCTCGCTCAACTTGCCGGCGCTGCACGTGTGCAGCATTTGTTTGCGCTGCGCCAAGGGTGGATTGGGTACTTCAATCACCAGGTCGAAACGGCGCATATGTGCCGGATCAATAGTCTCTATGCTGTTGCTTAGCCAGAAACACGGTTGGCTATTTTCTTCCAGCATGCGATTGATCCAGCCTTTCTGGGAATGGCTATTGGGCGCGGAAGGGGCGGCCTGGAAGATGTCCTCGATTTCATCAAGCACGAGCAGAGCAGGTTGCGAACGCAGTACGCTGTTGGCCGCGCGCAAGGAGCACAGACGTTGCTTGGCGCTGACGGGATCGCCCTGGCTGTCGGTACAGGCCACTTCATACAGCGCGCAGCCCAGTGTTTCAGCAATCAGCCGGCTAAGCTGAGTTTTACCTGTGCCGGGTGGGCCGTAGAGCAAAATATTCACGCCCTGTCGCGCTTGGGCCAAGGATTTGCTCAGGTAGCGCTCGGCGATCGTGAGCGCTTGGCTGATATGACGGTAATGCTCCCTGTTCAAGCTACCTGGAGGGCTTAAACGAAACGCATAAGCGAAGAGCTCCAGCGGTGTACCTTTGCTAAAACGCAGTAGGCCAGGCAGGTCCGGATTACTCACCGACAAGGTTGAACTCAGTGCCATGACGGCGCGGTGATTGGTGCTCAGATCCAGCAGGCCCGTGCGCATCAGTGGACTATTGTGTGCCAGGCATGCCTCGACTTCTGCCAGCGGTAATCCCAATAGAACAGACAGCACTTTCATTGCCCGGTTGAGCCCCAACATGCCCAGTTGGTCTGTGGCATCACTGAGTGTTGGGTCGCTGTGCATCAGCACGCAGAAACCGAGTACTTGCAGTCCTGACTCACCCAAGCCTAACAGTGCCCCAAGCGCCTCCAGGTTGCTCTGTAGGTTGTTCGGATAGAGGGCTGTCATGTGCTCGGCATTGAAGGCGCGAGCGCGGGTGCGCAGTGTCGTCAGCGCCAGGGCAGGGCTGTACTGGTCATCGTCTAACCATTCGGCCAGGCCCAACTCGTGAGCCAAATCATCCTCGCTCAGACCGTGGCGGTTGATAAAGCTACGATGTCCCCCCAGATCCAGCAGCAGTTGATAACACCACTTCAGCGAGAGCGTACAAGTATCAGCAGCACGGCGGCTGCCGTGTGCAAAGGGGGATAGGCGTCTGCCCATGCTGAGTCTCCTGATGCAGTGGAGTCAGCAGGATGAGGCCAGCGGGGGTCAAAATGTGTCGTACTAATCCTGCTTGGCAAGGGATCAGACTCGACATGCTCGATCGTGCCTGATCCCAGTTCAGCGTTCAGTAACGCCTAGCGTTGACGGTTAAGTCAGGAAAACCACTGTTTTAAGGTGTCTTTAGCTTTGTCTACGTGTTCGGTCTTGATATGGCTCGCAGTCGCGGCCAATGCCGCGCACAGCACACCAACATCGTCGGTGTAGCCCAAAAATGGGGTGATATCCGGAATGACGTCAATCGGCGAGATAAAGTACCCGAGGGCGCCATAAATCGTTGTTTTGGCCCAGGTGGGAGTGTCGGCGTCAGTGGCTGCGTAATACATTTTCAGTGCGGGCTCGAGTGCGGTCTCGCCGGCAGACTTGGCGTACGTTTTCACTTTGTCCCAGAACGAATCGTCTGAGTAGTCTTTTTCAAAGGCATTGTTTGACATGTTGTCTCGCTTCAAATGTTGGGGCGTACATTGAACTGTGGCAGTTGTCCGCGAGCAGTCAGCCTTATGCGTCGGTGCTCGTGGATGTCCATTAAATTTGAGTCTTTTGGGGGGCTGCAGTCATGCGTACCGCCTCGCGGAAGTCTTCCAGCAGTCGCCTGGATTCCTTGAGCCAGCCTTCCTGGGGTGCGGTGTCCAGATGGCGGTCAAGCTTGGCAATAGGCTCGAACATCCGGCCATAGACGTCTGCTCCGCCAACCTCCAGGCAGTCAAGGCGCAATCCGTTGATGGCGGTTTTTTGCGCACGAATACCGTTGATATCTGTCTGGATGGCGTCTTCATACATAGTGAAAATTTCCTGCAGTCGGCCTTCCAGGTGCTGGCTTGAATCTCCTTGCTGGTTGATCCGTGAGAAATACTCCAGCAGTGGTGTGTCCCGGTAAGCGATCTCGTGACGTTGAGTCGAGCTGTATGCACTGACCCCTACCACATTAATGCCTTCGCTCTGCAGCACATCCTGGACTTCGTCCATGATTTCTTCGATCTCATCCTCGGGCTTGAGGTCTGCCTTGGTCAGCACGACATACACCGAGCGCTGTTCCACACCGATCTCATGGATAAAGTCCAGGTCGGACACTGGCACAGTGCCGTTGGCATCGAGGCCAATCAGCCAGATAATGGCCTCGCACTGTTGGGCAAACTGGATGGCCGTGCGTTTGTCGCCTTGGCTGTGTTCGGCCGCAGTGGCAGGCGGGTTGTAGCCTGGCGTGTCGATGAAGCAGATGTTGCTGAAAAGCTCAGGTGCCATTTGCACGCCGACGCACATGAACGGCATTAAACTCTTCAAGTCGAAGCTGAATGAGTTGATGAACGCATGGGAGATGTTTTTGTAAAAGGCCACATCCAGCTCCATGTGGCCACCGTTCGCAGAGTAGCCGCGGATCATTCGCTGATCAGTCGCCAGCACATAGCTGGGGATCGCTGTGACGGGCTGCATACCTACTGGCAGGCGCACCTCGGGGTCGCGAATGAAACTGTTGATAAACTCGGATTTCCCACTGCTGAAACCGCCGACAATCCCGACAATGGTGCGCTCGTGAATATCGGGGAACCCGACCAGCAAAGCCAGTTCCTGTTCGATCGATTGCAACATTCTCAGGGCTTTGGCTTCCGCGCCCAGACACGACTCGCCGTCGGCAAATGTCATGTAGTCGTTGTCCAGTAACTCCCTGAAACGGGCAAGCCCGGCACTTTCCCGCGGCTTGGCGGCCAGCAGCCGTGAAATCAGCTGAAAGCGAGTCCAGGTGGATTGGAACTGGTCTGCCAGTTGCGCGTGTTGTTGTTGCTCCTGGCCATGCGCCTGTTGCAGCGCAATAAGTGATTCTCCCGTGGTGCGCAGCTCAAGATGCGCCTGCTCAAGTGTCTGTTCGAGCGTTTGACGGGCCGACTGGAGACGGTTGTGATCCTGTTCCAGCTGCAGGTGTTGGTTCGACAGTACTTCGAAACGTTCACCGGCCTGGCTCTCCGCGCGCTGATGCTGGTCAAGGGCTTGCGCCAACGACGCTTGCACGTTCAGTACGGCCTGACGGGTGTTATTCAAGTCTGCCACAGTAGCGGCCTGGCGCTCACTCAAGGTCTGATGCTCTTCGTTCAAAGCGTCAAGGCGGGCTTGTTGCGCCTGGCAGTCGAGGAGTAATTGGTCATTGCGGGCGTGCTCAGCCAGCAATGTGTCGTTCGTCACCTGGAGATTTTGACGAGTTTGGTCCAGGTCCTCTTTGATGCGATTGCGGGCCTGTTCCAGTTGGCTGTGTTGTGTTGACAGGGTTTCGAAGCGCTCGGCGGCCTGTTGCTGCTGGTGTTGATGCTGATCCAGGGCCAGTGCCAGCGACGCTTGGACCTCTTCCAGGGTTCTTTGGGTATGGTTCAGTTCGACGGCGGTGGTGGCTTGATGCTCGGTCAGTCGCTCATGCTCCCTGTTAAGGGTGTCAAGACTGGCTTGTAGCGCCTGGCGCTCGAGCGTCAGCTGGGCATTACGGGTGTGCGCGGCCTCGAGCGCCTGACGAGTTTGCTGCTGGGCTTGCTCGAGCGCCAGGCGAGCGGCTTCGATGCCGTTACGCTCCTCGACCAGTTGGGTATAGCTGACTGACAAATTGTCAAAACGCAATCGGGCATGTTCCTGAGCCTGCTGATGCTGGGCCTGTGCCTGGGTCAGGGTATTCTGCAGGCCCTGCAGTGTCTGGCAAGTATCGCTCAGTTCAGCGACCGTACTGGCCTGGAGCTCGGTCAGTTGCGCATGCTCCACGTTCAAGGCCTGCAAACGTGCCAGGGTCGCTTGATGGTCGAGGGCGAGGGCTTCGTGACTGCGATTTGCTACCTGCAGTGCCTCGATCATACTGTCGCGCAGAGTCTTGCGCCGCCAGACGAACAGTTGGCCGATCTTGTCCAGTTGTGCCAGCAACGCAGGCGGAAACAGCTCGCTATTCATGCTGCCTCCAGTTCTTGGGCCATGCGTTGCAAGCGGTCGAGTGTATGCAGAACATTGCTGACTTGTGCCTCAAGTTGGCTGATGCGGGCCTGCAAATCAGCGAAAAACGCATTGCCGTAAGAGTGCGGCAGTGAGTGCGTGACGTCATCGATCAGATGGCGGATTTGACGTTTGGCTTGCCCATGGAGGTCGTGCAGCAGATGCTTGGCGTCATCGAGAAATTGCCGTGCGGCGTCGTCCAGCAGATAACTGCCGGAGCCCTTGAGCTTGCCTAATGCCTGGCTGTTTAACTCAAATGCTGGGAGGCGAAAGCCCGCTGCCAGATTCTGATTGGTGAGAATGATCAAGCCGGCATCGAGATTGTCCTCCAGGTGCAGGCGGGCAACTCGGGTCGACTCTTTCATTAGATTGTCGCGAAACGTTTGGGTTAGAGTTTCGCTTGAATGCTTGAGGGTGCCGCTCAGTCCCTCGGCAAACTCCTCCAGTTGGTTATGGACCTGACGCCAAAACAATTTAAATACGGTGTAGTGCTGGGTTTCAGTGCCACCGCCCCACATCCAGTTAGCCATTTTTGCGAAAGTGCTGTCGCGGACCACCTCCCTGGAATGTGAGGTTTCCTCCGAGGCGTCTTTGACGCCCTTGCTTGTAGTGCTATAGGCTGCATCAAGGTGTTTAGTGAGTTCACGTTTGAGTTGTTCGCGAAACTCCGCAACGCATTTGCTAAGCATAACGTCGAGGTCGTAGGAGGCGGTCACTATCTTGGTGTCCAGCTCGTGGCGTGCGGCCTTCAGTTTTTCAATATCGGTGTTACGGATTTCTTGATACTTGTCCCGGCTGAACGTCAACAGGTCGGTGCGTAGCGCTTCCAGGGCGGTCAACTTGGCGCGGACTAACTCGGTACGGCGCTGTTCGATGATGTGGTCTTTCTGCTCGCGCACAGTGTCCAATACCGCGCGCAATGCGTGGGTATTCGCCAGCAGATCGAGGTTGCCCCGGCAACGGTCGGCATGTTCCGGGGTGAAAAAGTCGGCGTAGTGGGTGCGCAAGTTCTCCCAGACTTTTTGTTCAGCGCTGTCCCAGGCGTGTTGTTGGTCAAAACGCTCGGACAGACTGTGGCACATGCCAGAGGTGTACAGCACCTTGCCTGTACCTTGTTGGATCAGGTTGTCGAAGGTCGCGCCGATTTCCGGATGCTGGGCCTTCAAGCGTTGTAGGGTATCGACCATATGCACGCTGAGGGTTTGGGTGATTTTATCCAGTGCGCCCTGAAGTGTCGGTTGATGAGTGTCGCTGCCATACAGCTGGTTGTCGACCTGGCTGGCAATCAGTACCAGTTCCTGAATCCCTTCCTTTTGCGTGATTCGGCTCATCAGCTCGATGTCCTGTTCACTGAGAAACTGGCCGGCCGGGCTGACGATAAACACCACATCGCAGTTTTTCAGCAGCGCCGTGGTGCGCTCTTCGCGGGACTGCACCGGGTCGTTAAGCCCGGGGGTGTCAATGATGCGCACGTTACGCAGCGACTCCAGCGGCAGGAAGATGTCGACACTCTTGGTCAACGGCATAAAGGCTCCGCCCACCGCGACATAATCGCTCAGCAAAACGGCCAAGGTGGCCGCGTCAGGTGCTTGAAGGTGGCCCAGGGCGTCTAGTGCCCCGAGGTCAACGGTCGAGGCTTCAATGTGCTGCCATTGTTCACTGGCGGCCACCAGAGTGTGTTCACTCTGCAGGGCTCGTTTGGCGCTCTTCTCTGCATCACGATAAAGCCCTGCGTCATCGACCGGTTGGCCGCTGCGTTGGCGGCGCTGACGTAAGGTTTCTACAGCTTTGGTCAGTTCTTCCTGGTAGCGCTGTTGATAGCGCAAGGCATCCTGCTGGATGTTGTCCCGGTCTGCTGCACTGTAGAACTGTACATCGGCGCCGAACGTGTCGCCGTAGGTCAGGGTGGTCAGCGCTGCCGTCATCGGCGTTGCAGCCCTGGGGAGAATGGCGTGGCCATCAAACACCAAAGCGTTGAGCAGGGAGGATTTACCGGCCTTGACGCGACCCACGACACCAATTTGCAGCAGGCGGTTTTCCTCCACCAGATCACTGAAGGCTTGTTCCAGGTCTTCGCTACGATCGATGGCGTGCCGGTTCAGCATGGGCGCAAGGTCTTTTTCCAGCTCCGGGTGGTAGGTTTGCATCCACTGGTGCAGGCGCTGGTTCAGTTCAAGGACGTGTTGCGGGGTCATGACTGAACCTCGTAAAGGGCTTGTTTGGCCAGTTGTTGCAGTTGTTCCCGGCACTGGATCAAGAGCTCGAGCTGCTGCTGTGCTGCCTCGGCATCCTGCTGGCGATTGGCTATCATCTCGTCAATCAGGCGTTGTTTTTCACCGATCTCCCGTTCGAACTCGCTGCTAACCTGGGTCACTAAAGTGTTCATCTGTTCGTGGAGCAGGGTGTGCAGGCGCTCACGCATTTCACGCTTGACCGCAGGAATTACTTCGTTGATTACCTTCTGACGCAGTTGCTCGCGTAGGCGCCCTTCATTGATGAACGCGAGAATATTGGGGAGGAAGATGATCGCCAGTTCGATGAGGGGGTTGACCACCGAGGTAGTGACTGCCAGAACAGTGGTCAAGCCTTGGTATGTCACACGGGGCAGCGGCTTTCCATGCTCCCAGCCAGTTTCCTGCTTAAGGCGTTCCAGCTCGCGGCCATTACGCTCAGCCAATGTGCCATTCCAGTGGCCCAGGGTTTCTCCGGTCTTGTGCAGCGTACGGTTGATCCTGTCCGTGATCTGCCCGAGCCAGTTCTGTTCATTGTTGAACTGTCCCATGCTCTGGCCCAGATCGCCCAAGGCTTGAGCAAAGTCCGTCACCACGGTGCTACTGAGATGGTCCATCTGGTCCTTGATTGAGCGCGTCATTGAGCCGCGAACGACCTCGGAGACAATTCGCGAAAACGCTTCCTGATTGCCCGCGACGGCCGCACTGACCAGTTCCGACTGCACGCTATCCAGCTCGTGACCCGCGGCACTGAGGCAATATTCCACGGTTCGTTCTAGTTGCTGATCGCGTAAGTCTTCGAGAATGTTGTCGCGCTGGCGCTCGACTTTTCGAATGCCCTGGGCCAGTTCGTTTAGTGCGTGTTGATTTTCGCCCTGGGTTTTTTGCAATGATGCCAGTGCCAGATTAATTTGGTTGAGCAGTGAGTGGGTCAGGTCTTTGAGGCGATCTTCGAACACATCACGGATGATCTGTTCCGGTTGCAGTGAGGCCAGGACTTCGGTCAGACGAGGGGCTGCGTCGAGCCCAACACGCACCAATTGACGGGTATCGGCAAAGTTGATCTTGATCTGTTCATCGACCAGTTCGGCGACGTCCTGCACCTGCTCATCTGAGCGCAGGTTGGTCTTGTTCAGCAGGAACGTGAACGCGCGGCCGTAGGTGTGCAGATCGTCCAATTGGCGCAGCATTGACTGAGTGATATTGCCATCCTCAACGCTGGTGACCACGATGAAGTGCACACCACGGGGCAGGTAATAGGCGATGGCTTTGTTGTGGTTGGACAGCGAAGAGCCGAAGCCCGGCATATCGACCAGAACCAGTGAGGGCAAGGCCTTGAGACGTGGGTTGTCCAGGTACAACTGAAGGTGCGTGAATTCGTGGGCACGCGCCTTGAGGGTGGCCAGCGCCGTGATGTCCATGCGTTCAGCGCTGCCGTCCAGGCGCATGGCCAATAGGTGCGGGTCGCTGCTGTAGCGCAACTCTGTGGCCAATTCTGTTTCAGGTGTCAGGCCAACACTGAGGATAGTTTCACCCAGAAAAGTATTCAGCAAACTGCTTTTGCCGGCGCTGAAGGCACCGATTACAGGAACAAGCAGTTCGGTATGCTCGATATCGTTCTGCAGTCGCGTTACCTCATCGGACTGGAGAGCGGTATCTGCAATAACAGGAAAAATGGCGTTCAGGTAATTGAGGTAGGTGCGTTGAGTATTCAACATCGCAGTACGAATCCTTGCGTCTAATTATGAATATGTGTTCGTCGACTGCTGCCTAAGGCGCTTCACAACTCGAGCGCGCGCCATTCGTAACTGTTGTATTTTTCCCAGATACCACCGCTCTCGAAGTGCAGGTACACCCGCCACTCATCCACGTTGACCTGAATTTCACCGCCAATACGTGCACAGTCGCCGAATGCTGCGCGCAGAAAAACCTCCAGTTGCTGAAAAAAAGCATCTGGTAAGTGGGCGCTGCCAGCGATGTAGCAGGAAGATCCGTTGGTGAAAATGCTGCAGGGTTGAACGCTTGACCACAGGGTGGCAGTGGCCTGCTCAGGATGCTTCTGGCTCCAGTCCACTGCGAACCGGTGAAGCAAAACATGCCAGTTCCCGTCAGCGTACTCGCCTTCGATCCCCCACATGTCGATGGCCAGGAACATGGTTGGATGTCGCGAGCGTTTTTGTGATGGGTAGAAGGACTCAGGCATGAACGTATCTCTCGCTAATTTGTATGGAGAACAGGCGAGTGAGGATCGAGCCTGCCGACGACATCTTGTGTCGTGTCCGGTATCAGGGTGCAGGGCGCGCAGTGTGCCGAACCCACGCTGATATGAGCAGGGTGGATGTCCGTTTTGACGGTGCAGGTATGAGAGGGGTATCAATCAACGCAGGGGCAGACATGGGCAACTTCCTTGTGCGCGCAGACGGTTATGCTATGAAGGGACGGGCATTGCAAGCCGTCCCAAGGCAGATATGGACGCAATTGTGGCATTTTGCTACTGTTCTTGGCCATGCGTAAATTTGCGCGCTCGCCCGTCATCCGGAAGTGAGCTCCAGTTCACACTTCCCCCTCTATCCTCGCTGGCATTTAGCGGACCCTGCACGAAAGTGCCTCGTGTTCTCGACTACGCCGACAGTACACCGACCAAACCGCTAAGGAAGCCTCTTGATGAGCATGATGTGGGGGCTTTTGGGCCCCGAGCAATTGGGGGGCGAGAGACGAACCCGTACCTTGGACCTTGGTGCTGCTGTGCGTGAGTACAATGAGCGTGCGGTACCGGGCATGGGCGGGGTGTGGTACGCCAAACAGCTGCTGCTGGCGATGCTGGGCATTGCACTTGCTCAAAAGTTGCGCGAGCGCCAGGTCAATGTGTCGAACATTACGGTTGCCAATGCTATTGAAGCCTTGGGTTGTTACTTCGCCCTCAAGCACAACCAGGGCCAGGGTGATTCCCGCGTGCGGGGTTCGGAAAAGCTGCGCGGCAAGGCCGATTTTGATTTCCAGGCGCTGTGCAAACCTGGCTTTTATGTCAGCCAGCCAATGCGCATGGGCACTGGCCAGGCGTTGTTGACCTTGGGTTTGGTACGTGCCCAGGGAGAGCGATTCAATGCCTTTATGTGCACGGCGTTTGGTTATGAGTTTATTAACGCCTGCTGTGGGGATGACGGCGCGCAGTTGGAACTCTTATTGCAATGGGCGCAAAAGGGCCGTTCGGTCAATCAATTGAAAGCTCCCACTGCGGCAGTGCTTTCACCCTTGCAGCTATTACCTGCCCAAGCGCGAGCATTGTTGTCGCGTCGCCTCAATACCGACCTCGCGTCTGCCCGTGGTGGGTTGCAGCGCGCTGCCATACGCCGCTGGGTGCAGGCCCGCGACGCTCATCCTGCGGTGTTTGACTGGGGCGCTCGGCCCAATGACATTGACGTCGAACACTGGAACGACTTGCACTACGGGGCGCTGTTCTTTCAGGTTCAGGATGCCGCCTACCAGGTGCTGGATGGCTTGGAGCAGTACATGGCGGCATCGAGTCGACCACAGTTTCGGTTAGGGGAGAGCATCCCCGAGCTGATCTCAACCCGTATCGGGCATTTGCGCGAGCTGGCCCGTCTGTTTTTGGATAACCCTTTGGCGCAGCGAACCGATGCGGTCGCCGCGCGCTTTTGCCATGAGTGCAGTGCACCTGAGGCGTCCCATGTGCTGGCCAGCCTGGTAAACCGAGACGGTCGGGTGCTGCGCTTGCAGGGCACGCAGGTGCTGCCCGGCAGTGCTTTCCTGTTTCAGGTGTTGGCGGTCACCGATCAACCTGCTGGCGAGCCTCAAGGTCAGGTCGTCGAGGGTGCGCTACCGGCCTGGATTTCTCCGCGTGTGGAACGCCTATATCAGTTGGATCTGGACCTGCAAGGTCAATTGGGCATCTGGCTCACACAGCCCCCAGCCGCTGCAGTGGCCGAGGTGAGTCTATGAGTCAGGTTCCGGCATCACTGGCTCAGCACTTCGAAACGCCAGATGGTTTTACCGGCCATTTCGGCTGGTTATGTGGCTTCTCGGCTGACGATAGCTTTCTCAACGATGCCCTTGAACGCTTCACTCACCGACAAGCCAACCAGCGTGCCTACACTGGGGATACCTCACTGGCGTTATTACTGGATCCACGTGCGCCCCAAATCACTCCCATCGAAGTCCCCGGGCTGTTGCATTTACCTTGGGCGAAAGCTGCTTTGCCGTTCAACTTGATGCACGCCAAGGTGGCAGTGCTGACTTACCGCAGCACCGCCCGGAGTGACGTCTGGAGTGTGCGTTTGCTGGTCTGCACCGGTAATTGGACTCGCCAGACCCTGGAGCACAGTCTTGACCTGGTCTGGCGTCTGGACTTGCACAGTGATGACCTGCGCTCACCTACCGAAACGACGCAGCAGGCGCGCACGGACATCTCTGGTGCCTGGGATTTACTGTCGTGGCTGCGTCAGCAATACGACAGTCGTGTACTACTCGCCAACCCGCTGACGGCAAAAGCCATCACGGATATGGATACGCTGCTGTTCAAGCAGATCACATTGAAAGCCTCTGGTTTGAGCGCGCGGTTTTTCGATAACCGCACAGCGTCGCTGCTCGCCCAATTGCCCGCGAAGGTGGTGAGCGCTTCGGGGCGAGGGGTTGCGCGTAACTACCTGGCCATGGGATCGGGATTTTACGAGTCCTCATTGCTCGGAAAAACGCCGTCGGTGCCGTTGCAGGTTGTCCGCGGTTTGCGCGGTGAAGGGGGAGGGCCGCGGCTGTTGACGATGTCCAGCGATGTCAATCTGTTCGTCAACGAAGGCGGCTGTCAGGGTGTTGTTGAGGCATTGGCGATGTTGACTGCGGCCGACATCAGCGTGCGGCCAGCGGCTCAGCCGGGGTATTTTCCCCACGCGCAAAAACGCACTTTACATGCCAAGTTTATCTTCAGCGCCAGTGAGACGGGGCACTCGAACAAGACTGCCAATCCCTGGCTGTATCTGGGTTCAGGCAATCTTACCCCGCAGGGTTTTACCCTGAAAATGGGACGTCACCTGGGCAATCTTGAGGCTGGGGTGGTGTTCGCACCGACGCCGTTGAACTGGCACCCACCACACATGGCCGTCGCCGACCCTGAGTCGATTAGCTATTACCTGCCGATTCAACGGCAACTCACATGCAGGCCTGAAGCGTTGCAGGCGGGTGAGGCGTTTGAAGTGGGCAGCGAAGTGTTCAGCGCGGCCCGCGTGGCATACTTGGTGTGGCGGGAAGCGCAAACGCCGGAGCAAGGCTGGTTAAGCAGTGAAGACGACTTAGAAGTTGATTATGTGGTGCTCGATCCTTCGCATCAGCCGTGCACTTACGTCGACGGGCAAGGTTTTACATGGTGTGGTCAGCGGCCACGTCAGGTGCTCATACGCTGGCAAGTGGAAAATACTGAGCAGTTTATGGCCGTGCCGGTGCTCGATGGCTTTGGTCGCCTGGCGGCCACGGAACTGCCGAACATCAGCCTGGAGGATGCGTGGCGTCAGCTCGAGGGTTTTCCGCAACTGCCCAGTGAGGAGGAGCTGCCCGATGCCTTTGATCACAGCGTGCGTTCAGGTAGCCGGCAGGAGAACTTTGGGCGTGCTCAAGGCACGGCAAGCTATCCAATCCGGCAAATGATGGAGTTAATCGAGGGCATTGCGGCGAAACAGACCGCGCTTGCGCCCATCGATTGGCCTGTCTGGTGTGCGCGTCTGGAGCAGTCGCTCATCCAGGCCAGTGGCTGCGGGTTATTGCAAGCGTTTCTGGCCCTCAACCTCAACCCCATTCATGCCTTGCGCCAGGCGGCGTTCAGGCCCCACTTCGCGGAAACGCCAGAGCACCTGGCGGGACAGCGCTACGAGGCGGCGTTGAACCATATCGAGGCGCATTGGGCGCTAGATCACTTACACCCCCTGGGAGCCCCGGCATGAAGTCTGGAGCGTTTAACTGGGCAGCGGTTGCGGTTGCACTGCGCGAAAGGGCGTCCCAGCAGCAACAACTCGCCTGTGCCGAGGGTGAGGCGGCCGCCCACCTGAATCCAGGTCAGCGCGCCAGTCTGCATGCGCTAGCCGAGCGTATTGGCGACCACGGCGTGGTGCTGGCTGACGAGGTCGGCATGGGGAAGACCCGTATCGCGGTGGAGTTGATTCGGGCGGTTAACCACGCTGGCGGTCGCGTGGCCGTTGTGGCGCCACCTGGGTTGGGTTATCAGTGGCACGATGAATTGAAGCGCGGCGGCGTCGAAGCCCCGGCGATGCTGCGTGGGCTTTACCGCTACCTTGAAGCTTGGAGTGGCGAGGAAACCACACCAGACAAGCCCTGGTTTGAGGCCCCCACGCTGGTGCTGTCGCAGGCCTTTGCCAATTGGCGCATGGGCGAGCACACCTCGCGCTGGCGTCGAGAGTTGGTGCCGTTAGTCTTGGCGCGCTGGCGCAAGGAAGCAGGATTCAAATACCCCAACGGCTTCCATGCTTCCTGTCCTTATGACTCTTGGGTCGAGCAGGCGGCCGCGAGTATCGTCAAGCACATCAACCAAGATCCTCGGCAACCGGCTTACACCTGGCTGGCCAACCTCAACAACCAAAATGCTTGGCCGGATCCCAGGAGTCATACAGATTACCGCAGCGGTACCGCGCATCGGTACTGGCTGGAGCAGGTGGTCGGGTTTGGCCTGGGGGCCTTCGACCTGGTGGTGATTGATGAGGCGCACAAAAGTCGCGGCAGTGACAGCGGCTTGAGCCGATTGCTCTGTAATGTGCTGCAGAGCACGTTGCAGAACCGTCGTCTATGCATGACCGCAACCCCGGTGGAACTGGATGTCGAGCAGTGGCGGCAAACCTTCGAGCGGCTTGGCCTCGACGAGCCGGTGCGCGATCGCCTGCAACTGGTGATCAATGACTTTGCCCAGGCCATTCGTCATCTGCGCGCCCATTGGCGCTCCAGTGATACAGCCCGTCAGCACTATCAGGTGACTGCCAGTGCCTTTCAATCGACGCTGAGCCCCTACCTGTTGCGTCGGGACAAGCGTGAAGATCCAGATGTCGCGCGCTTCACCGAGCTGACTCAGGGCAAAAATTATCGCAACACAGATAGCGCGGTCAGTGTGGATGTACGCACTCTGAGCTTGCCTTGGCGCCAGGCCGTGTGCGCAACAGAAGCCCTCTCGGTGACCTCGCGGCTGGACGAGAACGTAACCGCCAAACGCTTGCGGTTGACCTTGGCCAACGGGCATGGCATTGCTGACTTGTTAGCGCAGATCAACGAGCCGGAGGTTTCTTCGGTGTTGGCGGTTGACGAGCAGACCAGTACTGTCGATAACAAGCGCCAACAACGCGTGCAATGGTGGTTGCAGACGGCTGCTCAAGCGTTTCAGACCCCTCACCATTTGTTTGAACACCCGGCAATCCTGGCCACAATCGCGACCATCGAAGCGGCGCACGGGCAAGATGAAAAGGTCCTGGTGTTCGGCCGTTTCACCGCGCCCATGCGGGCCCTGGTCCGTTTGCTGAACGCGCGGGAGATGTTGCGCAGTCTGCAGGCGGGTCGATACTGGCCGCAGAGTGTTATTCAAACCCGTGACGACGACTCCGATGAGCATTCGCAATGGGCTGCCGTGCGGGTTGCGCACCGTCAGTTACAAAGTCCGCTGGCTCTGAGCCGCATCCCTGAACTTTTGGCCACTCAATACAACAGCCACAGTGCCCGTCGTGAGCAATTTCGCCGACACTTGCTCGACTGGCTCCAAGCGGGGCTGCCTCATGACGATCCGCTCCCGCGGGCGATGCTCAAACACCTTGAGGCGGCGCAGCGTACCCGGGAAGTGGCAGAGGCAGTCGAGAAGCATCCCGTCGCGCTGTTTGCCCGGGCGATTCTCGACCTCACTGGCGAGGATGTCGAGCACCTGACTGCCGAGCACACCTGCACGGCTTTTTGCCAGCTGCTGAGCGCTGCCAGCGACCAGCGTACGGACGATGACCCCGAGGCTGAGGATAACCAGAAAACTGCATTGCAATGGGAGTTGCTGCTGGCCCGCCTGCAAGCTGAGTCGGGCCATCAGGAAGGGGGGTACGCTCGCTTGATGTATGGCGGCACTGAACAATCCACTCGGCGTTTGCTGCAACTGGCCTTTAATCGCAGTAAAAGCTTTCCCCGTGTGCTTGTGGCCCAATCCACAGTTGGTCGTGAGGGGCTTAACCTGCATTTGGCCTGCAAGACGGTCATTCTCATGCACCCTGAGTGGAACCCTGGGGTGGTCGAGCAACAGATAGGTCGCGTAGATCGTGTGGGCAGTCAATGGAGTCGCCAGCTTGACGATGCACTGAAACAAAACCGTCCGCCCGCACAGCTACCGCAGATTGATGTGCACCCGGTGATCTTTCGAGGGACTTATGACGAGTATAACTGGCAGGTCTTGCTGGAGCGTTGGGATGACTTGCGCGCTCAATTACATGGTGAAGTGATCCCGGCCAAGGAGGCAGACGGCGATGTGGCATATGAGCAACTTTTGGCGGAGCTGAAGGTCGGCGCACCGTGTTTTTCGCCGCTGGGAAGAAGTGCTTGAAGCAATCTCCCCCTCTGGGCTGATCAGGGGGAGCCGCTTTTTAATGGCACTGGGTGTTTCCTTGCATCACGGCCAACCGGCGATCAAGGGGCGCCGTGATGGTGAAGTGTCAGGGGCCTGGTAGGTGATCAGGGCGCTCTTTTCGGGCGTCCTAAGCCACAACCGGATAGCAAGCATCCCCCCAGAGAGTTTCGGGGTTATCCAGCATCAGCAAAATAATCACCGGCACCAGCTTGCCGAGGAGGTTCGAGCAGTCGCGCAACTGATCTCGATTCACGCTGCTATTCCAGGTTGCGCCCCCATGCATTACCTGGTTGCGCAGTGTATAGATTCGATTGAACAGAACGCCGAGTACGGCGGGGGTGTTGCGGTTGGCCAAGGCTTGTTGTGCTGCCCGCCGACCGCTGGCGAAGCGCTCTTTCCACTGTTGCTCACTGATCTTGCCGTTCTGGTGATCCCAGAAACTCTGGAATACGAAGGGGTTATCCAGTAAGGCGCGAATGCTACCGGAGAACTCGGACCAGACCAGGTTTTCGATCAGAGTTGCAGTGTCGAGTGCACACAGCTTATCCAGGAACGCTTTGAATGTGGTTTGCTCGGAAAGCCGGTACTGCTCGTCGATATCGGTGGCGTAGGCCGAGTTAAAGGCAATCCAGAGAAAGACAAAGCGTCCGTCGACATCGTCTGCCTGTTCGGCCCGATTGAGCCAGCTCAGCGCTCGATGGACACGCAAGGTGAGATTAGGGTGATGGCTTTCTCGTTCCTGACGATGACGAGTCTTCAGAGCTTGATGGTCCATGGGGGCCGATCCTTGATGTCATGGGGATGGGTAAACCGGTATGAAGTGTCTTAAAGCTTTACATATATTTGAGCCAGGCTTGGCGTTGGCAGAAGAGTGTTTATCCGGGAGCCCATAACCTGCGCTATTTGTTTACCTGTACAGACAAACAACATGGACGGGGCCAGTGCATTTGCTTAGGGTATGGCCATTCGACATTACCTGCAAGGCAGCCTGCATGACGCGTACACAGTTCTTGGCACAACCAGAAGTTGGGGCTTTCCTCAATTGGCTGGCAGCGAACTTACCGACGCTGACTTTCACCTTACGTTTTAAATCGAGCAAATTTGTGCCGGGCGGTTTAATGGCTGATGTCCAGGGGATCGAGCAGGTGCTAGAGCATTACCGTTGGAAGGCAACTTGGCAGGATGCCAACCAAAGCCCAGTGGATTCACAAACCTGGGCTGACACGCAACGCTCTCTTGGGCAACTGCGTGAGTGGCTGACGAGCGCGGTCAACCAAGGGGATGAAACACAAGCGCTGCAGGCGTGCTTGCAGATTCTTCGCTGGGGGGGCGTGCGAGGCGCCATTCCGTTTTTGCACCGGTTGGCTGCGCAAGGTGAGTTGTCCAGCTACCTGAAAAAGATGGCAGGCCTGATGTCGCTTGACGGTAGCAGTGATCTGAATGAACTGGATGCAAGCAGTGTCGAGCGTTTCGATGCCGGTCTTACCAAGGTTCATGCCTTGCTTGATGCATCGGGGTCACCCATCTATGACAGTCGCGTTGGCGCGGCGATTGGCATGCTGTATTCGCTGTTTCGCCAGCAATGGGCGGGGGGCGGCAAACCCTTGCTGGCGTTCCCGTCCGGAGCCGCTCGCGGCAGCCAGATCCGCAACCCCGGGGCGTTTGTGAACGGGCTGGCTGCGCCACAGTTTTCTTCAATCAGTTATGAGTCATGGGCCCGCTGGCAAGTGCGATTGGGGTGGATAATCCAAGCTTTGCTTCAGCGCACAGACTGGTTCGCCGGCCAAGGTGCGTTGCCTGCACGGTGCCACGCGTTTGAGGCCTGCCTGTTTATGCTTGGGTATGACCTGCAGTGCTTTGGAGTGCCGCTGGCGGCAGATTCGGAGGCTGCAGGGGCAGCGAATGATGCGAAGAGCCGCGAGCGTGCGGGCACTGGATGGGTGCCGACCGGGCATCCGTTCAGTCAGGTTCTTCAGGATTATCTGACTTTTCGTCTCAGCGGCGCGCTCGACAGTAAAGCCAACTTCGTTGCCTGGCAGGTAGCCAATCCACGCAATGAGCAACCGCCAACCCGCGCGACTGCTATGGGCTACTGCTTTGCGTTTTCCATTCAGGAGTTCGATCTGTTCGAACGGCCACTGGCAGCGCTTGAGCAAATCGTCAGAGGTGGCCAGGATGGATTGCGTGCGGCATTGGCTACACCGACATTGGAGCCATTCACCCTGGGTGATGAGCGTGTACACGTGTGTCTGGTGGATGTATTGATCACGGGTAACGCGTATTTACGAGCGAAGACCGATCAGGCACGCGTTGCTTACGTCCTTAGCGCCGGATATGCGGGTACCGAGAACGCGGCAAGAACACTGCTGGCGGTGGGGCGCAACGTGGGCAAACACTTTGGCTTGCTTGATGCCCAACACTTGCCAACGACCTTGTTTGAGCAGTTTTTCTGCGGATGTGCGGTCGACGCCTGATACACGCACGATACTCAATCAGCATGAAGCGTTCCTGGACGTTTCGCCGAACAGGAACCGACCATGCAAGCGCGCAACGGAACTCAGTTGTACTCTGCTTCAGATATCTGCAATTTTCTTGAGTGCCAGCACCTGACGGCGCTAGACCTTCAGCACCTTGTGATGCCGATGGAGAAGGCGGCAGCAAGCGACCAGAACCGTCTGATCCAGGACAAAGGCCTGGCCCATGAGGCGGCCTTTTTCGAGGAGCTCAAACGCAAATATGCCAACGTGGTTGACATTGCTGAAGGCAATCCGAGTGTTGCTCGTCGTGTGGCGCTGACCATTGAGGCCATGAAAGCTGGCGCCGAGGTTATCTTCCAAGCGTCGTTTCAGGAAGGCGCGTTTATTGGTCATGCCGACTTCCTGCGTAAAGTGCCACGGGCGTCGGCGCTGGGCGACCACAGCTATGAGGTGATCGACACCAAACTGGCGAAAACAGCCAAGGCCAAGTTTCTGGTGCAGGTGGCGTTTTATTCGCGAATGTTGACCTCGATCCAGGGCGTACAACCCCAGTATATGTACGTCGTGCTCGGTGATGCTGCGCGTACTGAACAGGCGTTTCGCGTCGCCGACTACGCCGATTATCTGGAGCATGTGTTGCAGCGCTTTGACGGGTTCGTGAACGGCGCCGAGCGACCGCCTACCTACCCGCAGCCGTGCGGGCATTGTGGTTTCTGTGCCTGGCGTGATCGCTGCGACGATCAACGACAGCATGACGACCACCTTTCGGCGGTAGCGGGTATCAGCCGTTCGCAAATCCAGAAATTACAGGGTGCTGGTGTCACCACATTGCACCAGTTGGCGGAGAGCACTGACGACCTGCGTATTCCAAAACTGCAGACCGAATCATTGAGCAAGCTGCGGCATCAGGCGCGTTTGCAGTTTCAGGGCCGTTCTAGTGAGGCCCCGCTGTTCGAGCTGCTTCCCATGTTGAGTGAGCGACGTGGCTTTTATCGGATGCCCTATGCCGTGGAGGGCGACCTGTTCTTCGATATGGAGGGCAATCCGCTGGAAGAGGGTGGCCTGGAATACCTCTTCGGCCTGTACATTGACGAGGGCGGGCAACAAATCTTCAAACCCTTTTGGGCGCATACCCGAGATGAAGAAAAGCTCGCCTTCGAGCAGTTTATTGACTGGGTAATCGGCCATTTAAAACGTTACCCCGACGCGCATATTTACCATTACGCCAGTTATGAAGAAACCGCTATCAAGCGCCTGATGAGTCAACACGGGACGCGTGAAGCGCAAGTGGACTGGTTGCTGCGCAACGGCAAACTGATCGACTTGTACAAGGTCGTGCGCGAAGCTATCCGGGTGTCTGAGCCCAGCTACTCGATTAAAAATATCGAGCATTTTTACATGGGCAAGCGCGACGGCGACGTGACCAATGCCGGCGCGAGTATCGTGTTTTATGAGCGCTGGAAAGAGACTGGCGAGTCGGCATTGCTTGAGAAAATCGAGCGTTATAACGAAGACGATGTGCTCTCCACTTACCTGTTGCGTAACTGGCTGCTGGCAATCAAACCGTCAAATACGGGCGTTTTTGTTGGGCCTGAGCCCGCGAGCGAAAAATCCGTCGCCGAGCAAACAGACTTGGAAATTCGCCTGGAGCACTATCGCCATCGTTTACTTGGCGAGCCACCCGTCGAGGACCCAGTTCGCCTGCTGACTTTCCAACTGCTCGATTTCCACCGTCGTGCCGACAAGCCGACTTGGTGGCAGATGTTCAGCCGCCAGGACATGACCACCGAGGAGCTGCTGGAAGACATAGAAAGCCTTGCAGGGTTGCAGCGCACGGAAACACCGCGTGAGCCGATCAGTCGGTCATTTTTGTTTGAGTACCGCTTCGAACCGCAAGAGACCAAATTACGTACAGGCTCCAAGGGCTTGGTCGCCGAGACTCAGGACAACATTGAGTTGTATCGTCTGGATCATGAGCAGGGCTTGGCGACGTTCAAGGCCACCGAGAAAAAGGCGCCGCCGGCCTTTTTCGATATGATTCCCGGCCGGCCTATCCCGACAGATTCGTTGCGCGAGGCGCTGTTTCGCTATGCCGACAGCGTGCTGGCTGGCGAGCAGCGTTTTCAGGCGGTGACAGACTTCCTGCATCGACGCGGTCCACGGGTGAGCGGTATCGAGCCGGGCACGCCCCTGCTGGCCCCGAACCTGGTGCCGTTGGACGCGATCAAGCAGGTGGTACGCAACCTTGAGAGCAGCGTGCTGTTTATTCAGGGGCCACCGGGTACCGGCAAAACCTACACCGGCTCGCACGTCATTGTCGATTTGCTCAAGGCGGGCAAACGTATCGGTGTAACCTCCAATTCGCACCACGCTATTAATAACCTGCTGGCGGCGGTTGAAGCACGTGCGCAAGAAGACGGACTCACCTTCACTGGTCTGAAAAAATCTTCGGACGGGGATGGCAATGAGTTCAATGGCCGCTGTATTCACTCCATCGAGGACAAAAAAGCCTTTCTCACGGCCTGGAGCCCCTCGATTGACTTGACCGCCGGTACCGTCTGGATACTGGCCGACGAGACGTTTACCGAGCAGCTGGATTACCTGTTCATCGATGAGGCCGGACAAGTGAGCGTGGCGAATCTGGTGGCGATGGGCATGGCTGCACGCAACATCGTTCTGATGGGCGACCAGATGCAATTGTCGCAGCCAGTGCAAGGCGTGCACCCGGGCCGCTCTGGCGATTCCATACTCGACTATCTACTGGATGGCACGCCCACCATCGCGTCTGATCGTGGGGTGTTCTTGGCGCAAACCTGGCGGATGCACCCGCACGTATGTTCGTTTATTTCGCATGCCGTGTACGAAGGGCAACTGTCTTCAGCGCCAGGTACCGATCGCCGGGTATTGTCACTTGATGGGCAACGACCGGAGGTGCCGAACAGTGGGCTGATGTTTTGCCCTGTGAAGCACGATGGCAATAGTCAGAGCTCGGATGAAGAGGCGGCACAGGTCCAGGCACTTTATGCGTATTTTTCGCGGCAACGGTTTATCGATAGCGACGGTGAGGAACAGGCGATCGGTGTTGATAATATCCTGGTGGTGGCGCCTTATAACTTGCAGGTACAAGTGCTCAAACAAGTTTTGCCCTCAGGCGCGCGGGTGGGAACAGTGGATAAATTCCAAGGGCAGGAAGCGGAAATTGTTATCGTATCGATGGCGACTTCCAATGAAAATTACCTTCCGCGTGACATTGGCTTTCTGTACTCGAAAAACCGTTTGAACGTGGCCGTCAGTCGCGCCAAATCCCTGGCGTGTATCGTCGCCAGCCCGGACCTGACCGCTGTGCGCTGCATCACGCCCCATGACATGAGTCTGGTCAATGGTCTGTGCATGGCGGTCAGATACGGCGCGACCCATCACCATGCTTGATCGACACGATGATTGGGCCAAGCTTGGTCTTAGCGACTGGCACCGCTGTGTATTGCTCGAAGGTACGCCGCCTTTCAATCCGCTGGGATTGAATCAGCGTGATCTGATTGGCAACACGCCGCTTGACCTAGCCTATTGTCTGAACCGAAGCAGCCTGATAGACACGCTGGAGTCTCTGGGTGCGCAAGGCAAGCGGCAGCCACTGGACTGGGTCGGGCGGGGAAGCTTGATGCCCTACGATAAGTACATTCATTTGCCTGCCCGGTATGGCAATGTCAAAACCTTGCAGGCTCGTTACCGATTGGGCGCGAACCTCAATGATCGTGATGGACAGGGCAACACGCCGCTGCATTGGCTGCTGATCAATGGTCACTTGAGGGCCGCCGGGTATTTCATTACCCACTGTGCGATGTATGGCCTTGATCTGAGCGGTAAGAACGGCGAGGGCAATACCGTGCGAAATATTGCCCTGCTCAACAGCCATCATGCGCTGGCGCATCAGTTACTGACGGCTGAAACCGACAACTACCTCCGTGCGCTACGTCTTTGGCAGGAGATGGGCCTCAATCATGCATAAGCCATGGCCTCAGTTCCTTGATGTTGCTGACCACGATCTGCTGGGCCTCTGGGTTGGTGGCCTGGTTTCTCGGGTCGACCTGATAGCGGGCCAATACATACTTCACCAATGCCTTGCGACTGGAGACCACCAGTTTCCCCTCCGTCATGCCAAAGTCGGTTTCGATAATGCATTGTTGCGCGGCGTTTAGGCGGCTATCGGGGGTAAAAATGATCGGTACTTCGGTATTCCAATCTTCATCCAGCTCGCGGGTGTTTTCTGAAGCGTCCAGCAGGTCTGGGTCACCGCGTAGTCGGCTCAACACAAAATCGCGGTACTGACGATTTTTCTCACAGTAAGCGCGCACATGCCAGCGCATCCCGGAGTACACCAGGGTATGCGGGGCAATCAGGCGGATTTCCACGTTTGGGGTGTTAAGCGAAACGTACTCGATTTCTAAGCGCAAACCGTCTCGACAAGCTGCGAGCAAGGGCCGCAGAATTTCAGGCCGAATCGGCCGGTCTGGCACTTCGAGCACCTTGGTATGGGCGTAGGCCAGGGCCAATCCATCGATGTGCGGTGCCCGCTCATTGTTCTGGTAAAGGAGGTGCAGGTAGGCACTGGCGCTGTCATCGATGAATAGTGGTTTGAACTGCTTGCTTGGGACATAGCCCTTGCGTTGCTTGTCATATGTCAAGTTTCGGGGCGCATGTTCATTGATGTAGGTGTTGATGTCCTTGGAGGCTTGCTGGCGGCTAATGCCGAAGCTTTGAATCAAGTGTCCTGTGGTCAGTCGGCCTTCCCACCAGGCGACGGTTTCGATCAAACGATAGCGAAGTGCCAGATCCCAGCGCACTTGTTCGATGGATTGCTTGCGTTTCATACCCGCTCCATGTGTTTGAAAACTTTACCTGTATAAGTCTACATTCTAGACCTGTCGTGAATCATTACATATCGTGTATTTGTTTTCGGAATGAATCAAAGTCATTAAGGGCGTGGATATGGGTATGTCGGAGGAATTTCTGACCGTGGTATTGATCATGCTGATGGCAGTCTTGCTGGTCCTTGTGCAGCAGAGTCTGAGAATAAATGAGCTCTGGCGAATGGCTCAGCGATTCAAAAAAGATGTGCGCTGGGTACAGATTCTGGAAATGGAAAAACGAGAACTGCGTACTGCGCTGCGGGATGAAAAAGAACGCGTTGAGGTGTTGGAAAAAAAGCTGGTGATTTTGCAGGAATTGATCCCGACAGGGGGATAAGAGAACGCCCAGTCTCTGTCGCCGTCAGTTTAAGGACAGACCCAGCAGCGGCCCATTACACCGGGTCTACCTGGGGTCTGAAACGTTGAAGCAAAGCAACACCGCACGGCACGTGCCCTCCTGGTACTCGAGAGGCCCTGGGGGAGTGGCTGGATCTATTTTTAGACTAATAATTACTGAGGATGCGATGGGCTGGTTTATTATAATTTTTCTTGCTTTGGGATTTTTTGTTGTTGGAATCGCAGGTGTGTTAGCTATTTTAAACAGGGATATTTCATGGCTGGCTAGAGTTTTAAGCAGCTTGACTGGCGCATTTATATTGTGGGGAGTATGGAATGCGGTCGGATGGCTTTTGTTGAATCTCAAGTAGATTGGAAATATACCTGCTTCAGCTAAAGCTGGGACGGAACAGAACACAGTCAATGGCCATCGTGCAGCGCCGGTTCAAAGGCTTACGGCAGAAGAGCGTCAGGCTATTGGGCCGAATCCGGTGAGGCGGGTTGGCTTGCAAGATACCGCTGGGCTTCGGGAGCGGTGTTCATGTTGCGTGATCTGCACCTTTCAAAAAATAATTCGAATTAACTGCACCTATGCAATAGTCTTATTACGAATTGCTGCTAGGTGAACTATTCAGGAAAAGATGCCATGGCTTACGCACCCGAATTACTCACGCTGCTTGAACAAACGCTAGCGCCGACAAGCTATTGTGTCGGCGATATGCTTGATCACGGTATGGGTGACTGGCATGCCGCAGTGCTTCTCGACAACACGAATCATCTGTCGTCGCTCGAGCTGTTAGCATTAAATGCCAGGAATTTTGCAGGGCATACACCACTGGACATCGCTTATTGTTTAAACCGGACTTCCTTCATCGAGCGATTAGAGGCGAACGGCGCAGAGGGGGAGAAGTCAAACCTCGAAGCGAGGGGCGTTGGTCGCTTCATCGAAAATGATAACTACGTCCATCTGCCTGGTAAGCAGGGAAAGCTGAAGACGCTGGAAAAACGATACAGGGAGGGCGGATGTCTTAATTCCCGTGATAAGGGAGGTAATACACCGATCCACTGGTTAGCCGCAAACGGTCACCTCAAGGCAGTTAAGCACTTTTCTGAAAAGCACTTCATGTTCAACGTGGATATTGATGCGAAGAACCATGACGGGAATACTGCGCGCAACTTGGCCGTTCTTGAGGATCATCAAGATATAGCGCAGCAGCTTTTGATCTGGGAGATCGACAATTACATAACCTCGGTGCGAGTCATGTACAAAATGAGTGCAGGCTTGAAGGAAATGTTACCCAGACGTAAAGATCGTTAGTTTTTTATAGGGCTATTAGCTGAAAAACTCTTGGCTTGATCTGACAGTCACTGGGTGTAGAGGGTGACTGTCAGGTGAAGATAAATCTAGATGGAGCTGGCCAAGTTTTTGGGGTGACAGTGCGAAGGCGTGATGTTGCCATGTTTTAAATTGTAAACGACTAAAGGTAAACGCGTGACTATATGATGATATCCATGCGCGGCCCCAGTCCATCAACCAGTATGGAAATATTGGCCCGTATATCGCAACGCGCTTTATAGGAATCAATGACACCTCTCAGCTCACGATCGATAATGTCCCTTGCTTCCTCTCTTTTTTCGCAGACAGTTTCCGCTGTCAGTGTCACCCGACCGGAAAAAGTGGTTTCGACTGTAGAGAGTTTGACCCAGTCAGGGCTTGCTATATTGGCGATGCCTTTTCTTACTTTGTCAGCTGTTTTGGCTGCGTTATCAGAGCCTTCGATCGGAGAAATCGAATAAGTAAACAGGAAATGGTGTGTTGTCATTTGATTCGCCCTTAGGGTGTAGTGGCATTATGTGTCGCGCGCTGTGCGCGGCTTATGGTGACAGTATCACTTAAGGTGAAGATAAAAATACTATTCTCTAATATGGTTATATTTTAAATTGTGTTCAATTGTTTGAGTGCTAGGTCGGTACTTGGGTTATGGGGGGGGTATGCACGGTCCAATGAGTCTAGGTATGAAGTTAGGTGTTGGCTTTGATGTTAAAGTGATGCTTGATTTTTACGTGGCGTTACAGCTCAGGTGTGCACTAGGGGGGTAAGTGTTGTTGGCAGTTGAATTTGTGATAAAGTTTGAAGTCTTCTGATTTTATAGTGTGCTCAGCGTGAACGCTCTATGCGGCGACGCCACTACCGCATTTATTATGATGAGTAAGACGGGTTCCAAAGCTTCATTAATAACATTGAGAGTTTCTTTGTTCGAGGGCGTGCTGTTCAAGTCGTGTATATGTACCAGCGGCCAGAGCTAGTCTGGTTTTGTTGTTGCGCACGAGATCACCGAAGGACGAAGTATTCTCTGTGCGGAGTTGGTGCGGCGAATTTTTCTTCTCAATAGAGACTTTTTGACAGCTGAAAAAATCTTTTAGTACTGATCTGCACGTCGATTTGATGGGGAGGGACAGTGATGGGCAGATAAGTGAGATCGGCATTGATCTTGATGGCGATGCATTGACGCGCTGGTTAACCATTCCTAAGAATCTGTTGGACTTGAACACTATTTAACCAAGGCCACGTCATGAGAGACGATGTGGAGGTGGCATCAGCCCCAATGTCTGACTTTTTTCGCAACACTACCCCACAGCAAAAGCGTGCGGCTTACACCCTCGCTGTTGGTAAGTTGATCGAAAGTCAGATAAGCACTATCGAAAGTGCGGAAGCAATCAAAATGAGTCAAAAGTAGGGCTCCACAATAAATTTGTAACTCAAAGCCCAGCTCCAGCGTTGGGCTTTTTTGCATTCACTGCTTAGGCTGCGAACCATCGCGAGTGGCTCATCCCGCTTGGCGAAGTACTTAACGTGCGTACGGCCCATGTCTATCTTCGCCACTATCGATGGTCCTTGGCGGGGGGATGCGCTTTCACTTTCTTCAAGGTATCGACATACTGATGGCCAAAAGCCATTTCTGTAGTATGAGCGTGAAGTAGGTAATCCCTCCCACGTCTAAATCATTAAGGAACGTTGTGATCGATTCAGTAGTTTCAATATCCGAGCAAGCATTTTTCAGCATTGTCACGTCTGCGCTGGAAGCCTACAAACTGGAGCACGTCTTGAACGGCGGCGACTCGGCTGCGCGCGTCGAAACATTCGGGCACCTGTGGGGGTACGATCAGCCATTAATCGGTAGAGACATGATCTACAGGGTGGTACTGGCAGACACATCCACCGCGGTTGAAAGAGACCAGAGCTCGGTTGCTTTTACCGATGAAGCGCAAGAGCTGAAACAAGGCTTTATCGACACGTTTTTCCCCGAAGTCTGCTACTTGGGTGACTATCACAGTCACCCATACAGCTTCGAAGACGATGAAATAAAAACCGAGCTCGAGCTTGAACGCCGTCATCTCTATCGATTTTCCGAAGGGGATTTCCGTTCGGTTAAATCTTTGCAGGATAAGTCGCTGGACTACCGAGTTGGCCTGGTGGCCACTGTATTTGAGCGTGAGCGGAAAGTGAATCGATCACTGAAGAGGCTGGACGGCGAAAGTTGTATCAGATTTCAGTACCTGAGCATGACCATCTGGCTGAAGGCCTATGTCTGGACCTCGGATGATAACTATAACTATCGTCGCAAGGCGGACAAAATGGTGCGCTTGGTGTGCCCGAGTCTGAATTTGTTAAATTCGTAACGCAGTATCGGGTTGGGCTGACAGTTTGGTAGCGCTGATGTGTGAGCTTCGAATGAGGGTTTGGTTAACGAATCCGCTCGCTCAACGATTGGTAACTGGCTGGCGGAGCAGGGTGGGGACTGGTTTTTCCTCGTCATCAGCATTCGCGAGTGCAAAAACTTTTTTCTGGCTGAGCCCTTGATCAGCCAACAAAAGTTGAGCCAATTGCTGTTGACCGACTGGCAGGCTCGAATGGCTGTGCTTGAGCGTTCGCTGTTACGCAAGGAACTGTTGACGTTGGGATTGGCCCGCAACTGAATTGAATTCTTCACAAGATTTTTTGTTCGGGCACCTGTTGCGTATGCTCCATACCCTTTGGAAAGATGATGGATTCCAGCTGGGTGCCCAGACGCGCCCAGGCTTCCGCCTTCTCACGCGCATAGTCATGATGCAAATAGTGACGACGCACTCGGCTCCCGGCCAGCACGTGGTTCTGGCAACGGTCGATCACATCCAGGTTGACGCCCAAGGCTTGCATCATCGTCGCACCGGTGCGGCGCAGGTCATGGGGTGTCCACGCGCCATTGGTACCTTTGGCTAAAACCAGGCTGTTGTCATGGCGGCGCCTGGAAAGCGGCTTGCGCTTCTTGAACATTTCCTGGCGATCCCCCACCTGCTTGCTGACGGTTTTCGAGAAGACCGGGCCTGTGCCGTCTTTATCCGGAAAGCACCAAGGGGTAGTCCCTGTCAGCGAGTAGAGCACTTGAAAGTAATGCAGTGAAAAAGGCGAGAGGAAGATGTGGTGGTCCTGCTTCTTGCCACGCCGGCCTTTGACGTTCTTGGCCGGGATAAACCACTCGCCACTGTCTAGGTTCACATGGCGCCACTCGGCGGCGAGCAGTTCGCCTATCCGACACAAGGTGCCCAGACAGATCCAGAGCGTTAGTTCGGTTTCCTTCTTGAGCGGACGTATACCGCCGTACTTCTGCCCAGCCGGGAGCGCGCTGTAAACATCCGCCATGCCTGTGCATTTCTGATGCAGTTCGCGTAATTCATCGTGCGACAGAATGCGGCTGCGTTCCTCCTCGTACGTTTCGGGCAGCAGCAGGTCGATGTCGATCAGGTGGGCAGGGTTGCCATCAATGAGCAGTGCGCGCCAAGGCTGACGTTTTTCAGCCCAGGACAACATTTGGGTGATATCGGCAAAGAGGCTGATCGCCCGTCTGGGGGCATTGCGCGCAATGACTTTGCGCAGAATGGTTCTAAGGTCGTGCTCGGTGACATCATTCAACGGTTTGTTAGCCAGTGGCGGTAACACATCTTTGCTGAAGCTGCGGCGCAATTCAGCATTGGCGTTATTACGTGCCACGCCATCACGTAGCCAGGTCTCGAACAGCTCGCCCAAGGTCAGGCAGTCCGTGTCAGCTAGACTCTCGGTGGCTACAACTTCAACCACCTTTGCGTGCGCTTGTATTTTCACGGCTCGCTTCTGAGCGCAAGGGTTGATGCCCTGTTTCAACTGCTGTTTTGCCGAGTCGCGAGCATCGCGAATGTGCAGCAGCCTTGTGCGTGGCCATGTACCGCAGGCGAAGTCCTTGTATTTACCCTCCCACTTGAAGCGGTAGTGGAACTGAACGGAGAGCCCTTGCTTGTGCATAAGGACTTTGCCAATCAGATTGCCATCTTCTCGAAGCGTCCTGCCATGGTCGGTGCTGCTGAGCGCTTCGAGCTCTTTGATCGTGTTTTTCACCATTGAAAATACCCCCCACTAAACCCCCCACCAGATACCGGGATTAGGTGGGAAAGCATGGGACGTGCTGCACGTCAGATGATCACCTAAGCCACTGTTTTTAAAGCATAGATCGTGATGGTTAGGGTCAGGACGTTTCCCGACGAATCGCTCAAAACGCGATGGGGTGCTAGGGGTCGAGTGTTCGAATCACTCCGTCCCGACCATCTTTTTCAATGACTTGGCCCAACCTAATCCGTTGGGCTTTTTCATGCCTAAGAAAGGCCCCTACTTGGACCCCTACCAGCAGGAAACTTGTGCCTGTTATTGCTCGCGGCAATCAGGGCTTGAAGTTTGAGTTTGTGCCCAGGCGAGCATTGCTGCCCAGCACATACCAGCAGTCCTCGTCGTTTATCTGCCATCTTTTGCAAAGCAGAGCCTGTGCCGGGTGATCGCGAGAAGGTGGTCAGTTGGAAGGTATGCCCAGCGGTGTAACAGCAGAACGGGAGACAGGCACAACAGGGACGTGGTAGGTATCGAAATGGCTAGGACCTAGGACATAAGCCTGCGTGCTGCTCGGCTGACAGGTAATCTGCAAAGTCTGCGTTAGCCTGTGCAAAGCGTCTAAGGGTTTGCCAGATGATCTTTGCCCGTTCGATTCTCAACGTCTTGTTGCGCAATACGCTACGGCCACCCAGGCGGTCACTGGGCCAAACACCACCGCAATACCACCCAGCACAATCAACAGGCGAGCAGCAGATCCTGACGCTTTATCGTTGCTCACCGCCTGATCGCCGAGCGGACCAACGTAATGGCTTGTGGTGTGTCCGTCGTCGTGCCGCCGCCATGCCTTAAACCCATGCAGTCCAGTCCCGGCGCTGATACTTCGAGTTAACTGTTGCCGAGTGGGCGCTTGTGCATTTCGGGCTCTCGATATTCGCGTTTGGGTGACAGCATGCGAGATGGCGCATGTGCACTAGATGGGTAAATTGGCAAGGGTTTATGAGGTTTATTCATCAGTCCGGTGGGCGTGCGACTTACTCGTCGCCAGTGCCTGCTGCGGTAGCCTGGCGGCTTGGTTGCGCAGGCAGCAGGTGGGGTGGTGAGACAGGGGGGCAATGGCTCTACAACTCGCTCTCCAGATGATCGATGTCCTTGAAACGCTCAACCAGGAAATCGATCAGGCTGCGCACTCGTGTGGACAGGTGTAACTGCTGCGGGTATACCGCGTAAACATCGGCACGGGTCGGTGTCTGGTCTTCGAGTACTAGTCGTAATCGGCCGCTACGGACATATCTGGCGATGTCCCATTCAGCTCGCAGCAGAATCCCATGCCCCTCCAGCGCCCAGTTCAGGGCTACCTCACCGTCGTTGCAGCCCAAAGCGCCGCGTACCTTGATGTTTTGCGTACGGCCACCGTCGGTAAAGCTCCACACCCCGTAAGGCGTTTCGTTCTGCCGCAGGAAGATGCAGTTGTGCTGCTGCAAATCGCTCAGACGTTGCGGAGCACCGTATTTTTCCAGGTACAACGGTGAGGCGCATAGCAATCGGCGGTTGGAAGCGATCTTTCGCGCATGAAAAGCTGCATCCGCCAGTGTGCCGAAACGAATGCCAAGGTCAAACCCATGGGTCGTCAGGTCGAGCGGGTGATCGCTGATCTCCAGTTGTACTTCCACCTGCGGGTGTTTCTTGAAAAATGCGCCAAGGGCAGGACCGATGTAACGGCGTCCGAAGCCCAGCGATGCGTTGACGCGGATCAAGCCTTTTGGCTCAGCCTGGCTGCTGTTGATCAGCTGCTCGACCTCATCGATCTGCGTCAGGATCCGGGCCGCGTGGGAAAAAAGCAGTTCACCTTCTGAGGTCAGGCTCATTGAACGTGTGGTGCGATTCACCAGGCGTGCCCCCAATCGAGCCTCAAGCGCAGTGAGGCGTTTGCTCACTGCAGGCGGTGTGATGCCGAGCTCTCTGGCCGTGGCAGCCAAGCTGCCTTTGTTGGCCAGAAGATAAAAAAATGACAGATCCAGGGTTGGGCTCATTGGTAACTCAAAGTTATTTATGTAGTGATTCTGAGTAACTCACACTTATTTATTCACTACATATACTCCGTTCACACCCTGATTGAACAGACCGTTCGACAGGCAAAACAAGAACGTTTTGAGCGCGGAGTTGATCATGAGCACATACAAAATTGCAGCGGTTCCAGGTGATGGTATTGGTATTGAGGTTATTGCAGCGGGTGTCGAGGTGCTGCAGGCCCTGTCGAAAAAATCCAGTTTCGAACTGGATTTCAAACACTTCGACTGGAACTCGGATAACTACCTGAAGCATGGTTACTACATTCCTGAAGGCGGGCTGGAAGAGCTAAAAACCTTCGATGCGATTTTCTTTGGCGCCGTGGGTGCGCTTGACGTCGCGGATCATATTTCCCTGTGGGGCCTGCGTTTGCCGATCTGCCAGGGCTTCGATCAGTACGCCAACGTGCGTCCGGCTCGTGTGTTGCCTGGGGTAAAGAGCCCACTGGTCAATGGTGACCAGATTGACTGGGTAGTGGTGCGGGAAAACTCCGAAGGTGAGTACTCCGGCAATGGTGGTCGCGTTCACCGTGGCCTGCCGGAAGAGGTCGCCACGGAAGTGTCGGTCTTTACCCGTGTTGGAGTCGAGCGCATCCACCGTTTTGCTTTCGAACTGGCGCAAAGCCGCCCACGCAAGCACCTGACCATGGTCACCAAGTCCAATGCCCAGCGACACGGCATGGTGCTGTGGGATGAGATTTTCTATGAAGTCGCGAAGGATTTTCCAGACGTTAAAATTGATAAAGAACTGGTCGATGCCGTCACTACGCGCATGGTGCTCAAACCCTCCACACTGGACGTGATTGTCGCTACTAACCTGCACGCCGACATTCTGTCCGATCTGGCGGCGGCGCTATCCGGCAGTCTGGGCATTGCGCCGACTGCCAACCTGAACCCGTCGCGCAAATTCCCTTCGATGTTCGAACCTATCCACGGCTCTGCATTCGATATCACCGGTAAAGGTGTGGCGAACCCGATTGCGACTTTCTGGACGGCAGTGATGATGCTTGAACATCTGGGTGAGGCCGCCGCGGCAAAACAACTGATGTCCGCCATCGAGGCTGTGACTGAAAGCGGTTTGCATACTCCTGATTTGGGCGGTACGGCCACTACACGGCAGATCACGGATGCAGTCATTGCGTTGATCAACCGTTGAAGCGTCCCAGCGATTCAAAGTAGTACTGCGGCACTACGTCAAGGGGCAGATTATTGGGTCTGACTCCTTGGCATTTCCTGACAACAATAAAAATCAGGGCCCTGTCATGAAAAGAATATTCGGCAAACTTTATATACAAGTACTTATTGCGGTCGTTCTTGGCGCTATCGTCGGTGTCCTGGTTCCTGAAACCGGGGCTGCACTCAAACCCTTGGGCGATGCGTTTATCAAACTGATCAAAATGCTCCTCGCGCCGGTGATCTTCCTGACTGTCGTCACGGGTATCGCACGCATGGAAAACATGAAGGAGCTTGGGCGGGTAGGCTTTCGTGCCTTGATTTATTTCGAGGTTGTGTCGACCCTGGCGCTCGTGGTCGGCCTGGTGGTGGTCGATGTATTCAAGCCCGGTGCGGGCATGAATATTGATGTCGCAAGCCTCGATACGTCGAGTCTCACCACGTATACCTCGGCGGTGAAGCATGACTCATTCATGGACTTCGCCATGAATATCATCCCCGATACCATTGTGGATGCCTTTGCCAAGGGTAATGTGCTGCAGATCTTGCTGTTTTCCGTCCTTCTGGGTGTCGCCCTGGCCCAAGTCGGCCCGCGCGGGAAAATCTTTGTCGATGCACTGGATAGCTTGATGCAGGGCATGTTCCGCATCGTCAATATGGTTATGCGCCTGGCGCCTGTCGGTGCGTTTGGGGCCATTGCATTCACAATCGGCAAATACGGTTTCGGCTCGCTGTTCTCCCTCGGCAAGTTGATGGCCTGCGTGTACTTGACCTGCGCGGTGTTCGTGATCTTTGTCCTGGGGCCCATATGCCGGTACAGCGGTTTCAGCCTGTGGAAATTCCTTAAATTTATCAAGGAGGAGTTGTTCACCGTACTGGGCACCAGTTCTTCGGAGTCGGTGTTGCCGCAAATGATTTCAAAAATGGAAAAGGCCGGAGTTTCCAAGCCTGTCGCCGGGATGATCATTCCGTCCGGGTTGACCTTCAATCCGGACGGTCAGGCGATTTATTACACCATCGCTGCGATTTTTATCGCCCAGGCAACCAACACGCCGCTTACCCTCACTGACCAACTGATCGTTCTGGCAGTTTTGATGTTCACCTCCAAGGGGTCGGCAGGTGTCACCGGCTCAGGGTTTATTATCCTGGCCGCCACCTTGTCTTCTTTGGGGACCATCCCGGTTGCGGGAATGGTGCTGCTGCTGGGAGTTGACCGCTTTATGTCAGAAGCACGTGCGATCACCAACACTATCGGCAATGGTGTCGGAACCATGGCTATTGCCAAGTGGGTCGGGGCGCTGGATACCGTTAAAATGCACAAGGCGTTGAATGGTGAAAGAGGGGAGCCTGAACCAGAGTTCGTACACGAAGAGGCTGCTCATCCCTCTGGTCCAGTGATGGGTAATGCCTTGCAGCCCAGCCTTGCAAGTGCCTCCCAGGTATAAATGTGTGTTGCTGAAGTGCTCGGGTAAGGGTATTCGTGCGGCCCAGGCGCACGAATACCTATGCAGCGAACGCCTGTTGCTGGAGTCCCGTATTAACTGGCGCTGAGTGAGTCCAGCTTGAATGGGGTGCTAGGGTTCGAGTGTTCGAATCACTCCGTCCCGACCCTATTGATTTCACTGATATTCAGGGCCGGAACCATATCCGACCAGATCACATCGGCGTGGTCTGTCTGGTGGTTCTTGGTCATGTATCGCCACTCGTGGCAACACGGCTAACCACAAATATTGAGTGACCGAATCAATCGATGACCAACCAGGGGGCTGGTACTTGAAGTAGACGGCCACTGCACTGTGTTCTGCAGGAGCCCCTTAGAGCTGCTTCAGGGTTTCCTGGGTGATGGCTTCGAGTCCGGATTCGGTGATGGTTTTCCAGTCAGTATCTGTGGCCACTTTCACGTTCTCACTGACCAGTGTTTTTACGGTCTGTACAGGTGTACCAGGGGCTTTTATCTGCAACAACGACTTGTTGCGTAGCACCTTATCGAGTACCCCCTCAGCCGAATACCATGACCAGAATTCGATGATGTTCACTTTTACTTCACTGACATCACGGGCACCGGGGCTGCTTACCACCTCGTATCCGGCCTGCCGGTAGGCAGTGGCTACGGCATTACCCACCAGCTCTGAAACTGTGCGCCCTTCAGGCAGCAGCACGTCGCCGATCGCCATATTGAAGTTATTGCGCTTACGCGCGATGGCCCGCTCGGTAATCGACTTATCGTCGATCTCGTCGTACTTCAGTGAAGGTATGTCAGAGCTGGAAGGTTTGATTTGAAAAACTCGATCATCAACGGCGCTGATATAAACCTTTTTGCCATTGCTGGGGGCCGGTGTCTGAGTATCACCCGGCCGTAAAACATCCACTTCTGCCCTGTTGGTGGCGCAACCGGCTAACAGTACCAATGCCGCAACGGCCAAAATTTTTCGAACCATCATCCTTACTCCCTTTTATATTTGGCCTTCATAGGCTTGTCCAAAAGCTGGCGAAAAAGAGTGTAGAAGACAATGTGCAGCTCAACCGCCTGGCTGACTTGCGCGGTTGAGAGAGCAAGCAGCACGAAAGCAATCGGCTCTGGCCCTAGCCTTTTGCTCGTAATCCCTGAACCCGCATTTCGCGGTTTTTTTTGTCTTGAGGAAATGATGATCAGCAAGACCGTCTCGGTCATCTGCTGCAATCCATTGAAGATTTTTTGACCACGCCTCGGAGCTGACCCGACTTAAAGTCGTGAACGTGCTGCGCGGGCGTATCAACTCCGGGCACCTATCAGATGCCCTTATCTCTTCTCGAGTTGGGCCGCAATGTCTGTGGCCAGTTCGATAAAGGCACGTGCAGCTGAAGTCTGGTAGGCCCCTTTGCGCTGCATCAATACGGCGGTACGGTGCAGTCGCTGAGGGCTTAGTTCAATGGCAAACAGCCCCTGATGTGCAAGCGCGACGGTTGCCGGTAACAGGGTCGACAGTGTGGTCCTGCGCACCACTTCGATGACTGCACCGATAACATTGGCCTCCATTTTCACCCGCGGGGTAATGTTGTGCTGGCGACAGTAGCGGTCGATCTGCTCGCGAGTGGCAAACTCTTCGCTGAGCAGGATCAGTGATTCGGCACTCAGAGCGTCCAGGTCAATAGCACTCTGTCCAGCCAACGGGTGTCTTTCCCCAACCACCAGCGCGAGGGCTTCTATCAGAAGCGGCTGGGTCTCTATGTCCTGAGAGTGCCCGTCCTCGAAAGCGATACCCACGTCCAGCTCATCGGCCAGCAGAAGCTCCTCCATCTGTTCTTGAGCGATCTCACGCAGGTTCAAGGTGATATTCGGATATCGGCTGTGGAAAGCTTCGACCAGTGGTCCGACCAGATATGTGGTGAACGTCGGTGTCAATGCAACCCTGAGTGCCCCGCGACTCAAATCGCCCACGTCATGGATTGCACGTTTTCCTTCCTCCAGTTCCTGCGAAGCCCGGCGTGCATAGCGTAAATACACTTCGCCGGCGTCAGTCAGCCGCGTCGTACGTCCCGATCGGTCAAATAACTGGGCAGAAAGACTTTCCTCAAGTTGCCTGACTTGCTGTGACAGCGCGGGCTGCGAAACATGCAGCGCAGCAGCTGCTTTCGTGAAGCTGTGGTGTTGCGCCACAGCGAGAAAGTATTTGATGTGACGTGCCAGCATGCTCAGAGCCATAAGATTATCTGATGTACTCCATCATAAATGAGACTTTTACCTTATGTCACGGACTCCGTAATCTCTGCTCCAACGCATCGCGACCAAGAGGAGTCACCATGAAAGACATCATCGATGGTTTTCTAAAGTTTCAACTTAACGCTTTTCCGGAACGCGCCGGCCTGTTCAAGAATCTGGCTAATCAGCAAAGCCCACGGGCTCTGTTTATCTCCTGCTCTGACAGCCGATTGGTTCCGGAGCTGGTTACGCAGCGAGAGCCCGGCGACCTGTTTGTCATTCGCAACGCCGGCAACATCGTGCCGCCCTACGGCCCTGAGCCTGGCGGTGTGTCGGCCTCGGTCGAGTATGCCGTTGCTGCCTTGCAAGTCTCCGACATCGTTATCTGCGGGCACTCTGATTGCGGCGCAATGACTGCCATTGCCACCTGCAAGTGCCTGGATCACATGCCCGCAGTGGCAGGCTGGTTACGGTACGCCGACTCTGCTCGAGTGGTGAATGAAGCGCGTAAACATAAGGACCCACACAGCAGTGTTGAGGCGATGGTTCGAGAAAACGTGATCGCCCAGTTGGCAAATATCCGGACGCATCCATCGGTACGCCTGGCCCTCGAAGAGGGACGCGTAGCACTGCATGGCTGGGTCTATGACATCGAGAGCGGCCGTATGGATGCTTTCGATAGTAACACCGGCAAGTTTGCGCCCCTTGTGGACAACCCCGGCGCACGTGCCGCTCCCTATCAACAGAAGCAATCTGCTTGAACTCGTTTATTACCCCAGGAGATAACACCATGATCCAGTCCCAAATCAATCCAGGTTCGCGTCTGGCCCTGACCGAAGTCATTTTGCTGGCTAAAGCCCGGAATGACCTGTCATTTGCCCAGATCACCGATGGCACAGGGCTCAGCGAGGCGTTCGTCACTGCCGCACTGCTCGGTCAACATCCCTTGCCCAAAGCAGCGGCCACAGTAGTGGGTGAAAAGCTCGGCCTCGATGTTGATGGCGTGGCGCTGCTGCAAACCATCCCGATGCGCGGCAGCATCGACAACGGTATACCGACCGACCCCACTATCTACCGCTTTTACGAGATGCTGCAGGTCTACGGCACCACGCTTAAGGCGTTGGTCCATGAGAAGTTCGGTGACGGCATTATCAGTGCTATCAACTTCAAACTGGATATTAAAAAAGTCGAAGATCCAGAGGGGGGGTCGCGCGCAGTCATTACCCTGGATGGTAAATACCTGCCCACCAAGCCTTTCTGATAGTTGAGTGTCTCGGCGTCGTAATACGATGCCGAGTCATGAAGCGCTACATTGACCCTGTAAGTATTGAAGGGTATTTGCGTCACGCGATACCCCCAGGTGTTTGAACATGAAAATTTTATTGTTGGCAGGGCTCAGTAGCTTGTGCACTGTGGCTTTGGCTGGGCAGCCTCTAGCAGATAACGACATTCAGGTAGAGCAGTACAGTTATTCACAAGACCTTGATATCGCAAAAGTCATTTCGATGGGTGAAGTGCCAAATGTCTGTGAAGTGGTGCCTGCGCGTATGATGTATGAAGACTCCAAGGGGCATAGGCATATTCTCGAATACCGCGTAATGGGGAATGGTTGTTCTAACGGTTAGTGTGTGCTTCCCATCCATATCGCAAATATTTAATACGTCTTTTAATTTTTTCCTGCTGATTCTGGACACTGTTGCGTTCCTTTGCAGCTCTGTCGCGCGTGCTCATGGGCAATGTGCTGGCAGTCATGAAGCAGGCGCAGCATGACCTCCAGAGGTCGATGCTCGAGAAACGGAAGTTGTCTGAATTGAGGAGTGAGGTTTATGGATCTGATATTTCGCAATGTACGCATTGCCGATGGAAAGCCTTTAACCGACGTCGCCGTACACAATGGGAAAGTTGCCATTATTTCCCCGGGAATTACAGTGCGGGCACGGCAGGAAGTCCAGGGAAATGGAAATGTATTGATGCCGGCTTTTGTCGAGGGGCATCTGCATCTGGAAAAAGCCTATGTCATGCACCGTAAGGTCAATCGCACCGGAACCCTCAAGGAGGCGATTGCCGTTACAGCTGAGCTTAAACCGATGTTGACCCGGGAGGATATTCTCGAGCGTTCAACGCAGGTATTACGCTCACTTGTGCAGGCCGGTACTACCCATGTACGCGCACATGCCGAATTTGACCCCTCACAAGGTTTCACAGGGTTTGATGTTGTCCTGGAGCTACGCAAGAAGTTTCGCGACATGATCGACATTCAGGTAGTTGCCTTCCCACAGGAAGGCATTTTCAAACTACCGGGAATGAAGCACATGATGGTTGCGGCGATGGAAAAAGGTGCCGATGTCGTCGGCGGTATTCCCTATAACGATCGTTCACCCTTCGAACATATTGATTATGTTTTCAGCCTGGCTAAACAGTTTGGAAAAGATATCGATTTCCATCAGGATTTTGCCGATACGGCAGAGAACATGACCATTGAATACCTCGCGCGCAAGACCATCAAGGAAGGGTATGAAGGCCGCGTCTGCGTAGGTCATCTTACGAGCCTTGGAGCCGTAGCAGCGGAACAGCGAGTGGGTATTATCAGCCTGATCCGTGATGCTGGAATCAGCGTAATGTGCCTGCCAGCCACCGACTTGCATCTCGGTGCTCGAGGCGACAGCCATAACGTCCGCCGCTCACTCACGCCCGTTCGTGCGTTGCGAGACGGTGGTGTAAATGTCTGTTTGGCCACGAACAATATACGCAACGCTTTTACCCCGTATGGGACAGGCGATCTGCTGAATATTGCGCAATTGGCAATGCCTGCATGCCACCTGGGTGGGGCCGATGATCAGGCCACAGTATTGGGAATGCTCACAACTAATCCTGCAAAAGCCCTGGGGCTGGATAACTATGGGCTGGAAGCCGGCAAAAATGCAGACCTGGTGCTGGTGGATACCCAGTCGGTCGCCGGGGTTATCCTCGACTTGCCGGCTCGTCTTATGGTGTTGAAGCGCGGGAAAATAGTGGCGACATCAAATTACAACCGTTCGATAGCCTTCTGATCGTCCCCGCCTGCCGGATCAGTAACGGATACCCATGTGACACTCAGTCAATCTGTCGTCTTTTGATGATCGACGACAATCGCGTGTGGACGGGTGTAACGGCTGCGGATTTATCGCCTAGAGATTCAGGCCTCGTGCCACTATTTCAAGCGGGAAGGTCGGCAATATGTCGTCGCTTGCTCTGTTTCAGCTGGGCGAGAAGTCGTGGATGCATCCATTGCCCGCCAATGGCAAAGGCATGGCTTTTATGCGGTCATGCCTGAATCCCGATCTTGCCTGCTGAAGCTTGCATCGCGCGCTTCTCTGTTAAGGGGGCAAAATAGGGCGGCGTACCGGTTGCCTGGAAATAAAGAAAGTAGTGCCCGGTGTCGGCCAATACAATTCGGTGCAGCTCTGATAGGCGCATGCCGTTTCTAATCCAAATGCTCTCTTTCAGGATTTCGTAAGTCCGGACCCCGTGTTGTTGCATTGTGCTTTCGAAGGTTAGGTAGAGTTCTTCTCTGATACGCCGGTCGTTTTGAACACCCGCTCGCAACATAAAAAAGCTAAGCACACCCACAACTACAACCACAACCAACAAAAAAGTCCAGCTGGCGATTGCTCCCATGCTTTGCGCTCCCTGCGAGCTCACGTGGTATGAGCATCAGTGTAGACAGGGTTTGGCACTTGGCTTAGCTGCGTGTCAGGCTGCGTTATGCAGCCTCAGGTTCGGAGCAGGCAAGATTTACGCCTGCTCTGCCTCGTATCGCATCACAACGTGTCGTTGCACACCAAGGCCGCAGATCGACAGCACCACTTCATCCCCCGGTTCCAGCCATTCCGGATGTGGCTTCATTCCCATCGACACGCCAGGCGGGGTGCCGGTGATGATCACATCCCCAACATCGAGGGTCATGTAGTGACTGCAGTAGGAAATGATCTCTGCAACGTTGAAGATCATGGTCTGGGTGTTTCCTTCCTGTCGCCGTTGGCCGTTGACTTCCAGCCACATTGGCAGGCTCTGCGGATCCGGGACCTCATCACGGGTCACGAGCCAGGGACCCAGCGGCCCAAAGGAGTCGGAGCTCTTGCCTTTGTCCCATTGCGAGCTCTGAAACTGGAATCCACGATCGGAAACATCATTGGCCACGCAGTAGCCCGCCACATGTTCAAGTGCCTGGGCAACCGGAACGTAACGGGCGCGCTTTCCGATGACGACCCCCAGCTCAACCTCCCAGTCCAATTGCCTTGAGTGGGGAGGTTGTACGATGGGGTCATCGGCCCCGCTGATGCAACTGACCGGTTTGAAGAACACCAACGGTTCGGACGGGATAGCAAGACCGGCCTCTTCGGCGTGGTCCAGGTAGTTCAAACCAATTGCGATGAACTTGCCGATATCGCTTATCGGTGGCAGGTAGCGAACCGGGGTCGAAATAAGCGGAAGCCGGTGTTCGTCAAGCTCACAAAGCCGGGCAAGTTCCGTATCGGACAAGCACGCGCGCGAGACGTCATCCACATGGGCTGATATGTCCCGCAGCTGTCCCGATGAATCGACCATGCCCGGATACACGCCATCATGCTTAACATAGCGAAAGAGCTTCATTGTTGTCTCCAGTTGCAGTATCAGAATATGCACAGGAACCGAGCGCGCCAGGCACCAGGCTGGTTGCGGGATACAAACCCGCAGCCACTGTCAGTCATGCTTCATTGCACGCAAAGTGCGGGGGAGGGGCATCTCGGTTTGCATGCCACAAGGACCCAGTGGGTTCGCGGGATCAATCACGCTTTTCGGTGAACAATCGCACTACGCTTGTCATGTTCCGGTCGCCCATTCCGCGCGCTGCTGCGCGCTGGAAAACGTTATGTGCTGCGGCAATTGTGGGGGCGTTCTCTGCTGATCCTGCTTCCTCGAGCGTGTAGCCGAAGTCCTTTTCAATCAACGCCACGGGGAACTGCGGGGCGAAGTTCTCCGTCATCATGCTCCCTGAAAGATAGGCAGCAACCGGTGGCCAGACGGAGGTGCCTGCCATGGCTGCCAGCACTCGCGATGCATCGGCTCCGTTTCGCTCCAATAACCCGATGACCTCTGCCAGGCCCGTCACCTGTATTCCCAGCATGGCGTTGGTGGCAAGTTTCGCCAAAGCGCCATGACCCAGGCCGCCGACGTGATGGACTGAAGAGCCCATGACGCGTAGCAGAGGCAGGCAGCGCTCCAGGACTTCTTCCTCTCCGCCTGCCAGATAGGCCAGCTGCCTCGCATCGGCCTGAGCACGGGATCCCGATACCGGCGCTTCCAGCAGCGCCACCCGGGCATGCTGCATGTGGGTGCCGAGCTCCTGGATCCAGCCCGAAGTGAGTGTCGAACTCTCGATGGCGATTGCTCCCGCTGCCATACCAGAGAGGGCGCCGATCTCGCGATCCAGCCAGACATGGCGAGACGCATCATTGTCACGCAACATTGCAATGACGAACTCCGCACCTGCGCTGGCTTCTCTTGGCGTGCGCGCGTGGAAGGCCCCTTGCTTGACAAGCGCTTCTGCTGCATCGGGGGTTCGATTCCAGACAGTGACTGTGTGACCTGCAGCAAGCAATTGTGAGGCCATGCGCGACCCCATGGCGCCGAGGCCCAGGACTGTGATTCTGCTCATATGCTTTGTTCCATTTCAACGTGTAAGGGGGAGGGGCTGACAGGACTCGGTGGTTGTCAGAGGTTGCGCGACTATGAAGATTGGCGACTCACCAGGATCACCGCCAAGCCTGCAATGGCGAAGCAGGCGGACAGGTACGCAATGGGTTGCGGTCCGGCAAGATTGATCAGCAGTCCGCCCAGCAGCGAGCCCAGGCCGATGGCTGCATTGAATACAGATACATTGATGGACGTGGCTGCGTCGGCTCCGCCTGGAATCCTGGAGGCCTCCTTGAACACCAGGGTCTGCAGCAGCACCGGAAGTGCGCCATATGCAGCGCCCCACGCAGCAAGCACAGCGAAAATGGCGGCATGACTGACCGCTGCCGCGTTCATGCATGACAAGCTTGCGGCAAGGAGTGCTGTTACCAGACCCAGGCTGGTTCTTGGTGCCCTGGACGCGAACGGGCCCACGGCGAAGTTGGTAATTACACCTGCCGCGCCATAGACCAACAGAAGCATGCTGACCTGTGCAGGGCTCTGGCCGGCAATCTGCTCAAGGTACGGAGACACGTAGGTGTAAGCCAGAAAGTTGCCGGTGACGACAAGGGCGGTGATCCCGAAAACCACAAGCAAGGGGCCACTTTTGAGCACGGCTGACATCGCCCCTCGCTTGGCAGCCTTCGAGATGCGGACCGCCGGAACTGACCATGCGATCAGCGTGAAGACGACCAGGCTGAGTATCGAGAGCGCAGCAAACACGGAGCGCCATCCATACATTTCACCGAGCATTGTGCCAGCCGGAATCCCCAGCACCGTCGCCAGCGAAACACCGCCAAAGACAATCGATGTAGCTCGTACTGCGTTTCGTGCAGAGACCATGTGCACTGCGGTGACCACCGCTGTCGACCAGAACACGCCGATTGCACCTGCGACCAGAATGCGTCCAAGGAAAACGACGAAGTAGTTTGGCGCCAGGAAGGTGATCAGATTGCCGATACAGCAGACCGCCAGCAGACCGGCCATCAGTGTCTTGCGGTTGAGCGATCCAAGCAGGCCAGTCAGCGGCGCTGCGGTCAGAGCGACCATAAATGCAAAAATTGTAACCAGATAACCTGCGGCGCCGAGCGAGACATTCAGGCCAGCGGCCATCGCTGGCAGCACGCCTACGGGCATGAGCTCGGTGCTGACAAAGGAGAAGCAGCCGAGGCTCAGGGCAAGAACAGCCGCTATCGCCTGTGCCCTGGATACAGTTACCCCATGAGGGTGTGGCGTTGCGGGTGCGTGGGCACTTGCCGGCGTAGTAACGGCCTGATGCCTTATGACTTTCGATTGCATGGGCGTATCTCTGTGAAATTCAAAATAAAGGTCGCAAAGGTGAGGTTTTTCAAGGCCAAGCCGTGCGTGCACCCGGTGTACTGTGGCGACCGGCATGCCGACTGATGGGCCATGCGAACTTATCGTGGGGGAAACTCAATGCCTGAGAGTTGCGCACAAGCGGCCAGGTATCGCTCTTGAAGCGCGGGGTCAAACGCAGCGCTGTGAACTTCTGCCGACCGCTGGTGATAGAAGTAGTCGCCGGTTACGCGCGCTGCAGTGCCTGCAGCGAGCCACGCCTGGGTGCGGGGCGCGAGGTCAAGGTCATCCGTAGCCTCAGGGCCGCCCATCTTCGTGGCAACCCAACCTGGTTCGACGCAGTTGGACAGCACATCTGGCCAGTGACGCGCGGCGGCAAAAGCAAGCAGGACCGCGTGAAGCTTGGAGTCCGAGTAGGCCTGCATCCCGGACCAGCGTCGCGATTCCCAGGTCAGGTCGCTGAGAGAGGGATTACCCTTCAAGTGAAGCCTGGAGCTCATGTAAACCAGGCGCTTGGGTCGCTTGACCATGGCGGTCAGAATGTAGGGCGCCAGAGAGTTCACGGCAAAGACATGGGGCAGGCCATCCACTGTGGCGATGCGCTCGCGCTCCTGATAGCCGACAGCGGCATTGTGAATGATGGCATCGAAGGGGCCCAGTTCATTGATGCTGGCAGCAAGCGCCTTGGTTTCTGCGATGCTGGAAAGGTCCCCGACGAGTGCCGTCTGCGCGCCGGGAACTTGAGCGATGGCATGGGCCGCCCGGGCGTGGTTTCGGGCATGCAACACGACCTGATGACCGTTGGCCACGAGCAGGCGTGCCGCCATTTGGCCCAGGCCGTCGGAGGATCCGGTAACGAGGATGCGCGTCATTGTCATTGCTCCGGTGAATGCCACGTCGGGGGTGGCCTCAATGGGGTGTAGGGTCGGCATGGGGTAGCCGGCTCAGCGTTGGAGCAATGTTGGGATTTCGGGCCTTATAATGCGATAGCATGGAACGCATAATATTCATGCGCAGGAGTCATCAATGAAGGCATTAAGTTCCCGGTTGCTGGAAGGCGTCGACGTTATGGCGGCTGTCGTTGATGCGCGCAGCTTTGGCGGGGCTGCTGAGGTACTGGATATGTCTCAATCTGGCGTGAGCAGGGCAATAGCCCGCCTGGAGACAAGATTGGGCATCAGAGTGTTCGAGCGCACGACGCGATCAGTGAGGCTGACCGACGAAGGGCGCAGTTTCTACGAAGAGGTGATGCCTCTGATCGATGCGCTTGCCGAGGCGACAGGCAGCGCCGCCAGTGATGCGCAAAAGGTTCGTGGCCGGCTGCGCGTCAACGTGGACCCGCTATTTGCGAGACTGATCCTCGGTCCCCGATTGGGCGCGTTCATGGATAGCCACCCTGAGCTCGAAATGGAGCTGCGCAGCAAGGAAGACCTGGGTGATTTGATCGCGGATGGTTTCGACATTGCGATCCGCTTCGGCCATCCTCAGCCGTCGTCGTTAGTGGCGAGAAAACTCCTCGATACGCGAGTTTTGGCCATGGCATCGCCAGCTTATCTTGAGCGTTTCGGTCATCCCAAGGACCCTATGGAACTCGAGACTTCGGACCATCGCTGCATCCTGTTCAGGGAGCCAGTCACCGGCCGTCCGTTTGCCTGGGAGTTTCATCAGCGCCGCAAGAAGGTCACAGTCAAGCCGCAGGGCATGTTGACCGTCAACGATCCGGGTACGGTCTATAGCACATGCTTGGCCGGGCTCGGTATTGCGCAGTTGTTCGAGTTGGGAATTGAAGAATATACCTCTTCCAGGCAGCTTGTTCAGCTGTTTCCCGATTGGTCGGAGCAGCGTTTTCCGCTCTATGCATACTACCCGTCGCGACATCATGTTCCCGCAAAGACTCGCGCGCTTCTTGATTTCGTCGCAGGCCTGGTTCGCTGATTGAAACGGGTTGGGCCTGCATCAGGAGTAAGCAAGCCGCTGCGTGCTACTTCAGTCTTGCAGACAAAACCCGTTTTTTAAATCACTTACACAAGTAACTACGTCTCCGAAGATCGTATTCAGATGCAAAACTACTGGCTCGATCTTGAGTGAAGAAAGTTGGAGCGATGTTTATTAATTATAGTTTGGATATTTAGGTGTAACTGTCAGGTGGTGTTCAGGTTGTCATGTTTGAGTTACAGTGTTTTCTTCCTTCGAAAAACGTATGTCCCGGTAAGTGCTGGTAATATATATTGAATTCGCCCGACTTGGGTGGGAAGGGGCAGGGGAAGTGCTGCAAGTTACTTTTCAATTGCACCCGGTTGAGGACTGGCGTGCAATTAAATGACGATATCCATGCGCGGGCCGAGGCCGTCGACGAGTAAAGAGATGTCGGCACGTATCTCGCAGCACGCTTTATGAGCGTCGACTACGGCTTTCACTTCACGACAGACAAGGCCTCTTGCTTCCTCTCTTTTTTCACAGACCGTTTCAGCTGTCAGTGTCAGCCGGCCGGAGAACGTGGTTTCAACAGTGGAGAGTTTGTTCCAGTCGGAATTTTCTATATTGGCAATCCCTTTTCTGACTTTGTCAGCTGCTTTGGCTGCAGTGTCAGTATCTCCTGTCGGAGAAATTGAATAAGTGAATAGGAAGTAATATTTTGTCACTTTGCTTGTCCTTGTGAGAAGTTCGATTTACAAGTCGTGCGCCGTGCTCGACTTATAAAGACAGTAGCACTTCAGGTGGGGAGGGGAGTACTGTTCTTTAGCTTGGCTGGGTGGAATAGTGTGTGTGATTGTTTATGCTGTTTTATCGCTAACCATGTTTCGTCAATAGAATCGGTTTCCGAGATCGGTATTGAGCCAGGAACAGCCAGGCTGCGCATCAGGGGCGCTTCCGATCCGCAGTGGGTGAAGTTCATCTTGCAGGAGTTACTGCGATAAGTGCCTCACCTGCGGGCGCTCATATTCGATCTGATTTGGGAGCAAGTGTGCTGGTGATGACATCGAAAAAATATTCGATGTTCCCCCGATTTTTCTGGGTATTTTGCGGCTTTGGGTCGGTTTTAAAGCTTGATGAAACGTTTCATCAAGTCTATAAAAAGGCACAATTCCAAGAAAGGCTGCTGCCATGACCCCGCTCAAACTCTTTGTTGCCCTCACTACACTGTCCGCTGCCTCCCACGCCATGGCCTGGGATTACGTTCTGCTCGACACCGACCATGGCGCCCAGAACTGGCAGATCACCAGCCAGCAACTCGGCGTAAAAACCGATAAACCCTTCAGCATCACCTTGCGCACCTTGCACGGTGGCCGGCAGGAGGGCGTCAGCATTGTGGACATCGATAACGGTACGATGAAACTCTCGGTAGTGCCTACTCGCGGAATGAACGTCTTGCAGGCCTCGGTAGGTAATGTGCGCATGGGCTGGGATTCGCCGGTCAAGGAAGTGGTCAACCCGTCCTTTATCGAGCTTAATGGTCGTGGTGGTCTGGGCTGGCTGGAAGGTTTCAATGAGCTGGTCACCCGCTGTGGATACGAATGGGTCGGCCACCCAGGAGTCGACAACGGCGAACTGCTGACCCTGCATGGTCGGGCCGCTAACATTCCTGCAAGTAAAGTCACCCTGCATATCGATGAAAAACCGCCGTATGCCATCACCCTGCGCGGCGAACTGAAAGAGCAGGCGTTCAAAAAGGTCGATTTTTCCGTCGCTACCGAATTGGTCACCGAGCCCGGCAGCGTAGTGTTCTCCCTCAACGACACCCTAACCAACAACGGTGACTATCCAAAGGAATACCAGGCGCTTTATCACAGTAACTTCAGCACCCCGTTCCTGGAGCAGGGCGCTCGTTTCGCCGCACCGGTGAAACAGGTGTCGCCGTTCAACGACAAGGCCAAGAACGATCTGCCCGACTGGCAAACCTACCGTGCACCGACCAAGGACTACGACGAAACGGTTTACAACGTGGTGCCGTATGGCGATGCCAAGGGCGATACGTTGACCGTGTTGCATAACAAGGCTGGCAGCCTGGGCGTTTCAGTCGGCTTCAATACTCAGACACTGCCGGTGTTTTCCCTGTGGAAAAACACCGATACCCAAGGCCAGGGCTATGTTACCGGCTTGGAACCGGGGACAAGTTTTTCCTACAACCGCCGTTATCAGCGGCCACTGAATTTGGTACCAACAATTGGGCCGAAGGAACACAAGCAGTTCCACATTAGCTATAGCTTATTGGCGGATAAGGTGGCTGTTGATAAGGCTTTGAAGCGAGTGAGCGACATTCAGGGTGGGCGGGAAACTGAGGTACGGCAAACGCCATTGGTTGATCTGACCAAGGGATAGCACCGGCTAGAGCACCGTCGGCCGATGTGACGCAGCCTCGGCCAAATGTTCGCGCCTTATTCCTCGGTTTGTTCAAGGTCCACCGGTGTGTGCGGGATTTACATCTTCTTCGCCGCCGGTTTGCTGCTGTTGGGCGGGGGGCTGATGCTGATGGGGCAACGCGCAGGCAGAGGCCAGCGCGTTGAGGCTGTCCCCGTTTCAGGACGCCAGGCACTCGGCGCAGGTAAGGGGTAGCGAGGCATCAAGCCTGTGGCGTAGAGGCATTTACGGGTTCAGGTAAGCACTCAAACGCTCTACCGCAAACCCCTCGAAACCTTTCAGCGCATCGCTGGCCATCAATTGCTCCTTGCCGTTGAACTCAACCACGGGCACGTAAAAGCAGGCATGCTGGCTGATCTGGTCGACAGGGATTTTTTGCTGGCCCACAAAGGGAAAGCCGCAGCCCATGCCCAACAGCTGCAAGCGAACCACCTTGAGTTTCTGGCCTACCACCGAGGCGTCACACATCTCCCAATCAATGTTGCGTTTTTCCAGTACATCGGCCACCGGCTTGTTACCCATTCGGATAAAACTCTCGGCCTCCATCGCGAAGTTGATCGGGTTGTCCGGGTCAGCGCAAACGCTGGCCACACGCGTCACCTCGAACTCGCCGCTGCCTTCAAGTTGCGCCGGAAACTTGCTTTTCTGGCCTTCAAACCCGGGGTACGTCGTTGGGAACGGCTTGCTGGGCATGAGCTCTTTGACCGTCATACCCTTGGGCATTTCAGGGGTGGCAGCCATGACCGCAGAGGGCAAAACGGCAGAGAGGAGGGCAAGGAGTGCGTTGCGTCTCAGGGCTTTGTTCAACATCTATTCCACCTTGGAAAGTCAGAAGTTACATCCTGTTGCGTAATCTGAGTCGTCCCGGCCTTGAAGGCAACCCCCACCCAAGCGTCTCTCAGGTTGTTTGCCTGACCTCAGCCCTCTCTGGCTCAGGCACTCTGCGCAGCCGCGACGCGTAAGGCAGCAGGAACGCTACCGTGAGTGCCGCGAGGGAGAGGTTGCCGAGCCAGGCCACGGCAGCCATGGGCCCATCCCAGGCTTGAATACAACAGGCCAAGCTGGCCAACAGGGCAATCCAGCCGGTGCAGCGTAATGTTCGCAGGACGACAGGGGCGGGCGTGGGTTGCCTGAGCTGTTTGTAATACCGCTCCAGCCCAAGGCACAAACCCAACATGCCGCTACAGGCCAGCAACATACTCGCGATCAAGGCAAGGTTCATTTCAATGCTGCTCCAGGGTGTTAGAGGATTTACGCGGTACTGCTTGTCTGGCCGGTTGTCCTGTCTGCCAGGCTGCCCAGGCCAGCAGCGCACCTATCACTACGAGGGTGAGTTCCAGGTAGAGCCCGTCCCCTCGATTGACAACAATCAGATTCAGCAGGGGCAAGTTCAAACACATCAAGGCCGCGAGGCCCAACTGTTCGCGCCAGGCAGCGAGTCTGGGCCTGACGATGGCATGGCCCAGGCTGGCGAGCCACACCAGAAAGAAAACCCGCACTTCCCATTGATCACGCCCGGCCCATTGCAACGGCAGCAACCGGTTGGCCCACAGCAGTGCGATAGATGCCAGCACCAGTCCGGCCACGACCGCTACGTTGATGCGTTCGGCAGCGTGATACAGCATCGCACCGATCACCCCTTCGCTATCGTGACGACGGCGCCGTTTGACGGTAAACAGCACCACACCGGTGGCCAGCATGGCGCAACTGGCCAGGCCGCAGACAAAGTACAACCAGCGCATGGGATAACCGCCGAACTGGGCGAAGTGCAAGCCGGACATGACTTTCTGGGTCAGCAGGCTCGCTCGGCTCTGCGGCGGTTGCCGCAAGACTTTGCCCGTAACGCCGTCGAACACCATGCTGGCGCCCTTGGTCAGCTCGATACGATTACCCAGCAAGGGGCGCGCTTCAATACGAGCATCACTGCGACCGGGATGTTTAATCGACAGTCCGGAAACCGGCCCCATGCTTCGCTCGGCTTCGGCCAGTAAAGGTCCTATGGCGGTCAGCGGTGCAGGCTGGGAGACGGGGTGAAGAGGCTCGCCACGCCCTGGCCTCTGTCCCTCACGGCGTGCACCCGCAGTGGCGACGTCTTGCTTGCCGGGTGTGTGATTGTGTTCTGCACGCTGTTCAGCAGGCGCCCCGCGTAGCGCTCCACTGGCCGCGACACGATCGCCATCGAACAGTGCGTCCATCGCCGCGGGCATGTAGGTCAGGTAAAAAATCACCAGGCCGGTGTAGGTAATCATCAGATGGAAAGGCAGTACCAGCACACCGGTGGCGTTATGCGCGTCCAGCCAGGAACGTTGGCCCTTGGCCGGGCGGAAGGTGAAAAAATCCTTGAAGAATTTTTTGTGAATGACGATGCCGCTGACAAGTGCGACGAGCATGCCCATGGCGGCCAGGCCAACCACCCAGATGCCGATATTGCGCGGCAGGTCGAGGGTGAAATGGAAGCGAAAAAAGAACCCGCCACCCGCTGTCTTGCGGACGTCAAGCGGGGCGCCGCTTTCCGGGTCCAGGTTCACGCCACCGCCACGCCGTTGTTCACCGCTGGAGACGGTCAGCCCTGATGATCGCTCGGTGGGCAGGCCGATGTTCCAGGTGCTGGCGTTCGGTTGTTGCGCGTGCAGATAGTCGAGTGCGCGTTGTGCGGCTTCGCTTGACGTGAGCGTGTGGGCCGGGATTTCCGGCCGCATCCAGCTATCAATTTCCTTATCAAACACTGCGAGGGTGCCGGTGAGGAAGATTGCAAACAGGATCCAGCCGAAAATCAGCCCGCCCCACGTGTGCAGCCAGGCAAGGGACTGGGTGATGGTTTTGCTTTTCATCCCGGTATCTCCATCCACTGCGGCCAGAAACCGATCGCCGCCAAGGGCACAGCCAGGCTTAGCCCGGCCCATGCGCGGCGGGCACTGCGGCAGGCAAATGCCCAAAGAATCGCCAGGCTGTAGACCGCAAATGACACCAGGCTGGCCGTCACCAGCGCATCGACTTTATTCATCGGCAGCAAGCGCGCAAGTGCCGCAGTGAAGGCGTAAGTGAACAGGTAGCCGCCGCACAGCGCCGCAAGGATACGCGACACTGTCGGGCCGTAATGGGGGGGTGTTTTCATCTGGCATGCTCATCAGTTCCCGGCACGATACCGGAGTATTTTTATCAAGCTGTATGCCAACGCCCAGCCTGGTCAGCGGCTGAGCGTTGGGTGGGTGATCAAGTGCGCCTGTGAGCGCGGGGATCAGAACGAGGTGCTGATCGATGCGTAGAACGCGCGCCCCGGCTCGTTGTAAGTGCTGGCCCCGGCTGTGGTGCCCGAGCCCTCGCGGTACACGCGCTTGTCGAACAGGTTGTTGATGCCGGCACCGAGCGACAGGTTCTTGTTTACCTGGTAGGTCCCGCCAACACCCCAGATATGGTAAGGGTCAAGGGTTTGCAGCTCGTTTGTGGCGATGACGGCAACATTACGTGTCGGGTTGAATACCCGCGGCTCTTGCTTGCCGTAATAGGTCCCGGTCAGGCTCAGGGTAAGTGCCTGCGTAGCCTGCCAGTCGAGCATGGTGTTTACCGTGTACTTGGGCACCACCGACAACGGGTTGCCGTCGCCGTCCTTGTTGGACTGCATATAGGTGAAGTTGGTGTTCCAGCTCAGCGTATTGCCATTCTCACCGAGCAATGGAATGCCGACGTTTCCTTCCCATCCCTTGACCACGGCATCCTTGGCGTTATCCCATTGCAGGATGGCCTCGTTGGCCAGGGTCTTGTCGACCAAATCGTTCGAAGCCACGATTTTGTTGTCGTAATCATTACGGAAGTAGGTGATCCCGGCGGTCCATCCATCCCGGGCAAAGCTGATGCCCAGCTCTTTGTTAATGCTGATCTCGGGCTCGAGGTTTTTATTGCCCAACACATAGCAACCCGTGCTGAGCAGTGTGGGTGCACACCCGTTGCCGTTACTGCGATACAGGTAGTTGGGGTTCAACTGGTACAAATTCGGCGCCTTGAAGGCGCGGGCAATACCGCCCTTCAACGTGATGTCGTCGGTCAACATGTAGGAACTGTTCAGGCTCGGGCTCCAGTTGGCGCCGAATTGATCATGATGGTCCAGGCGCAGCCCGGGCGTCAGGAACCATTTGGGGCTCAACTCGATATTGTCTTCCATGAACAAGGCCATGATCGTCGCGTCCATATAGGACGAGCGTGCACCCAACGCCGAGTTGGGCAATGTGGTGCCGACGGCCCGGTCGAAGGTGCTCGGGTCGTCCAGCTCCTGGCGATTCCATTCCGCGCCGAGGGTCAAGGTTTGTGGCAGCAGCACTTGCAGGGGAATGTTCAGTTCGCCCTGGAGCAAGTAGCTGTCATAGGTACTGGTACTCTTGTCTGCGTTGGCGCTGATGTCACCATCGACCGCACCGGTCTGGCCTTCTTGCAATCGGTTGTTGCGGGTTTTCTCGTATTGCGCCAACACCCGTGATGTCCCGAACGCCCAGTCACCCCGATGGGTAACGGAAAAATTCTGCCGGTACATGGTGTTGGTTTCACGCCCCAGCCATTGGTTGATCGTGCTGCCGGGCGTCTGCGAGTCTGTTCCCCCGGTGCCGACATCCCCGGTGTAAATATTGCCTTGCCGGCTAAAACCGGTCTCGAAATCGAGGGTCTGCTGATCGTCCAGCGCCCAGCTCAACAACGCGTTGATGTCTTTATTGCGGACCCCTTCGCGGCCGGCAGCCAATGCAGAACCGGAGGCGGTGTCGGTGTGCGCGAGGTTGATATCGGAGTCGTCGGCGTCAGTCTTGTTCAGGTTGCCGTAGACACGAAATGCCAGCGCTTCGGTCAGCGCGCCGGAGAGGCTGAACGTGGTGCGTTTGGTCATGCCTTCGGCATCGTCCTCGGGCAGGTTGGTGTACGCCGAGAGCGAACCGCTGAGTTCCTGTGTCGGGCGCTTGGTGATGATGTTCACCACGCCGCCCATCGAGCCGGAGCCGTAGCGTGCGGCCGCCGGGCCTCGCAGCACCTCGATGCTCTCGACTTCGTCAGCCGGCACCCAGTTGCTGTCGCCACGGGTATCGCGCTCGCCGGAACGGGTGTAACGCACGGCGTTGCGTGAGGTCACGGGCTTGCCGTCGATCAGGATCAGGGTGTTCTCCGGGCCCATGCCGCGCAGGTCGATCTGGCGGTTATTGCCGCGTGTACCGCTGGCGCTGTTGCCGCTCAGGTTGACCCCTGGCATTTTGCGGATGATATCGGACAGGTCATTGACGGGCGGGCGTTTCTTGATGTCTTCGGCCGTGATGATCGATGCCCCGGGGGCTTGCTTGAGCTCTTGCGCGGCAGTGGCCACAACATGGGTATCATCGAGTTGCAAGACATTGTCTGACGCCGGCGCCGCCAGCAGTTCGGTTTCGGCCAGCGCAGCGCCGGGCGAGCAGGCCATCAAGGCGAGGACAAGATGATTGAGCTTGAATCGCGGGTACATCGACAACACTCCTGTTAGTGGATGAGCCCAATGGAGTGTCTGAGCATCCTGTCAGCAGGGGGCTCGGTTAAGCCTGAATCTCCATGGGCGGCGCTAATAGAAGTGATTCGCAAACGTGAGTAAATCTTATTTACATTTTATACATTTGCAATTTCAGATTTATGCGCAATCCACTGTCAGTGTTTTCTGCCCAGATTTCGCCGCCCTGCAATTGCACGACGCTGCGCGCAATCGACAAACCGAGGCCGAAGCCACTGCCGCCGGGGCGTGCGGCGTTGAGTCGGGTGAAGGGCTGAAAAATCTGTTCGAGCTTGTCGGGAGCGACGCCGGGCCCCTGGTCTTCGATCCACACGTACCAATAGGCGCCCTTGCTGACACCGGTGAATGTGACTGCGCCGTGTTGCGGTGAATGGCGGATGGCGTTGCGCAAGATGTTTTCCAGCGCCTGCGCCAGGCTGTTCAGGTTACCCATGACGCGACAGTCAGGGGGCAAATCACAGCGCAGACGCTCGATCGGCCAACCGCTCTCGAAGCTGGCGTCGCCACTTAACACCTCCCATAGCTGGTCCAGCTCCACCGGCTCCAGCGCCAGGGCGGGGCGCTCGGTGTCCAGCCACACCAGCTCCAGCGTATCGCCGATCAATCGGTCCATGCTCTGTACCTAACGTTCGAGGCGCTGGCGCATGGCATCCATGTCCGGTTCACGTTCACCGGTCACGCGCAGTCGGCTCAACGGCGTACGCAACTCATGGGACAAGTCACGCATCAGCCGACGCTGCAGCGCCAGGGTGTTTTCCAGGCGCTCGGCCATGTGATCGAAGGTTCGCCCCAGGTCGCCCAGCTCGTCGCGCCGCCGAGCCACCTGCGGCCCTGCGCGGGCCGACAGGTTGCCCGAGCTCAATGCTGCCGCCTGGCGGCGCAGGGTCACCACGGGGGCGATCAACACACGGTAGAGCAGGAAGCCGAGCAGCAGCGCCAAGCCCGCCGGCAGTACCCATTGCAGCAGCACCTCCCACACCCGCAAGTGCTCACGCGGGTTGAAACGATGCGGCAGCTCCATGACCAGACGCGCTTTGTCGTCGCTGAAAGGCACATAGAACGTTGGCCAGCCGTTTGGCCGTCCTACGGTCCAGTGAAGCGGACGGACAAAGTCGAGCTTACGACGCTCATGTTCATCCAGAGGCTGCGAAGACAATGATTGCTGGTGCTCATCGACGACGGCGGCCCACACCCGTTCCTGTTTGCGCAAGCTGTGCAGGAACTCGTCAACGCCTTGCGTGCCGCGTTCCCGCCACGCCGTTTCGGCCTGTTGTGCATAAGCGATATGGCTCTGCTTGGCCGGTTCGGAGAGGAGGGCGGTGGCATCCTTGAGACGCTTGCTCAGGTCGGCCTGCAAACTGATCACCAGCATGCACAAAAGCGCGAGCACGCCGACCAGTTGCCACAGCAGCGAGTGCCGGTTCGGCAGCCTCATGACTGCAACGGCGCCAGCACATACCCCATGCCGCGTATGGTCTCGACGCGCCCGGCGCTGTAACCGATGGCCTGCAATTTGCGACGAACCCGACTGACATGCATGTCCAGGCTGCGGTCATGTTGTGAGTGCGCCCGATGCATGACCTGTTGGTACAGAAAGGCTTTGCTCAACACCTCGCCGGGATGCTGAATGAGGATTTCCAGTACCCGGAATTCGGTGTTGGTCAGATCGGCCCAGCGGCCGTTGCGGCAAACATCCATGGCCTGCTGATCAAGTTCCAGTTGCGAATCGCTGCGCACTTTTACCTGGGCCTCGTGCTCGTAGGCCACGCGCCTCAGAATGGCATCGATGCGTACATCCATCTCCTGCATGCTGAATGGCTTGGGCAAGTAATCGTCCGCGCCCTGGCTGAAACCGGTTATCCGGTCCTGCTCGGCACCCAGCGCCGACATCAGGATGACCGGGACACGCTGGCACTGGCGCACTTGGGCGAGCACCTCCAGGCCACTGCTGCCGGGTAACATGATGTCCATCAGGATCAAATCGAAACCCTCGGAGCGCACCAGATGCAGAATGTCGTCTGCGTCGTGACGCAACGTGACCGAAAAGCCCCGCTGGCCCAGATGGCTATCCAGGTCGGCGGCAAGCACCGGATCATCCTCAATAGCCAGAATACGGATGGGCATATGGGAAGCAGAGGCGAATTGCATGGAGGGGCAGACCTGTGAATGAGAATTATTATGCATAATTCATTCTGACAAAAAATGTTGCACATTCCTAACCAAAGCAAGATTTTCGTCATGCAGATGTACGAGCTTTCAGCTTTCGGTCGCTCTGAAGGCGTCAGTACGTATGGACATACCCGGGCGCTCCAGCATTGAATGCAACGCCAGCAAGCAGGGCAAAGACAGGAAGACAGCAGGGCAGTTCAAGCCAGGTTAGCTCAAACAGGATGATCCTCTTCAACGTATGGGAGCGGCGCTTATTATCGATGCAGGCGGATTTTCTGCCTGGTCAGGTCGCAGCGAAAAGTGCCGCTATCACCGCGAACCGCATACAGGGTTGCTCTGTAAAACGACGATAGCCGTGAACAGTGCAAGTCGCGTAGTTTCCGGTACGCCCACGCCCAGCCGCGTTTGGATACCTTGGCCCTGTCCATGTTTTTACGCCTCCATGATTGGATCCAAAACAATAGCAAATAGCCATTAGCGGGTGATATAAGGACTTGAGTAAAAGTGTGTAAATTTTTCAGGCATCCGTCGGCAAGTCTCATGCGGCTCAAGCCAGCCGGGGCCCCTGTATGTACTTGCGTGTAGCCAGTGGAGCAGGCGCGGAACAGGCTTTTCAGTTATTGAGTCCAACCTGAGCTCCGGGTTATCCCGGGTCTGATCAACAGTTTCCTGCCTGAGCCCCTATTGTGGCCGGAGTAGCCATATCAATGATTTTGGTGGTTGAAGGCATCAGCGCCAGCGGTAAAACCACGTGGTGCACCCGGCATGGAGGGCCGCATGTGATTGCTGAGCACGGCCGTCTTGACGGTGTGCCGGAGCGTGCCAGTGATCCCGTCGCAGCCGCAGTTTTCTGGGCCGAGCGTAACGTCGATCGATGGCAGGCCGCGCTGGCCATGGAAGCCAGGGCTCCATGGGCGGTGTGCGACAGCGACCCGCTCAAGCTTCACTACCTGTGGTGCCTCTGGCAGATCGATGAAGCCAGCACAAACGACTGGCAAACAGAACTGGACGCCACCCGTGACACTGTCGCACAGGGGCGTATCGGCTTTGCAGACGCTTACATTGTCGGGCGCATAGACCCGCAACTGGCACGGCAGCGAGCCCGTGCAGACTCCACTCGGCGCAGAAGCAATTTCGAGCTGCATGTACGGCTGCAGCAGGCGTTACTGACCTGGTACGCAGCGATCGAGCACGTGCTGCCCGGCAGTGTGCACGTGGGCTTTCCTGCAAAAATGCCCGTTGCGCAACCACGTAATGACAGGTACCCGTTGGCGGCCTTTGACCGGATGATCGCATTGCTGCCCGGTAAGTAATCAGAGCTAACGCAGCAATGCCCACCACGCCCGCAATGCTGCTCAAGTATGGGAGCGGGCTTGCTCGCGATGTTCTTCATGGCGCCGCATTTACTCAGCTAATACGCGTCATCGTTGACGACCATCGCGAGCAAGCCCGCTCCCACAAAGGCAGAAATCGTTTGAATGAACAACAATGCCCACCACGCCCGGTCACTTACTCGCGTGCATCAAACGCCGCAGCGTATTTCACTACCCCGACAGGCAGCTCGCCAGTAAAGGACAGGGCCTGGAAGTATTCAGGGGGAACGTCGGGCAACTCAAGGCCGGGGTGGGCTTTAAACCCGAAGCGGCCGTAATAGGCAGGGTCGCCCAGCACAACGCAACCCGCTGCGCCCTGTTGCCGCAGCTGTTGCAGTGCGGCCCACATCAATGCCGAACCGATGCCCTTGCCCTGACGGTCAGGCCTTACACTGATCGGCCCCAGGCCATACCATCCGGTTACCCCGGACGAAATGCTGACAGGGGAAATGGCGACATGGCCGAGGATTTCGTCATGTTCTGCCGCCACCAGGGAGATGCTCAGTTGCCCGGTGCGCCGCAGTGCAATCTTGCCGGTGCTCTTGGCGGCGCTTTTCTGCAGATGGCCCTGAGCCGCAAATGGGTAGTCCAGGACCTCGACAGCCGGGCGCTTGCAGTGACGCCCAAGGGGCGTAAAGCACTGGCTGGCCAATTTGGTTTGCAGTCTGAAATCCACGATGATGCACTATCAGCCGCACAGGGCAGGGCTGTTAACGCCATTCATGGGGTGTTCTGACTTTTGTCCGTGGGAGCTTGACTGCGTCCCGGTTTTTTCCTGTCGAGGCTGCGTGGCCTGACAGCGGCCAGTTTTTTCTGAAAGGCAGGGCATTCAATATGACGGGGAGCGGGGCAGGCTGCTGCTCGCCTGAGCTCGTCGCGAATTGTACTCAAGCGCTGGATGGTGCGATCAAGTTCGTCAGCCTTTTCTGCCAGGCGCTGGTGATCAATTTCAGGCTGACCGTCCGCCTTCAGCATGGCGGCGATATCGTCCAGTGAAAACCCCGAACACTGCCCCAGTGCGATCAACGACAGGCACTGAAGTACATCCGCACTGAACACACGGCTCAGGCCCCGACGGCCTGTCGAGCGGATCAGCCCTTTTTCTTCGTAGTAGCGCAGGGTTGAGGGCGGCAGGCCGCAGCGCCGTGCCACTTCACCGATCTCCATTTCTTTCATGCTTGACCTCAAGTCGACTTGAACTTGCAGACTGCTCTGACCAGGCCGACAAAACAGGCTTAATGCAGAGGGTACAACATGCAAACAAGTGAGATGGTACTGCGTATTCTGTTGGTTGGCGTGGGGGCCACCTTGATCATGGACGCAGGCGCTTTAATTCGTGCACGGGTCTTTGGTATCCCGTCCCTTGACTATGGGCTCGTCGGTCGTTGGCTGGGCCTCATGCGCCAGGGGCAGTTTCAGCATACCTCGATTGTGGCTGCGCCGCGTGTCAGGCATGAGCGTCTGATCGGCTGGGTTTTTCATTACCTGACGGGCATTGTCTTCGCGTTGCTGCTGGTTGTACTCACGGGTGTGGAGTGGTTGTTCCATCCCACGCTGATGCCTGCATTGGCCGCTGGCTTGATCAGTATGGCGGCACCGTTTTTTATCTTGCAGCCCGCCTTCGGCTTCGGCATCGCTGCATCGAAGACGGCGGCTCCCTACGTGGCAAGGCGCCGAACCCTGATCACCCATCTGACGTTTGGCCTGGGGCTCTATGTCGCCGGGTGGCTGGTACTGCTGCTCTATCCGACGCCGCATGCCTGAGGCGTTGCCCCGACCCGGCAGCGATGCGCCCATGAGGTACACAGCCACCTGAGCTGCCCAATACTGGCGCATCCGCTTTGCACCAAAAACAGACCTGCCTGACCTAAGTAGAAGCATTTGGCCGTATCTGTTTTGCAATCTTTTCTCTGGTTGCGGTTTTTTCTCCCTTCGTTAATTCATGGCATAGCGCTTGCTCTGGGACATCACCGGGCGCAGACATTTCTGTGGTCGGGCGATGCCGCATGCCGGGTTGTTCGTCAGTCATTGCCTGCGTATTTCCCTTCGATGCAAAGGACTGGTCATGCAAGAGAAAGCAATGGTTGTGAGCCGACGCAAAGTACTCAACTGGATCGGCGTGACAGCAGGCGCCGCTGCGATGTATCAGGCGATGAGCTCATTGGGCTTTGCCGCAGAATCAAATTACCAGCGTGACTTCGCCTTGAGCGGCGCACCGAAAGGCACCCGCGTACTGATCCTTGGGGCCGGGCTGGCCGGCATGACCGCCGCCTACGAACTGCGCAAGGCCGGCTACCAGGTCAAGGTGCTGGAGTTCAATGCCAAACCCGGTGGGCGTTGCTGGACGTTGCGTGGCGGTGACCGCTTCACCGAGCTGGGCGGCGCTACCCAGCATTGCGAATTCGACAAGGGTCTGTACCTCAACCCCGGCCCTTGGCGCATCCCGTATCACCACCATGCGGTGCTCGACTACTGCCACAAATTCGGCGTCGCACTGGAGCCCTTTATTCAGGTCAACTACAACGCAATGGTGCACTCCACCAAGGCGTTTGGCGGCAAGCCGCAGCGTTATCGTGAAGTGCAGGCGGACTTTCAGGGGCATGTGGCCGAGTTGTTGAGCAAGGCCGTCAATCAGCACGGCCTGGATCAGGCACTGACCCGGGAAGACCGCGAACGCCTGCTGGAAGTGATGCGCAAATGGGGTGCGCTGGATGCCAGCAACGCCTACAAAAAATCCTTGGAGACCAGCATGCGCCGTGGTTTTGCCGTGGACGATGGTGGTGGCCTGATGCCCGAGGCGGTGGCGTCCGAGCCGATCGACTGCAAGGCGCTGCTGGATTCGAATCTGTGGCAAAGCATCGCCAGCGGCCAGGAATATGAATTCCAGAGCAGCATTTTCCAGCCCGTAGGCGGTATGGACATGATTGCCCAGGCCTTCCAGAAGCAGGTCAATGACCTGATCCATTACAACGCCAAGGTCACGCGCATCCAGCAAAACGACAAAGGCGTGACCGTGACCTATCAAAACAGCGACGGTAGCGGCGGGGCACAACAGGAGCAGGCCGACTGGTGCGTGTGCACATTGCCGCTGTCGATCCTCGGGCAACTGCCGGTTGATGTCAGTGCACCGATGATGAGCGCGATCCGCGCCGTGCCTTACGAGTCTTCGATCAAGGTCGGACTGCAATTCAAGCGCCGTTTTTGGGAGCAGGATGAGCATATCTACGGCGGCATCAGTTACACCGATACGCCGATCAGCAAAATCAGCTACCCGAGCACCGACTATGGCAAGCAGGGCAAGGGCGTATTGCTCGGTGCCTATATCTGGGGGCCGAACGCTTATGAGTTCACTGCCATGAGCCCGCAAATGCGCGTGCAGAAAGCCGTTGAGTACGGTGCCCAGGTCCACCCCCAATACCCGGCAGAGTTCGAAAACGGCATTGCCGTCGGCTGGCACCGCGTGCCCTGGACCAACGGTTGCTATGGCCTGTGGACCCCTGAAACCCGCCAGCAGCATTACAAGAATCTGTGCCAGATTGACGGTCGCATCGTCCTTGCCGGTGAGCATGCTTCCTATATCCCGGCCTGGATGGAGGGCGCGATCCTGTCCTCCCAGGATGCGATCAAGCGTCTGCATACCCATATTATTGCCAGCGCGAAAGCGGCCTGAGCCAGGAGTTAGCCATGAGAATGACTTTAACCACCGCTACCCTGGCAGGCCTGCTGGTCAGTGCCACTGCGCTTGCTGAAGATGCACCCATGCTGTCCACCTCCGGCAAGTTCGATCAGGCCAGCGGCGAAGCTCTGTTCAATCAGGTCTGCCAGGGCTGCCATATGGCTGAAGGCCAGGGCTCCCACGGGGCGGGGGCCTACCCGGCGCTGGCTGCCAACCAGAAACTGGGGGCCAAGGTGTACCCGGTGTATATGGTGACATCAGGGCAGGGCGGTATGCCGGGTTTCAAGAAGTACATGGATGACCAGCAGATAGCCTCGGTGGTCAACTATGTACGGACTCATTTTGGCAATCACTATGCTGACTCCGTGACAGTGGAGGATGTTCAGGCGGTCACCCGACGCTGACAAGCAACCATGGACTGCGCGCTTTTTTCATGACCCTCAAGGAATACAAAAATGTCTAAAAAATTGATCCCCGCTTTTGTGTTGACCTCGGTGCTGGCCGGCCTGATGACTACCCAGGTCAACGCCGCAGAAGTGATCCGTCACAAGCTGCCCAACTCGGACTTCCCGATCTCTCTGGCCGTGGAAATTCCACCGGGTGTCACCGTGGTCAACCTCAGTGGCGTGGTGCCGCCTATTGCCGACAGCAAGGCCGATCCCAAGACCCTGGCGGCCTATGGCGACACCGAAGTGCAGACGGTCAACGTGCTGAAAAATATCGAGGCTACCCTCAAAAGCCTGGGCCTGAGCATGGGCGATGTGATCAAGATGCAGGTGTATCTGGTGGGCACGCCGGAAACCGGCAAAATGGACTTCGCCGGATTTATGAAGGGCTATACCCAGTTCTTCGGCACCCAGGCCCAGCCCAAGCTGCCAACCCGCTCGGCGTTCCAGGTAGCCGGCCTGGCCAACCCCAACTACCTGGTAGAGATCGAGGTGACGGCCGCCCGGCCTTAACTCCGGGCCAAGGGGCAGGCGCGAGCGCGCCTGCCTGTCAGGCTAGAAGCTGACTTCTCCAGTCAGGCGCAGCGTCCTTCCTTCTCCCCAACTCACACGCCGGGTGTTGCCGCCCGAAGCCACAAAGTAGCTGCGATCGGTCAGGTTGCTGGCGTTGAGCTGCAGTGAGGTTTCCTTGCCCAGCAGATGGCTGGTCTTCCAGGATGCAAAAGCATCCACCGTGGTGTAGTCCGGCAGCTCGAAAGAGTTGCTGATATCCCCTGCGCGCTTGCCCACATAACGGGCCCCGGAGCCCAGGCGCAAGCGGCCGGCGAAAATATCGGCCGGTACTTCATAGGTCAGGTAAGCCCCGCCCACATGACGGGCCACGTTGAACAGGCGGTTGCCCTCGGTTTGCCGGGTGTCCTTTTTGATCCGTGCATCGGTGTAGGCGTAGTTGGCGATGACGCTCCACTGCGCGTTCAGGCGTCCGCTCATGCTCCATTCCAGACCGTTTGACTGCACTTCACCGGCAATGCGCTGGATCATATTGCCGAACGCGTCGAGCTCGCCGGTGTTCTGTTGTACGTTCTTTTTCAGGATGTCGTACACCGCCAGCTGGCTGGTCCAGTCGCCGTTGTCATACTTCATGCCGACTTCGTACTGGCGGCCGGTTTCAGACTTGTAGGTGCCTTCGAACGTGGTGCCGGTTTCCATCTCATTGGGTGCGAATGACTGGCTGTAGTTGCCATACAGCGAGAGGTCGTCACGCATCTGATACACCAGCCCCAGGAAGGGCAAAAGCCTGGATTCGCCCTCATCGGTGGTTTGCTTGAAGTCCAGGCCCGCGCCAGAGTCGATCGAATAATGCTGATAGCGCAGGCCCGGGGCCAGAATCCATTTTTCGCCCAGGTGGATAGTGTCTTTGACGTACAGCGACTGGCCCTTGATATGGCTTTTGCCGTTGGTGTTGGACGGGTTCACCTTACCCACCGGCGGCAGCAGGCCATACTGCGGATCGGCCGGGTAGAAACCGCCGACATTGCTGCTTTGCAGGAAGTCGCCGTTGGCTTCGCGGCGGGTTTCATAGTCGACACCCGTGACCAGGTCGTGATCGATACCGAGCCAGGTCTTGTTACCAATCCAGTCCAGCGACAGGTAAGCGTTCTCCCGGTTGGCGCCCACGTTACGACGAAACCGCCGGGTCAGCTCGCCTGTTGCCGGGCGATATTCACTGGGGTCGGCCTGGTAGTCGTTGTAATGGTCATACACCCAGCCCGTGGTCAGGCGCACCCTTGAAGTGGGGTCGAGGCGGTACTCGGTGGTGGTGTTGAGCGACTGGCGCTGGCCTTGGGCGCGGGTCCATTTTTCGTCCAGGCGTTTGTCGCGGCTGCCCACATGATGGCCGTTGTAGAACAGCGCGCCACGGTCCAGGGTATTGCTGTAGTCGTTGTATTCATAAGCGGCGAGAAACGACAGATCGTCAGACTCGTAGGACAGCGAAGGGGCGACCAGTTTCGACTTGTTCTGACCAAAGTTGCGCCAGTAATCCTCGTCGCGGTTTTGCCCGATCAATCGAAAGGCGAACCCGCTGTCACCCAGCGGCCCGGTGACATCGAACCAGCCATCGCCACCGCCCTGATCGCTCAGGGTGCCGCCCAGTGTGCTGTTCCATTGGTACTGCGGTTTTTTCGTGATCACGTTGATCACTCCGCCGGGTTCCTGCATGCCGTAGAGCAGTGAAGCAGGGCCCTTGAGCATCTCCACGCGCTCGGTGGTGACACGTTGAAAGTTGCGGCCGATGGGCATGCGTACACCATCGCGCAATACGCCGCCATCATCGGAATTACCGAATCCGCGCTTGATAAAACTGTCCTGGGTGCCGCCGAAGTTATTGCTGACCACCACCCCGGGCATGAACTTGATTACGTCTTCGAGGGTTTGCGGTGCTTGATCCTTGAGTTGCTGGCGGGTCACTGTATCGACCACTTGCGACTGCTGCAGAAAGGGCGTTTCAGTCTTGTCAGCCGTCGAGCTGTAGCCCGCACGGTAGTCCGTATCGTCTTCGGCAGATTGCACGCCGTCGACCTGAATACTGGGCAGTTGCATGGGCGCGTTTTCACCCGCAAGCACCGTGCAACTGATCACCAGGCCGGTACATACACCCAGTGGCACAAAGCCTGCCCGTTTGAATCCATGCTTCCTTTGCAACATCCGTAACACTCCACACCAATGACGGCAGATAACTGAACGCGCTGCCGAGAACCGGGCAATAAACGGTGCGAAGTTGTTGATGCTTCGCTGTTCAGTGCGTGGGTTGAAACGTCTATGACGCGCGTTTCAGACTCGGCAGCGGGGCTGAATCGTATCAGCAGCAGGAATGTTTATCATTTACTTTGGTGTTGCAGGCAGCGCACTACCACCAGTACTTGGGGTAACTGCCGCGGTGGCGTGTGTTATTCAGGCACCAGGCAACCACCACGATCACGATGGAGCCCGCCAGCACCGGGGTCAGCAGAAAAGACAGCGGCGCGCCTGTCATCAGCACCACAATCGGGTTGACCCCTGCCGGGGCATGCAGGGTACGGGACTGTTGCATGGCAACCAGAGCCAGCCCGACGGCCAATGCGCAGGCCCACCACGAATTGCCCAGGGTATGCAAAATAATCAGTCCGACCAGGGTGGATATGACATGCCCGCCGATGATGCTGCGTGGTTGAGCCAGCGGCGAGTCGGGGACGCCAAAGGCCAATACGCAACTGGCCCCCATTGAAGCCATAAGCCATGGAGTGCCTGACAGGTTGCTCAGCCAGCCAGTAGCACCAATGGCGATGACTGCACCCATAAACGATGTCAGCGTAAAACGCAGGGAGGGTGCGGCTGGCGCACCGGATATGAGCAGGCGACGTGCAGACATGGGAGTACTCGCGACGGGGGATGTGACAAAAGGATACCGATCGGTATACCTGCAAGTCAACCGATCGGTATACACTGTGTTGCATTCCACAGGAGGCCAGTACCCATGAGTACGTCTGATGCAATCACCCGCGCCGCGCTGCGCCTGTTCTATCGACAGGGTTTTCACGCCACCGGGGTGGAGCAGTTGAGCCAGGAGGCAGGCGTTACCAAGAAGACGCTGTACCGGCATTTTTCCAGCAAGGACCATCTGGTCGAGGCAGCTCTGGAACTCCGCCACAACGAGTTCATGGCGAAAGTGCGAGCGGCAGTGGATGCGGTTGCGGTCTCACAGCGCCCGGCTGGCTACCTTGATTTCATAGCATCCTGGGTTCAGGAAGCGGATTTTTACGGCTGTGCCTTTATCAATGCATCCGCTGAATATGCCAGTCTGTCAGAGCAGCCGCACAGGCTGGCGCACCAGCACAAGCAGGCCCTTCAGGCCTATCTTGAGGAAATATGTGCGCAAGCGGGCTATATGAATCCGCGCGTGGCAGCCATGCAGTTACTGCTGATCGGCGAGGGCCTGATCGTGTCCTGCCAGGTCAATGCTGCGTGCCCTGAGCTGATCATGGCGGGCAAGGAGATGCTGGTTTTGCTCAGTGCTCAACGGGCTGCTGACCCGGCGCAAAGAGCTCATCCAGCAAGCTGAACACGGTGCTTTTCACTGCGCTGTTGAGCTCGGTCCATGCCAGCCCGGTCGTTGCCCGGTAGCCCTGCAGTTCCAGCGGCCTGGAGATGACATTGGCGGGTAATGCGCGCCCGGCATTGGCCGGCAGCAAACCGACCCCCAACCCAGCAGAGACCAGCGCAAGCATGGTGGTGAACTCGCCCAGCTCGGTAGCATTTTGCAGATGCGCGCCCCGGTGGGTGAGCGCCTGCATCACTTCATCGTAAAAACCGGGGGCGTAGCGCCGGGCCAGGATAAACACCGGCAGTTGGCTCAGGTCGGTTGGGTGCAGGCTGGTGCAGGCCACCAGCGGATGGTCGCCGGGCAGGGCGACAATAAAGCTTTCCTGCAGCACTTCGCGGGTCTGGATGCCCGGGATGGTGGCTGGCAGACGCATCAGTCCGAAATCAAGCTGGCCGTTTTTCAGTGCCACGGCCTGATCCGGGCCCGGCATGTCCTTGAGTTCCAGTTCGATGCGCGGGAAGCGGGCATGCAGCGAGCGGATCAGCCTTGGCAGCAATTGGGGCAGTACCGAGGACACAAAACCAAAGCGTACCCGGCCGATTTCGCCGCGCCCGCACGCCCTGGCCACATCCGCGGCATGGGCCGACTGGTAGAGCGTGGCCCTGGCTTCGGGCAGGAAGAGAGTGCCCACTTCGGTCAGTGCCACCGAGTGCCGGTTACGCTCGAACAAACGCACCCCCAGCTCTTCTTCAAGCATTTTGATCTGCATGCTCAGGGCCGGTTGCACGATGGACAGCCGTTGCGCGGCGCGGCCGAAGTGCAGCTCTTCGGCCAGGGTCACAAATGATCGCAGGTGTTTGATTTCCACAGAGCACTCCAGGCTATGCAACGACGTCATGGCGAAGCGCATGGTAATGGATCACGGGCAGTTTTAGCCAAGCACGACAATGTGCTGCTGCGCAAAAAGACGCGCACGGCGCGAGCGGACGTTGGACAATGGGTGTTTTAACTCAAGCGAGTGATCACTTATGTCGCAACACGACCTGACTTTCATCCCCGATCCTGATGCGGACTCCATCTCTTCGGATGTTGCCGGCTTTGCGGGTTTGCTGGTTTCGACGCAGATTCCAACCCGTGCGGATGGCAGCCTGGAACTGGGCGGGATTGTCGAGCAGAGCGAGTGCACATTGCAGGCGCTCAAGCTGGCGCTGGAGAAGGCGGGCAGCTCGATGGAGCGGGTGTTGCACCTGACCATTTACCTGACCGATATGGCTGATCGGGCAGCGTTCAATGAAGTGTACAAGCGATTTTTTGCCAAGCCTTGGCCGGTGCGGGCAGCTGTGGGCGTGGCCGAGCTGGCCGTTGCGGGGATGCAGGTTGAAGTGACGGCCATGGCGGCCAAGGGCTGATAACAAGGCGAAGGGGTTGAAAGCCCCTCGCCCTGACCCTCTCCCATAGGGCGAGGGTCAAACCCAGTGCACAGGCGAGTCGAGGTAAAGGTGTGTTTGCTTTTGCGTCACAAAGGGGCTGTCGAGCGTGCCCAGTGCTATGGAAATCCAGTCGGCAAATTCACCTTCGCTGCGTGACCAGAACAGGGTCGAACCGCACTGAGAGCAGAACTCGCGCAGCACTGACGGCGAAGAAGAGTAGGCCGTAATCTTGTCCGCCCCTTGGACTATCCGCAATGCGCTGCGCGCAATGCTGGCATAGGAGGCGAATGCTGCGCCATGGCCTTTGCGGCACTGTCCGCAATGGCAATGACTCACTGCTTTTGGCGTTGTGAGCAGTTCATAACGGACCGCTGCACACAGGCAGCTTCCTTGATATCGCCCTGTCATGGGTCGTCCCTGTGTTTGAGCAAATGCTGACTTTAGCACCTCGATGCAATCCGTTGGGTGTCACTGTTAGAGAGGCGGACGTCCGGATTTTGACGCCAAAAATGCCACATAAAATGGTAATTTGGCCATTGCTTTGCTATCAGGCTATGATCAAGGCGATTTTCAAATCGGACACCCTGAGCTATGGCCGTTGACCTGCAGGCGCTCTATCCCAAACTGATCCACCTGATGCTGGACACGGTTTTTGTGGTCGACAGGGACAACCGGATTGCCTTTGTCAGTGATGCCTGCCAGACCCTGCTCGGCTACCGTGCCGACGAGCTTACGGGGACCTTGATCACGGACTATATACACCCTGAAGACCTGGCGATTTCACGGGCCTCCATTGTTCGGGTGATGAATGGCCAGGCTCATGTCGATTTTCGCAACCGTTATGTGCGCAAGGATGGCGCTGTCGTGCATATCCTCTGGGCTGCCTTCTGGTCTGAGGATGTCGGTGCGCGGATCGGGGTTGCGCGGGACGTGACAGCCTTGAGGGCGGCCGAGGACGAATTGCGTTTTCTGGCCCATCACGACCCGCTGACCAAACTGACTAACCGCTCGCTGTTCAATGACCGCCTGGAATCTGCCCTGCGTGCAGCACACCGGCGCCAAGGCACCCTGGCCCTGCTGTTTGTGGATATGAATGACTTCAAGGACATCAATGATGTCTATGGGCATGCCATGGGCGATCGCGTGTTGTGCATGGCTGCGCAACGCCTGCACCGTTGTGTGCGCGAATCGGACACGGTGGCGCGCATGGGCGGTGATGAGTTCACCGTGCTGTTGACCGATATCCAGTCCGCGGACGACGTGGCCTGGAAGATCGAACAGATTACTGCGGCGATGGCCGAGCCGCTCGGGGCTGAATTCGGCGGGATCAAAATGCCATCCTGCAGTATTGGCATGGCCTTTTACCCCGTGGACGGAGAGGATGCCGATACGTTGCTCAGCCATGCCGATGGCGACATGTACCGGATAAAAAGGCACGGTTCCAGAGCCGGGTAACAAGGGGGAGGGTACCTGCGTCAAAATGGCCTGACAAATCCCGGGCCGCGCTCTTCAACTTGTACCTGTCTGCGGCTACTATGCGCGCCCTGATTCTGCCTGGTCGATGCTTGTCTTGAGCCCTGCCTGTCACTCGCCGGCCACGTCCGTGGCGTCGAGGATGCACAATCACACACCCCGGTTTTTCTGTCTCGCCCCGGCCTTTGCCGGCAGGTGCCGCTGTGCTTTTGCCCGAGCGGGTTATCCATTGATCAATGAGGTCTTGAGTCAATCATGTCTGTCCAATTGCTGGCGATGGCGCTGGCGCCGTTACTTGGGCTGTTTATCATCAGTATCGGCAACGGCATGCTTGCCTCGCTGACTACCCTGCGCCTGGACACAATGGGCCAGTCGGCGACCATGGTCGGTATCGTGTCTTCGGCGTATTTTATCGGGCTGACCCTGGGCTCGATCTTCAATGACCGGCTGATCGTACGCATCGGTCATATCCGCGCCTACAGCTGCTTCGCGGCATTGATTGCCACCTCGATCCTGTTCCAGGGCATGTCATCCGAGCCCTGGACATGGTTTGTCCTGCGCCTGGTCAACGGTTGGGCCAGCGTCGGCGTATTCCTGGTGGTGGAAAGCTGGTTGTTGATGGCCGCCGACCCCAAGATTCGCGGGCGCCTGCTGGCCCTGTACATGATTGCCCTCTACGGTGCGGGGTTGCTGGGGCAGGTCAACCTGGGCGCCATTGCCCTGACCGGTGACACGGTGCCCTTTATGATCGCCGCCATATTGGCCTCGCTATCGTTGTTGCCCATTGTCATGTTGCCGCGGGCAACCCCGATTGTTGAACGCGCAGAACCGCTGATGCCCTTGCAGTTGCTGCGTGCCACGCCCACCGGGGTGATTGGCTGTTTTGGTTCGGGTATTGCCATTGCCGCGGTGTATGCGTTGCTGCCCTTGTACCTGCAACGTATCGGCCTGGACGTGACCGAGGTCGGGCATATGATGGCCTGGGTGATTCTTGGCGCCATGCTGTTGCAGTACCCGGTCGGGCGCTGGTCGGACCATCAGGACCGGCATCTGGTATTGATCGTGCTGGGCGCTGCCTGCGCAGTGCTGTCATTGATCATCCTGATGCTGCCAGCGGGTTCGCCGTTACTGGTAGTGGCGTTTTTTCTGCTGGGGGGCGGTATCTTCGCGATTTACCCGGTGGCGGTCAGCCATGCGGCGGATCGGGCATCGTCGGGGGCGATTGTGAGCATGATCCAGGGCCTGTTGCTGATCAACTCCCTGGGCTGTGCCATCAGCCCGCTGGTGATTTCGCCGCTGATGACCCGGGTCGGTGAAGCCGGGCTATTCTGGGCCCTGGCCGCGCTGAACCTGGGCCTGGTGCTGCTGTTTGCCTGGCGTCGTGCCAAGGGCTCGGAGCCAGTGACCGCTGCACCCTTTACCGCGGCGGCACAAATGTCGGCCGTCGGGGTCGAGATGCGCGTCACCGAAGACCTGGCCCAGGCGGTGCTGGAGCATGAGCGCGAGGCCGATGGTGAGGTGTCAGACGAGTTGGCTGTTGCTACCGGCAAACCTTGAGGTCAAGGACTGCCGGTGTGGCCGTAGGGGAGGGTGTCGCGGGTGACCGATTCACGGCCCCTGGAATGCGCCCCCGCAGGGGCGCAGCGATCAATTGACCGGCATTTGCGGGCGACGTTTGACGCGACGCTTGATAAAGACGGCAATCACGATCAAGAGCAGTGCCAGCACGCTGAAGAACACCGTGTTGAACCAGGGGAAAGGCTCATCCCGGCTGTTGGTGGCTTCGATCGCGGTGATATTGGGAAATACTGAGAAGATCTTGATACGCCAGCCGTAGTAGCGGATCAGCGCCAGCTGGTTGGCATCGCGGGAGTAACCCTGGGCCTTGGCCTGGATATCGGCAGAGTCGAACTTGAAATACCAGGGGAAGGACCAGCCGGTGTCTTCGTTGCGATAAACCATGACCTCCTTGGTCACCGGGTCTTCAGTGTTGATGAAATACACATCCCGGGTCGGGCCGTCAGCCGGGTTTTCTGCGCTGATCACACCGTTGTGATCCATGCGCTTGACCTCAACCCCCGTGACCATCACCACATCGTGCTGGGGCAGAAAGTAAAACAGCCCCAGCCCCACGGCGCCAACTGCCAGCAGGATGACTCCCAGAATGATGCCTTTGAGCCATTTCATGCAAAAACCACGCACATATCAATTATTCCTGATGACTGTTGATTGAACTTGCGGCGCAGCTTATCGCAGCCTGCCCAAGGGACTACAAGGCCTGCATGCGCTGGCTACATAATTTGTAGCATTTTAGCTGTGCGTTTGCTCGCAGGCCTGCGCACCTCTCTTTGTGGCAGCGAGCCTGCTCGCGATACTGACGACACGGTCTGTGAGGTAGATCGTGTCGATACCCTCGCGAGCAGGCTCGCTCCCACAGAAAATCAACGGCTGGCCGCTGCCCGGCTGATGCAACGCTGGCGGCGTTCATCAACCCGCTGGGCAAACCAGGCGGTGGTCAGGTTGCGGGTGATTTTCGGGCTTTGCAGGGTGATGCCCGGTAATACCGCACGGGGCAGCGGCTTGCCTTGCTGGCGGTCGGCGAGGGCGAACACGTCCTGGTACAGGTCGGTTTCGTTGAAGTCCAGGCTGTCGCCTTTTTCAAGCTGACGGCGGATAGCGTTATGGCTCAGGCCCAGTTGCTTGCCCAGGGCGCGTACAGCCCGCTCGGTGGAGCCAACCGCGTAAGAGCCCGGAATAGTCAGGTCGCCATCCAGTGCCAGCGGTATGCCAGATGCACGGCTGACGGCATTCTGAAAAGCGGCATTGCGGCTGGCGTACCAGCCCGCGTTGAAGTCGGCAAAACGGTACAGCGACTGGTTGTAGTCCACCGGGTAACCGAGCAGATGGGCGATGCCGAAATACATGCCACCGCGGCGGGTGAAGACTTCCTGGCGGATCGAGTGGGCTACCGGGTAGGGGTAGTCCCGTGCACGCTTTTCGGCAAAAGCGATGCTGACCTGCATTGGCCCGCCGGTATGCACCGGGTTCAAGCCGCCAAACAAGCTTTTGCCCAGTGGCACCATGCCGATGAAATCATCAAAAATGGCGCTCAACTGGCCCTCGGTGCGGGCCGCATCCAGGCGTTGGTTGTAGGTTTTACCGTCGGGCGAAGTGATGCTCAAGGCACTGCGCACTACAAATTCGGGGATATGCAGCTTGCCGGCGCGGCGGTTGATTTCGCTGCGGGCGATCTTGCCCAGCCCCGGTACCGGCGGGTCGGCCTGAAAGGTCGATTCCTGCTCGGTCACAGCCAGCACGGAACAGAGGTTTTCATCGGTGGCCGCCAGGCCTTGGGCAGTGAATGCGACCTGGATATCAGTTGCCCAGCCGGTGCGGTCTGCAACTTTGGCCGGTAGCAGTTGCACAATGCGGGCGCGGGTCTGGTCGGGAGTCCGGCTTGGCAGTGTTTGTGTGCTCGGACTGCTGCAACCTGCCAGTACCATTAGCGGAATAATCGGTAAACAATACCTGAAAAATCGATTCACCAGCGTTTAACTCCCTATTAGTGCGCAACCTGCAGTCGCGCTCAATCGTCGCGTGTAAGCACTTCCAGCAGTTCGATCTCAAACCGCAGGTTGGAGTTCGGTGTGATATGCGCGCCCATGCTTCTTTCACCATAGGCCAGGTGCGCGGGTACCTGCAGTGCGCGCTTGCCGCCGACCTGCATGCCCATCAGGCCGATGTCCCAGCCCTTGATCACTCGCCCGGTGCCGATCACGCACTGGAACGGCTTGCCGCGCTGATATGAAGAGTCGAATACCGTGCCGTCTTCGAGCCAGCCGGTGTAGTGCGTGGTAATCAGGGCACCTTTGACCACGGCTTTACCGTCGCCGGGTAACAGGTCAGTGATGTGCAGTTCGTCAGTCATGGCGATAAGGCTCAAAAAAGTAGGATGAAGGATTGTACAGGGCAGGGGGATTTCTTGATCCAAAGGCATTGTTACATTTTGTATTAATTATTTTATGTAGGAAAAGGCTCTGAAACAAAGGGGTTGCGGAGCTTCCAAATGAGTATTGATGTCATTTGCGCTTTACTCTCAAATGAGAGTCCCTATCATCGCAGCCCTGGCAGTGCCGGGGAAAGCTAAACACGTAGGTCCTTTCGAGGTCGTGCGTCAGCAATTACCAGCCTTTGGCCTGCTGAGCACACTCCATTGTTAAGGGATCAACTGGACATGTCGTCTCGATTCAACCGCAGTCATCTTTCACTGGCTCTCATGGCCGCTCTGGCTTCGCCCACCCTGCTTGCCGACGCACTTGAGCGTGAGCGTGACGAAGTACCGGTAGAGGCCACCGATTTGCCGGTGGATGGCACCCGCCAGGCGTTGCAACTCGAAGAAACCCGTGTATTGGGCACTGCTGCCCAGGAGCTGAAGCAGGCACCCGGCGTGTCGATCATCACCGCCGAAGACATCAAGAAACGCCCGCCGGCCAATGACCTGTCCGACATCATTCGTCGCGAACCCGGGGTCAACCTCACCGGTAACAGTTCCAGCGGCGCCCGCGGCAATAACCGGCAGATCGACCTGCGTGGCATGGGCCCGGAAAACACCCTGATCCTCATCGACGGCAAGCCGTCTTCTTCGCGCAACGCCCAGCGCTATGGCTGGAGCGGCGACCGTGATACCCGCGGCGAAACCAACTGGGTACCGGCCGAAGAAGTCGAGCGCATCGAGATCCTGCGCGGCCCGGCAGCGGCGCGCTACGGTTCAGGGGCAATGGGCGGGGTGGTCAATATCATCACCAAGCGTCCATCGGACAAGCTCAAAGGCTCGTTGACCGCCTATTACCTGGCGCCGGAAGACGACGCCGAAGGTGTCAGCAAACGCACCAACTTCAACCTCAGCGGGCCGATCACGGATGATCTGGTGTTTCGTGTGTATGGCGGCCTGAACAAGACCGATGCTGACGATCCGGGCATCAATACCGCTGCCCAGGCCTCCCCCGACAGCGTCGTGGCGGGCCGCGAAGGCGTGCGCAACAAAGACATCAACGGCCTGCTCAGCTGGCAATTCACCCCTGAGCAGAGCCTGGACCTGGAAGCCAGTTACAGCCGCCAGGGCAATATTTTTGCCGGCGACACCATGCTCAACAGCGGGGGTGACTTCGTCAACAGCCTGACCGGCAAAGAGACCAGCGTGCTACAGCGGAGCACCTTTTCGGCTACCCACAATGGTTCGTTTGACTGGGGCTCGACTTCGGCCTCGCTGACCCACGACCTGACCCGCAACGCGCGCCTCAACGAAGGCCTGGCCGGTTATGGTGAAGGTGCACCTTCTGCCAGCGCCGGCAGTTTTGAATCGCGCCTGCGCAATACCCGCGCTACAGGTGAGGTCAATCTGCCGCTGAACATGGGCACCGCCCAGGTACTGACTCTGGGTGGTGAATACCTCTACGAGTCGCTCAATGACCCGGGCTCGTTGCGTCCGCAAAGCTGGGATCCGGGGGCTGACGGCACACCCGGCCTGCCGGGTACGGACCGTACACAAACCAAAACCACGGCCAACAGCTATGCGTTCTACGTCGAAGACAATATCGAAGTCGGCGCCAAAACCATCGTTACTCCCGGCGTGCGTTTCGATCACCACAGCGAATTTGGCGGCAACTGGAGCCCGAGCCTCAACGCCTCGCATCAGCTCACCGATGAGTTGAGCATCAAGGGCGGTATTGCCCGGGCCTACAAGACCCCGAACCTGTACCAGTCCAACCCCAACTACCTGCTGTACAGCCGCGGTGGTGGCTGCAGCTCGGTTGAAGTGAATATCGGTGGCTGCTACCTGGTGGGTAACCCGGATCTCAAACCGGAAATCAGCGTCAACAAAGAGATCGGTCTGGCGTTCGACAAGGGCACCTGGCGCACCAGTGCCACCTATTTCCGCAACGACTACCAGAACAAGATCAATGCCAGCAACGAATCGGCATTCCGCCTGCCCAACGGCCGTCGCGTGCTGCAATGGGAAAACAGCGGCAAGGCCATCGTCCAGGGGGTGGAAGGCAACCTGTTTGTCAGCTTGCGTGAGGATCTGGACTGGAACACCAACCTGACCTACATGATCGAAAGCAAGGACAAGGAAACCGGCGACCCGCTGAGCATCATTCCCAAGTACACCGTCAACACCATGCTCGACTGGTACGCCACCGAAAAACTGTCGTTCCAGGTCAGCGGGACTTACTACGGCAAGCAGGAAGCGCCCAAGCGCAACAACCGCGCCAATGAAGCACTGGACAAGTCGGTGCAGCAGCCCGTCGATCCTTATGGTCTGGTGGGCTTGAGCAGCGGCTATGAGTTCAACAAAAACTTCAGTGTGCGGGTGGGCATCAACAACCTGTTCGACAAGCAACTGTACCGCAAGGGCAACTCGGACGAGGCGGGCGCGCAAACCTACAACGAGGCAGGCCGTGCGTACTTTGCGTCTGTGACCAGTTCGTTCTGACAACACCGCGGCCCATGCAGGCGCGACATCCGTGAAAACGGGTGTCGCGCCGTTGTCGCATCTGGCGCAGGCAAAAACCGGAGCTCGATAGAGGATTGAACACATGAAACTTGCAACGTCGGCCTGGGCGCCGATCGTGTCTCGCACACTGGCAGCACTGGTTGGTGGTTATGTCTTTACCTATGCCTTTACTGCGGCATTGGCGCGGCTGCTGCCGCTGGACAATGTAGACGCGATGATCGTCGCCAGCCTGCTGTCGTTTGTGATCTACACCTTCGCCATTTTGTGGGCATTTGCTGCCCGCCACCAGTGGTCGGCCTGGATGGGCGCGGTGCTCGCCGTGCCCCTGGCCGCCATCGGTTTTTGGCCGCAACTGCTGGAGCGACTGGGATGAAACAGACCCTGACCCAATCCATGGCCTGGCTGCACACCTGGGGTGGCCTGATCGTCGGCTGGTTGTTGTTCGTGATCTTTTTGACCGGCAGCCTGGCCGTGTTCGATCAGGAGATCGACAACTGGATGACCCCCGAGCTGCCGGCCCACCACCTGACCGATGAGCAGGCCGCGCAACGCGCACTGAGCTACTTGCAGACGCACAAGGCTGACGCAAAACAGTGGGGTATCAGCCTGCCCTATGAGCGCTCGCCGCAATTGCAGGCCTCCACCGGCGGGCGCCGTGATGGCGTGTCGGTGACCCTGGACCCGGATACCGGCGAGGTGATGCCGGTTCGCGAAACGGTAGGAGGGCGGTTTTTCTTTCTGTTCCACTTCACCCTGCACATGCCGCGCATGATCGGCATTTACCTGGTGGGTGCGCTGGCCATGGGCATGCTCGCGGCTTTGGTCAGCGGCATCGTGATCCACAAGAAGTTCTTCAAGGAATTCTTCACCTTTCGTCCCGCCAAAGGCCAGCGCTCGTGGCTTGACGCGCACAACGCCAGTGCCGTGCTGTTGCTGCCTTTTCACTTGATGATCACCTACACCGGGCTGGCGATTTTTCTGGTGATCTATATGCCGGCGGCCATGGATGCATTGTTCGATGGTGACCGCGAGGCCTTTTTCAAGGCACAGGACAAGGCGCCGGCCAGCGTTGCCGTACAGCGCCCGGCAACCGCAGAGCCTGCACCGCTGGTGGCCCTGGGGCCGTTGCTGAGCCAGGCCCGGGCTGTCATGGGGCCGTTGGGCGGGATCAGCATCAGCAACCCCGGCATGAGCAATGCCGAAATCCAGATTCGTCCGATCCTGGGCAATCGCATTGCCCTGACCAAGGGCCAGGGCATGCGCTTTGACGGCGTCACCGGCGAGCAATTGGCCGGCCCCACAGAGATGCGCCCCACGGTGCTGACCCATCGGGTGATTTCCGGGCTGCACTTTGCCCAGTTCGGCGGTTACCCGATGCGCTGGCTGTACTTTATTTGCGGGCTGATCAGCAGCGCCATGATCGCCAGCGGGCTGGTGCTGTTCACCGTCAAGCGGCGGCGCAAATACGCCAGTGAAAGTCGCGTCGCCCAGGTGCTCTACCGTCTGGTCGAAGCGATTAACGTCACCGTTATGGCGGGCTTGAGCCTGGCCTGCATCAGCCTGTTGTGGGGCAACCGGCTGTTGCCGTCGGGGATGACCGAACGGGCGGATGCTGAATTGAATGTGTTCTTCGGCATGTGGGCGTTGAGCTTTGCCCATGCCTTGCTGCGCCCGCGCATGCAGGCCTGGCGCGAGCAACTCGGGTTGGCGGGAGGGTTGTGCCTGGCCTTGCCGTTGTTGAGTGTCTTCACCGTCAACCGGCCTTGGGCACTGCACAGCAGCATGGGCGTCGAGCTGACTGCTATGGCCCTGGGCGCTTTGTTGCTGTGGGCCTGCTGGAAAGTCTCGCAACCGGCGGTTGAGCGGGTGCCACGTAAAAAAACCGCCGTCATGGCCGAGGTAAATTGAGATGCTGGCTGATTATTTTGCTGCACTGGCGTTCGCTTACATCGGCATGCTTACCTTGTGCCAGGGGTTGGAGCGTCATTACAAACAGGTGTGGGGAAAGCCGCCTGCGGCCCGCTTGCGCCGTGTGCTACGGGTTGCCGGTTGGCTAAGCCTGGGGCTGAGTTTCTGGTTTTGCGGGTTGGCCTGGGGCTGGGCGATGGGGCCGGTGGGCTGGTTTGGCATGATCTCGTTAAGCGGTTTTAGCCTGCTGATGCTGTTGCCGTATCGGCCGCGACTGGCCGTGTGGCTGCCAATGGGCTTTGTGCCGGTTTGGGCGGTGATCGCAACCTTGCACTGATCGTTGTGGGAGCGGGCCTGCCCGCGATTTGGACAACGCGGTCTGCCAGGCAAACCGCAGTGATGCCATCGCGAGCAAGCCCGCTCCCACAGGTGAGAAGGTGGTTAGCGCTTGACCCACCGATTGGCCATCCAGTCCAGGCCACTGCACAACACAAAGTACACCAGCGCCACAAACAGGAAGATTTCCGTCGGGTGCACCATCACCCGGTTGCTGATCTGGGTGGCAACAAACGACAGCTCGCCGACCCCGATCACGTACGCCAGCGAGGTGTCCTTGATCAGTGAAATCCATTGGTTGAGGAAGGAGGGCAGCATCATCGGCAGGGCCTGCGGCAGAATGATCAGACGCAACACTTGCCAGCTACCCAGGCCGAGAGCCTTGCCCGCCGCCCATTGCCCGGCCGGCAGGCTGCTGATCCCGGCATACACCGAGTGGGCCAGGTACGCACCGCCGATCAACGACAGCGCACACACCACGGTGGCCAGCGCGGGTACATCGACCTTGAACAGGATGGGCAGCAGGAAGTAACTCCAGAAAATCAGCATCACCACCGGAATTGCCCGCAAAAAGCCCAGCACACCCAACAACAGCCAGCGCACCTTGCCGCGAATCATCACCAGGGCAATGCCCAGCACCAGCCCCAGCAGTGCCGAGATGATCCCCGACAACAGGCTGAGCAGCAGCGTCAGTGCTGCACCGCCCAAAGGTCCGTTGGGCCAGGCGCCGAGCATGAAATACGAAAAGTTGTCGCTGATAACCGAAAAATCCATGACTTACACCCCTCCCTGGCGATACCACTTGCTGCGTGCAATCAATTGGCCAAGTACTTCGAGCAAGGCAATGCTGGCCACATACAGCAGAGTGGCAAAACCGAAGGCCTGAAAGGTCTTGAAGGTTTCGGTCTCGACCTGACGCGAGGCGTAGGACAGCTCGGCCAAGCCAATGGCCATGGTCAGAGACGAGTTTTTCAGGGCGTTCATATACTGGCCCAGCAACGGTCCCAACGCCGTGCGCAGCGCCTGCGGGAACACGATATAGCGCCACACCTGTGCCGGCCTCAAGCCCAGCGCCAGACCTGCCGCCCGTTGTTCCACCCGCACCGAACTGACACCGGCGCGAAACTCCTCGCAAATAAAAGCGGCGGTGTAGAGCATCAGCCCCCAGAACCCGGCGAGAAACTCAAACGACGGCCAGTCAACTTCAAACAGCCCCAGTGACAGGCTGCGCGGCTGGTTGAGCCACATCACCAGCCCTTCGGGCAGCATGGCCGTGACCCCGAAGTACCAGAAAAACAGCTGCACCAGCAGTGGCGTGTTGCGAAACAGGGCCAGGTAGGCCCGTGCCGGCCACGACCACACACGCAAAGGCGAGATGCGTGCCAGGCACAGCAAAAACCCCAGCCCGGTAGCCACCAGGCAGGTCAGCAGGGAAAGGATCAGGGTGAGGACAAAACCATCGAGCAACCAGTGCAGGTATTGCGGGGCAAGCAGTTCACCGAACATAGAAACAGCGTCCATCCAGAAACGAGCAAACCCGTCCGGTTGACCGTGACGGGCTGAAGGAGACAGGAACTGTGGGAGCGAGCCTGCTCGCGAAAAGTTTTCGCGATCAGGCTCGCTCCCACAGAGGCAGTGGCTTAGCTCTTGTCGCCAATCTTGTACAGGCGGGTCAGCGGGGTCTTGGTGGTCGGGCCGAACCAGGCGTCATAAATGCCCTGGGCCTTGCCCTGGGCTTCGAGGTCGGTGAGGGTCTGGTTGACCACCTCGGTCAGGCGCGCTTCGCCTTTAGGAATACCGACACCGATCAGGTCATTGGAAATGGTGAACGGCGGCACTTCGTATTTGTCCTTGTCCGGCACATTGGCCAGCAGGCCGATCAGCTTCGGGCCGTCCTGGGTGATGGCCTGGACGTTACCGTTGCGCAGGGCAGTGAAGGCGAACGGGGTGTCATCGTAGGCCACCACTTTGGCACCGGGGAATTTCTCGCGCAGCACGCCTTCATTGACCGTGCCCTTGTCCACCCCTACGCGCCATTTGTTCAGCTCCTCGGGGGATGTGAGGGTGCCTTTCTTGACGATAAATTGCTGGCCCGAAGCAAAGTACGGAATGCTGAAATTCACCTGCTCGGCGCGCTCGGGGGTGATGGTGAAGTTGGCCAGTACCAGGTCCACCTTGTTGGCCACCAGCAGCGGTACGCGGTTGGCCGGGTTGGTTGGCTGCAACTGCAACTTCACGCCCAGCTTGTCGGCGATGGCCTTGGCGTAGTCGACGTCGAGGCCTTCGATCTGCTTGCTGTTGGCATCGACAAAACCAAAGGGCGGGTTGCTGTCGAAGGACGCCACGCGCAGCACACCGGATTTTTTGATGTCATCCAGACGATCGGCATGGGCCAGGCCAGACAAAACAGCCAGGGTCAGGGCGGTGAGGGCAGTGAATTTTTTCATTTCGTTCTCATCATGAGTTGGAAGAGTTATGACGAGAGTCTTGCAGGAAAATTAGCTTTTAAAAAAGAATATAAAATGATTTATATATTCATTTTAGGAATAATAAAGAGCATGTCTTTACCGCACGCGACTCATCGCCATCACACTGGCTAATATGATGGCTGCGCCGGCCATCACCCCCATCGACACGGTGCTGCCCAACACGACGGCCGCCATCACCATTGCCACCGGCGGGATCAAATACATGACTCCTACTACGCGACTGACCTCGGCGCGGGCCAACACAAAGGCCCAGAACAGATAGGCCAGGGCGCTGGGGAAAATCCCCAGCAGTAACACCGCCCCGTTCACCCGGGCCGGCGCATTCAAGACTGCATCCACGAGCCCCGGCGTGTATACACCCAGCAGCAAGGTCCCGCTCCAGATCGTGTAGCACACCAGAGTCAAAGGGCTGTAGCGGTTGGAGTAATGTTTTTGCAGGGCGAAATAGACGCTCCAGGAAAACGCCGCGAGCAAAACCAGCAAGCCCTGGGGCCTGAACCCTGCGATGCCTTTATCGCTGATCACCACCACCAGCGCGCCCAGAAACCCCACAGCCACCCATAACCAGCGCCAGCCGCTGACAGTTTCTTTCAAAAACACCCGTGCGATCAGGGTGCTGAACAGTGGTGCGGATTGTGCCAACACGCTGGACGCGCCGGGGCTGATCCAGCGCTGGCCGAAATTGAGCGCCACGTGATGCAGCACAATGGCGAAAAAGCCCAGCACGATCAGCCAGGGCACATCCCTGAGCCGGGGCAGGCCAATGCGCAACACCAGCGCAACAGCCGCCATAAAGACCGAGGCAATCAAAAACCGCAGCAACGCCAGATGCCCCGGAGAATAATCCTGCAGGCCGATGTTTATCCCGATCGGTGAATAGGCCCAGCACAGTACGACAGCGGCCAGGGCTGCGATTATTTGCTTCCTTGTGTGCGAACACTTCAAATGTTTATTTCCAACGTCTTAGCGTCTTCAATAGCTCGTGCTATTCCGTTCCAGTAGTTTTCTGTGATGTCGAGAAAGCGTTTGAAGCCAATGGTTAGTTCGGCCAAATCAGCTTCGTTGCTGCACTCAAGCGCTGCTGCTATTAGTGACTGAACTTTATGCTCTTTTTCAGCTTCTCCAATATGGATGTAAAAATATTCACACCACTCGTGGAATTCATCATTGTTGGAATACAAGTTTTGATAATTTCGTGCGCCCTCGTATAAACGTGTCAGCATTGAATACGCAAGCCACTCTTGGGCAAGCAGTGCTCCTAGAGCATGACTTGACGGTCGTCCTTGCTCAGCGGGTGCATACAGTGCTTCCTGCTCTGCAATAAAGAGATGTGTTGAGGGTAAGACCTCTCCCGCCTCTAACTCGTCCAAGGTGTATTTTCTTCCGGCTAGACGACTTAACAGGTCAAGTAAGTACTTTTCTAAAAGCACACTGTGTGCTTTTTTTGCATCGCCGTTGCCTAACTCAGAGTATAGGTTTTTGACGATTTCTGCTCTTGCTGAAATGTGCTTTGCATGTAAAAAAGAAAGCGCGACCATCAAGGCTGTACGACATGTCCTGGCCCAATAATTTTGCGCAAATATTTCTACCTCCCGGAGCTTCATTGGAGAGCCTAACCAGCGTTGATAGAATGCGTTGTTCAGCGCGCCATGGTCAAAGACGGAATGTGCCAATGCTTCAATAACTGCCTCTTTAGTGTCCACGCTGTCCACTCCATTATGGTTTTTATTTTTTGGGGGGCACTGTCTTGATTCAACAAAGCTATTTACAGACCTCAAATTTTGTCAGTTTATTAATTCATGACAAGTGATATATAAAGATTTCTGTAATCATCAGGAGTGAACCATGGAGCTTAGCCAGTTGCGTATGGTCAAGTCGGTGGCAGAGTGCGGCAGCATCGCGCTGGCGGCTCAGCAACTGCATTGCGTGCCGTCGAATATCACCACCCGGATCAAACAGCTGGAGAGTGAGCTGGGCACCGCGTTGTTTACCCGTGCGGGCCGGGGGTTGTGCATCAGCCCGGCGGGCCAGGTGTTTGTCGGCTATTGCGAGCAGATCCTGGCGCTGGTCGACCAGGCCCGGCGTGCCGTGCAGCCCCATGCCGTGCCTGCGGGCAAGCTGCGTATCGGCGCGATTGAGTCCTGTGCCACAGGGCGGTTGCCGCCGATGCTGGCCGAGTTCCATCAGCGCTATCCGCATGTGACCCTGGAACTGGTCACTGGGCAATGGCGGCAACTGATTGATGATGTGCAGCACCACCGGCTCGACGGCGCCGTGATTGCAGGGGGCATCGATCAGCCAAAACTTACAAAAACCCCGCTTTATCACGAGCCCCTGATAGTGATTGCCAGCCCGGCACTCGCACCGCTTACGGGTCTTGGGGATATGCATCAACACACGGTGTTCGCCTGGCCACCCGGTTGCCCGTACCGCGCCGTATTGGCGCGAGGGTTGGCGGTGCAGGGGCTTGAAGTCAACTGGGTCGATTACGCCAGTTGGGGCAGTATTATTGGTTGCGTCAGGGCGGGTGCGGGTCTGGCGTTGGTGCCTGAAGGGCTACTTGAGCATTTTGGCGTTTGCGTTCAGTTGGCACGCTACCGATTTGCCGAACTGGAGCCGGTCCCTAACCAGTTTTACTGGCACAGTGAAACCGGCCATCACAGTGCCCGGGAGGCGTTTGCCGAGTTGTTGGCCGAGCTTGTAGACCCTGCCGACACCTTGTAGCCGCTGACGAGCGGAGCGAGGCTGCGATCGGCTGCGCAGCAGTCGCAAAATCTGATACCGCGGAGTGCCAGTTGAGTCCGCTGCCCAGGTTTTACGGCCGCTGCGCAGCCGATCGCAGCCTGCGTTCCTCGTCAGCGGCTACACCGCATCGGCAAGCGCAGTTTTCCGCATCTTCAAGCTGCTGGCCTGCAGCAGTTCCCGGGTATAGGGGTGTTGCGGGTTGTCGAAGATGGACTGCGCATCCCCTTGTTCCACCACCTTGCCGTCCTTGATCACGATCATGTCGTGGGCCAGGGCATGCACCACCGCCAGGTCGTGGCTGATAAACAGGTAGGTCAGGCCATGCCGGGCCTGCAGGTCGCGCAGCAGGTCGACCACCTGTTTTTGCACCGTGCGGTCCAGGGCCGAGGTGGGTTCGTCGAGCAGTATCAGCTCCGGTTCCATGACCAGCGCCCTGGCAATGGAGATGCGCTGGCGCTGCCCGCCCGAGAACTCATGGGGGTAGCGATGACGGCTTTGCGGGTCCAGGCCCACTTCCTGCAAGACCCGGATCACCGCTGCCTCGCGTTCTTGCTCAGTGCCAATGTCATGGGCCAGCAAGCCTTCGCTGATGATCTGCTGCACCGACATGCGCGGGCTCAGGCTGCCAAACGGGTCCTGGAACACCACCTGCATTTGCCGGCGCAACGGGCGCAACAGGTTCTGGCTGAGGATGTTCAGTTGTTTATTACCGAAGCGGATTTCGCCCTCTGAGTCCACCAGCCGCAAAATAGCCTGGCCAAGGGTCGATTTGCCCGAGCCGGACTCGCCGACGATGCCCAGGGTGCGGCCTTTTTTCAGTTCAAAACTGACCCCATCCACCGCCTTGATAAAGTGTCGCTCGCGACTGAACAGCGGTTTGGGCAGGGGGAACCAGACTTTCAGGTTGTCCACTTGCAGCAGGTTGTGACGGTGCTCTCCCGGTACCGGTCGGCCACTGGGCTCGGCCTCGATCAGCATGCGGCTGTAGGGGTGCTTCGGCTCGTTGAACAGGGCCTCGCAACTGGCCTGCTCGACAATCTCGCCACCGCGCATCACGCACACGCGCTGGGCAATCTTGCGCACCAGATTGAGGTCGTGGCTGATCAGCAGCAACGACATGCCCAGGCGCTGTTGCAGGTCGATCAGCAGTTCGAGGATTTTTTGCTGCACCGTCACGTCCAGCGCCGTGGTCGGCTCATCGGCGATCAGCAGTTCCGGCTCATTGGCCAGGGCCATGGCGATCATCACCCGCTGGCGCTGCCCGCCAGACAGTTGGTGCGGATAGGCATTGAGGCGCTTGGCCGGTTCGCGGATGCCCACCAGTTCCAGCAGCTCCAGGGTGCGTTGCCGCGCAGCGCGGGTTTTCAGGCCCTTGTGGGTGATAAGGATTTCACTGATCTGTTTTTGCACGGTGTGCAGCGGATTGAGCGAGGTCATCGGCTCCTGGAAGATCATCGCAATGCGGTTGCCGCGCAAGCTGCGCAACTGGGCTTCGCTGGCATGCACCAGATCGACGCCGTCGTAGCGGATACTGCCTTGGGTCTCGACAGCCTTGCCGGGCAGCAGGCGCAGGATCGAGTGCGCGGTCACCGATTTTCCCGAGCCCGACTCGCCCACCAGCGCCATACACTCGCCACGGCGGATATCGAGGTTGATGCCGTGAACCACTTCTGCCCCGGCAAAGCTCACGCGCAAGTCGCGGATTTCTATCAGTGTGTTGGTCATGTCAATTCTCAGGTCCGGGGATCGAAGGCGTCGCGGCAGGCTTCGCCGATAAACACCAGTAGCGACAGGATCAGCGCCAGCGCACAGAACGCGGTCAGGCCCAGCCACGGCGCCTGCAGATTGTGTTTGGCCTGGCCGATCAGTTCGCCCAGGGATGCGCTGCCCGGGGGCATGCCAAAGCCGAGAAAGTCCAGGGCGGTGAGGGTGGCAATGGCACCGGTCAGGATAAACGGCAGGTAGGTCAGGGTGGAGGTCATGGCGTTGGGCAGGATATGCCGGCGCATCAGTGCGCCGTCAGTCAGGCCCAGGGCCCGCGCAGCCTTGACGTACTCCAGGCTGCGCCCGCGCAAGAACTCGGCGCGCACCACATCCACCAGGGCCAGCCAGCTGAACAGCGCCATGATGCCCAGCAGCCACCAGAAACTCGGAGCGACAAAGCCGGACAAAATGATCAGCAGGTACAGCACCGGTAACCCGGCCCAGATTTCCTGCACGCGCTGGCCAAGCAGGTCGACCAGGCCTCCATAGAAGCCTTGCAGGGCACCGGCGGTAATGCCCACCAGGGTGCTGATGGCGGTCAGGATCAAGGCAAAGAGGATGGAAATCCGTGCGCCGAAGATCACGCGGGCCAGTACATCCCGGGCCTGATCGTCAGTGCCCAGCCAGTTGGTGGCGCTCGGCGGGCTGGGTGAGGGCTCCTGGAGGTCGTAGTTGACGGTGTCGTAGCTGAACGGAATCGGCGCGAAGAGCATCCAGCCGCCCTGATCGGCAATCAGCTTGCGTACGTAGTCGCTGCGGTAGTCGGGTTCAAAGGGCAACTCGCCGCCGAAATCGGTTTCGAGGTGACTGCTGACAATCGGAAAGTACCAGCTGTCCTTGTAGTGAATCGCCAGGGGCTTGTCGTTGGCAATCAGTTCACCGCCCAGACATACCACGAACAGCCCGATAAAAATCCACAGTGACCACCAGCCACGGCGGTTGGCCTTGAAATGTTTGAGGCGGCGACGGCCAAGAGGAGAGAGGTTGAACATCAGGCAGTCCTCGCCGAGAAATCAATACGGGGATCGAGCAGGGTGTAGCACAGGTCGCCGATCAGCTTGATCAGCAGGCCGAACAGGGTGAACAGAAACAGGGTGCCAAACACCACCGGGTAGTCCCGTGATACCGCCGCTTCGTAGCTCATGCGGCCGATGCCGTCGAGGTTGAAGATGGTTTCAATCAGCAGGGAGCCAGCAAAGAACACCTCGATCAACGCCTGGGGAATCCCGGCTACCACCAGCAGCATGGCGTTGCGCATCACATGGCCGTAAAGCACGCGGCGCTCGGTCAGGCCTTTGGCCCGCGCGGTAACCACATACTGTCGGCTGATTTCGTTGAGAAAGCTGTTTTTGGTGAGGATGGTCAGGGTGGCAAAACCGCCGATCACCAGCGCCGACACGGGCAGTACCATATGCCACAGATAATCGCCGATCTTGCCGAAGAAACTCAGGCTGTCGAAGTTGTCCGAGACGATGCCCTGCACCGGGAACCAGCTGACATAACTGCCGCCGGCAAACACCACGATCAACAGAATGGCGAACAGAAAGGCGGGCATGGCGTAGCCGATGATGATCGCCGTGCTGGTCCATACATCGAAGGCGCTGCCGTTGTGTATGGCCTTGCGGATGCCCAGCGGAATGGAAATCAGGTAGGTGATCAGCGTCGCCCACAGGCCCAGCGAGATGGATACCGGCAGTTTCTCCACGATCAGGTCAGTGACCTTGGCCCCGCGAAAGAAACTGCTGCCGAAGTCCAGTTGCGCGTAGTTCTTGAGCATCAGCCAGAGACGCTCGTGCATGGGTTTGTCGAAGCCGTAATGCTTGGTGATTTCTTCGATCAATGCCGGGTCAAGGCCGCGACTGCTACGGCTGGCCCCGCCGGCGGCCGCGGCCATTTCGCCACCGCCGCCGCCGACCGCAGCGCCACCGAAGCCCTGCAGGCGGGCAATGGCCTGATCCACCGGACCACCGGGGGCGGCCTGCACGATCATAAAATTGACCACCAGAATGCACAGCAGGGTGGGGATGATGAGTAACAGGCGACGGCTGATGTAATGCAGCATCTCAATGACCCTCCGGCTGTGCGTTGGCCTGGCCATACGCAGCATTGGTTAATGGGGTTTTGCTGACTTCCCACCAGGTGTCCAGGCCTTCGTCGAATTTGGCCTCCCTGGCGGGCTGGCCGAAGCGGTTCAGGTACACCGTCGGGGTGCCGACCGAGTAGTAGTGAGGGATCATGTAGTAGTTCCACAGCAATACGCGGTCGAGGGCGCGGGTGTAATGCACCATCTCTTCGCGGCTGTTGGCCTGGACTACCCCGTCAATCAGCTTGTCGACGGCCGGGTTGCGCAGCACCATGTTGTTGGAAGCGCCCGCCTGGGTGGCGCTGCGTGAGCCAAACATGTCGTACAACTCACGGCCGGGCGAGACGATCGGATGGCCGCTGCGGGGGAACTGGCCGACCATCATGTCGTAGTCACGGGCATTGGTGCGGTTGATGTACTGCGCCGAGTCGACTTTGCGAATGTCCATGGTGATACCGATCTGCGCCAGCGTACGTTTCCAGGGCAAAACCATGCGATCGAAGCCGCTGGGGCTGTCGAGAAAGGTGAAGCGCAGCGGTTCGCCCTTGGCGTTGACCAGCAGGTTGTCTTTGGGTGTCCAGCCGGCTTCCTTGAGCAGCGCCAGGGCTTGCAGTTGTTTGTCGCGGATATAACCGCTGCCATCGGTTTTCGGCGCCTGGTACACCTGGGTGAACACTTCATCGGGGATCTGCCCGCGCAAGGGTTCGAGAATCTCCAGTTCACGGGCGTCGGGCAGTGCCGTGGCGGACATTTCGCTTTTCGGGAAGTAGCTCTGCGCGCGGACATAGAAGTTGCGCATCATCTGCTTGTTGGTCCATTCAAAATCCCACAGCAGGCTCAGCGCCTCGCGTACCCGGCGATCCTGGAAAAACGGGTTTTGCAGGTTGAAGGTAAACCCCTGGCCGGCACTGGGTTTTTCCTTGGCGAACACGCCTTTTTGCAGGCGCCCGTCGCTGAGCACCGGGCTGGCGTAGCCGATGCTGAAACCGGTGGCGGAGAACTCGCGGTTGTAATCGAATGCCCCGGCCTTGAGCATCTCGCGGGCCACGTCGATGTCACTGTAAAACATCACTTTCAAGCTATCGAAGTTGTACAGGCCCTTGCTGACGGGCAAGTCTTTGGCCCACCAGTTTTTGTTGCGCGCAAAGGTGACACTGCGCCCCGGGTCAACCCCGGAGACCGAATACGGACCGCTGCCCAGCGGTGGCTCGTAGCCGCCACCGGCGGTAAAGTCGCGGGTCTTCCACCAGTGTTCCGGGAGGATATGCAGACTGGCCAGATCCAGCGCCAGGGTGCGGTTCTGGTTGTTCTTGAAGTCGAAACGAATCTGCAGCGGGCCTTCGATGACCCTGTCCTTGACCTCGCCGTAGAGCATGCGATAGCTCAGGCTGCCTTTGGTCATCAGCGTGTCGTAGGTAAAGGCCACGTCTTGGGCGGTGATCGGCGTGTCGTCAGCGAAACGGGCCTTGGGGTTCAGGTAGAAACGCACCCACAGGCCGTCGGGTTCGCGCTCGATCTTCTGCGCGACAAGCCCGTAAACCGTATAGGGCTCGTCCAGCGAGCGGAAGGCCAGGGGGGCATTCACCCATTGATCGACCTGGGCGACACCGGTGCCCTGGTCGATATAGGGCGACAGGTAGGTGAACTGACCGATTTCCATCGATGTTCGACTGAGCGAACCGCCCTTGGGCGCGTTCGGGTTTACAAAATCGAAGTGCTGGAAGTCGGCCGGGTATTTGGGCGCTTCGCCATACACCGTCAGGGCATGGCCGGGCGCGGCGTTGACGCTCAGGCACACGCAGGACAGCACGGGCACCAGCAGCGAACGGAGCAGGGGCAGGAAAAATGCAGACATCATTGGGCTTCCTTGTACCGCGTGTTGAACCATCGACTGCCTGGAAAAATCCCCGCCGCATTGCGCGTTAAAATGCGGCGGGGTCGCGATTTCGCAGTTAACCCGCTACCAGCCGGAGTGAGCCGGCAGCGGTGGTTGCTCAGAAGTGATAGGTGGCACGGGCGAAGAACGTACGGCCCATCGGATCGGCATAACGCGGATCGAAGCCATTCTGGAAGTTGTAGGCCTGGTTGGAGAACGGCGGGTTACGGTCGAACATGTTCTTGATCCCCGCATCCAGGTCCACGGTCTTATTGAAAGTGTAGCCACCGGAGATATCCCACAAGGTATAAGACGCTACACGGGAGTGGGTGTCCGGATCGGCGTCGTCATAGCCGCTGGTGAAGCGGTTGACCAGCGAGGCCCGGTAGGCGCCCAGGTTCCAGGTGCCGCTCAACACGTGTTTCCAGCGCGCGACCATGCCGTCATCCTTGAACGCGCCCACTTTGTCGGTGTAGCTGCCGCCAATGGTGGTCTGGTAGTCATAGCGCGACACATAGGTGCCTTGCAGGCCAAGGCCGAACTGGCCGTAGGGAGTGTTGGGGAACTTGTAGTCCAGCGACACGTCAACACCGCTGGTCTTGACAGCACCCAGGTTGGCGAGGCCGGTCTGTACATAGTTGAGCGAACCGTCGGCATTGCGCACATAGCGGTCGGCATAGGCGTTCGGATCGTCAAAGACGGTGGATTCCGGGAACTCGGCAATCTGGTTGGCGATGTGGATCCACCAGAAATCCAGGCCCATCGACAGATTGCGCACCGGTTGGTAGACAAAACCGACGGTCACGTTGCGGGCTTTTTCAGGGGACAGTTCAGTGTTGCCGCCGGTGCGGTTATGGAACTGCTGGCCGCAATCGCGCCCGGCGTTGCCCCCCGGTTGCACTACGCCACCGGTGCACAGGCGCGGATCGTTGTAGTAGCCCTGGGTGTAAGTGGTGTACTGCGGGTTGTACAGCTCGTACAGCGACGGTGCGCGGAAGCCCTCACTGTAGGCACCGCGAACCACCAGCTCCTTGACCGGCTGGTAGCGGAACGAGTATTTCGGGTTGGTGGTGCTGCCAAAGTCGCTGTACTTGTCGTGACGCACGGCGGCTGACAGTTCGAGGCTGTCGAGTACGGGCACGTTCAGCTCGGTGTACACCGCCTTGACGTTACGGTCACCCGAGACACTGGCGTCGGGGTCGGCCCCGAGGCTGGAAATATCCGCGACAAAACCATCGAAGGTCTGGTGGAACTTCTCCTGACGATATTCACCGCCGATCGCCAGGCCCGACGGGCCTGCGCCGAACCAGTCGCCGATCTCACGGCTCATGCGCCCGTCGATACCGGTGACCCGGCCCACCGAGGACATGTACTGGCCATGGTATTGGTGATCGTCGATATAGGCCTGCCCGGCAGGTGTTTGCGGGCCAAACGGGTTGATGATGCCATCAGCAATGCCGTTGAGCATGGCCGCGTCGCTGGCGTAACCGCCAGTCACACTGGAGTTCACCTGATTCTGGTTGTACGAGGCACCGACATTGTAATCCCAGCCCTTGGCCACACCATCGAAGCTCAATACCAGGCGCTGGCTGGTATTCTGGTCTTTGCTCTGGCGGCCACCGGCAGCGGTTTCACGCCAGTTCAGGCCGATCGGTTGCGAGGGATCGAAGGATGGATCGCTGGTGCCCGGGGTTATGCCGTTGCCCGGGTAGTAAGGCGAACTCGGGTCCATGCTGGCGCCAATCAGTGGTGCGGGGGCAACACCCACGGCATTGTTGTTACGGGCCCAGAAATACTCCAGGTTGACGTTGTCGTCATCGGTGATCTTGCCGGTCGCTTTGCCGAAAAAGGAGGTCTTCTCGGTTTCAGGCAGCAGGTCGATATAGTTGCGCGTGTCATAGCGGCATAGCCCCTGGCGCAGGACCAGGTTTGCCCCGTTGCAACCATTGGCCGCCAGCGGGTTGGTATTGATATTGCCCTGGCTCCAGTTGGCGGGGTTGGACGTGCCGGAAGTCTGATCCAGGCCGCGGCCCGGTTCGTAGTTACTGGCGAACGTGCGGTCCTTGGCATGCAAGGCGTTTTGCTTGTTATAGCCGGCAACGGCCATGACGTTGAAACGGTCTTTTTCCAGATCGCCGTAGCCCCAGCTACCGCTGATATCGTGGCTGTCGCCACCACCACTGGCATCTGCACCTTCGCCGCCCAGTGACAGGGTGCCGTCGGTCATGGATTTTTTGGTGATGAAGTTGATCACGCCGCCAATCGCGTCAGTGCCGTACAAGGCCGATGCGCCGTCGCGCAATACCTCGACGCGGTCAATGGCGGCAAACGGGATGGTGTTCAGGTCTACCGCAGAACCGTCAATGGCGTTATTGCCCAAACGGCGGCCGTTGAGCAGCACCAGGGTCTTGTTGGCACCGATACCGCGCATGTCGGCAAAGGTCGACCCCCCGGTACCGGAACCCACGGAGCTGGCCGAGTTGCGAAGTGACTGGTTGCCCGTCACGCGCTGCATGATTTCGGCCGTGGTGGTCACGCCTTCGTTGCGCAACTGCTCGGCGCGCAGGATGGTGATCGGCACGGCGGTTTCGGCATCCACCCGGCGAATCGCCGAACCGGTCACTTCGACCCGGTCCAGTTGCGTGGTGGCCGGCGCTGCGGCGCTGTCGGTGCTGACCGTGGCCGCACTGACGGCAGCGGACGAATCATCCGTGGTGCTCACTTCGGCTGCCTGCAACTGGCCCGCGCTCATCCCCAGAGCGACCAGATACAACGGCACAAAACGGTGTCGCTGCAAGCTTGCAACGAGCGGCTTGAGGGTAAAACCTGAACTCTTCATCTGCATGGTTATTTCCGGCTTATTCAGACGTTTATTGGAATGGCCTTGTGAGCCCTCATGACTCCAGTTGGGTTGTGTCGACCCGGGCAAAACACTTTTTTCAAGCAAGCCGCTCCCCTGCAGGGGCCAAAAGCCCCTGCGCGGCGTGGGTGGTGCGTGGTTACATCAGGATCAAAAGCCCCTCACCCTGGCCTTCTCCCTATGGGAGAGGGGTGGGGTGAGGGCTTCATCTGGCGGTCATCACCGATATCTTGGTAATGCCCGAGCGTTCAATGGAGGCCATGGCCTTGGCCACCTGGCCGTAGTTGACACCTTCGTCCGCCTGCAACTGCACGCGCACTTCCGGGTCCTGGGCCTTCACGTCCTGCAGGCTTTTTTCCAGCAGTTCGGGGGCCACTTCGTTCTTGGCCAGGTAGAACTTGCCGTCCTGGTCAACGCTGACCACCACCGGGTCCTTTTTTTGCGCCGAGGCCACGGCGTCGGTCTTGGGCAGGTTGATCTTGATCGCGTTGGTCATCATCGGCGTGGTCACGATAAACACCACCAGCAGTACCAGCATCACGTCCACCAGCGGGGTGACGTTCATTTCGCTGAGTACTTCGTCACTGTCCTGGGTTGAGAAAGACATCAGCTTGCCTCCCGCACTGGGGTGCGCTTGTTGGAAATGGCCTGGCGGTCGATGGCAAAGGCGCTGCGCTGGGCGAGGGCGTCGAAGTCATGGGCAAAGTCGTCCATGTTGGCCGAGGCCAGCTTGAGGCGACGCAGGAAGAAGTTGTAAATCAGCACTGCCGGTACCGCGACCGCGATCCCCACGCCGGTGGCGATCAGGGCATGACCGATGGGCCCGGCCACGGTCTCCAGGCTGGCGGAGCCGGTTGCGCCGATGGTTTGCAGCGCTTCCATGATTCCCCACACGGTGCCGAACAGACCGATAAAGGGCGCGGTGCTGCCGATACTGGCAAGAATCGCCTGACCGCTTTCCAGGGCGCGGCGCTCTTTTTGGATCTGCTGGCGCAGGTTGCGCTCCAGACGATCGGAGCGGTTGATGGTGTGGGCCAGTTGCTGGGTGGTGCGCGGGCTGTCATCAACAATCATGGCTTCAAAACCACTGTTGGCGATGCGGGCCAGGGCACCGGGGTACTGGCTGGCGTGTTCGGCCGCCGTCAGCAGGTCAGGGGCTGCCCAGAAGGCTTTGCTGAATTGCGAGTTTTGCGCTTTCTGGCGCAGGTATTGCGATGACTTGATGAGCAGCAAGGCCCAGCTCACCACCGAAAACAGCACCAGTGCCCAGAGCACCCCGGGGACAATCATGGAAGACATAGACTCGTTCATGGTTACACCTCACACGGCGGCTAAATAAAAGTTAGTGTCGGCACCCGGCTGGGTTATTCCGGCAATTTGAAAGAGATGGTCTGGGTGGCAAATCCTTCGATGGGGGTATCCCCTCGTTTGGCCGGGACAAACTTCCAGTTGCGTACGGCTTCTACAGCCGCGTCATCGAGTGCCTGTTTACCGCTGGATTTGGTGACCTCCACCGTCCCGGCGCGCCCGTTGGGCAGTACCTTGATTCGCAGCACCACAGTGCCTTCCCAACTGCGTCGCAAGGCCAGGGATGGGTACTCGGGCGGCGGGTTGCCAAGGCTGGCGAGCCCCGATACCGCTGCGGTTTCCTTGACCGGACCCGGTGCTGCGGCAGGCGCCGCGGGTGCTGCTGGCGCAGTCGGTGCCGCCGGAGCAGCTGGCGCCGGTGGGGCGGACTTGACCGGCTGCGGTTTTTGCACCGGCTTGGGCTTGACCACCGGTTTGGGTTTTTCTATGGGCTTGGGTTTTTCCACCGGTTTTGGCGGCTCCTTCACCGCATCTTCGTCCTCGGGTGGAGCTTCGGGTTCTGGCGGCGGCGGTGGCGGTGGCGGCTCTTCCACGGGTGGCGCCGGTGGTGCCGGGCTGGTCAGTTCGACGGTCATTTCCGGAATTTCGGGCGGCGTGACCACGGGCTCGGCCTTGGCCTGCTGCATGACCCACCAGGCGCCTGCGTGCAGCAGGGCAACCAGGCCCACCAGCAACAACGCCCGCGATGTAACCAGGCCTGCGGGTGTCGAGGTGTTGGCTACATGGGGAATATGGGTCCACTGCTGTACTCGTTCGGCGTCGAGCAGCGGGGCAGACCGCGTTTTATTCTTTACCTCGTCACTCATAAAAGTCCCTCGACTAAATGAAGGGCAATAAGGCTCCGTTCGCCCTTGCACGCAGGGACGAGAACTGTTTGTTTAACGGTTGTGTAATAAGTGCAGGAAAACACTTATTACGGTGTGTCAAAAGCGGGAGGGCAAGAATGTCATGTGTATTCCTTGTGTTGAATCAAGAGGTACGGTGTCTGGAGGTTTGTAAAGTTCCGTTAAGTTAGGTAAAGCAACAGCTATGCCAACAGCGCAGGAAATGTAGGGTGATGGCGGTTTATTTAATATGGGTGTGACAGGTTTCATCCAGAGTAATAGTGCAAGGGATAATGACGGGGCATGAACTAAGGCGTCGCACAAAGTAAGGGGCTTAGTTGAATGAATGATACGGCGTCATTGTCTGACAATCAGGCAATCGCAGGCGGGTGTAATAAAAGAGTGCACCAACGTGAACAGTGACTGCCAACTAACAGTGCAGTTGTCGGGTCCTATGGCTGGCAGGCTGGGAAGCGTGTGCCATCAGGGAGCGCACCCCCTCGATGTTACCGATGGCAAATAAAAAAGCACCGGCCAGCCGAATGTCGGTGGGCAGGTGCTTATAGGCAACTATCATCAAGTAATAACGTAAAACGTACCAGGCAGTTAGTGTTGCGGAAAAGCAACTGAATAATATGGGGGGAGGGGCTGTTACGCTTTTTCCGTGACTGGCAAGTCATCTTTCAGTTCATCTTGTTCACTCAACAATCCATCGGACTGATGTTGCCAAAGTCGGTAGTACAGGCCTTTACGTTCCAGTAGTTGGTGGTGAGTGCCATCTTCGGCAATCTGCCCTTTGTCCAATACAACAATGCGATCGAGATGGGCGATAGTTGAAAGGCGATGAGCTACTACCAGTACGGTTTTGTCCGACATGATGTCGTCGAGGCTGTTCTGAATCAGACTTTCGGTTTCTGAATCAAGACTGGCGGTGGCTTCGTCCAGTATCAGGATGGGCGCGTTCTTTAACAGTGCCCGGGCAATAGCGATACGCTGGCGCTGACCACCGGACAACTTGACCCCGCGCTCACCGACCAGGGCGTCATACCCTTCGGGCATTTGCAGAATGAACTCATGGGCATGGGCGCGCTTGGCGGCCAGGATAATTTGCGCGTCACCGGCATGCACATCGCCATAGCCGATATTCTCGCGCAAGGATCGATGAAACAGTCCGGGCTCCTGGGGGATCAAGCCGATATGGGTGTGCAGCGACTGCTGGGTCATGGCCTGTATATCGATGCCGTCCACTTCAATTTTGCCACCCTGGGGATCGTACGAACGCAACAGCAAACTTAGCAACGTTGATTTGCCCGAGCCGGACAAACCGACAATACCCACCCGTTGCCCGGCCCGAATATCCAGGTTGAAGTGCTTGAAGATCGGCCTGTCGGGGCTATAGCCGAAGTTGACATCGCGAAAGCGGATGGCGCCTTTCTCGATATTGACGGGTTGGGCGCTGTGCTGATCGGGCATTTCATGGGGTTGCAGCAGGGTATCGATACTGCTCTCGATATTGCCGATGCACTCGAAAAAATGCATGAACTGCATGCTCAAAAAGCTGCATTGCGCCACGATCATCAGGCCCAGGGTGGCCACCATGACAAACTGGCCCACATCGATCTTGCCCAGATGCCACAAGTACAGCGCCAGGGCCACCAGCCCCACCCGCAACACAATGGCCAGGCTGTCCTGCAGCATGCGGACCTTTTCCTGATAGAAGAAGGAGCGTTGTCCGGCCTGTTTTTCCTCGATCTGGTAGCGGTTCAGGTAGTTGAGTTCGTAATCCTGACGGGCGAACAGACGGATGCTGTTGAGGTTGCCCACCGCATCGACAATCTTGCCGGTGGTCAGGCTGCGCGCGCTGGCATGCCTGGCGGCGAGTTTTTGTGCCTTGAGCGACAACCGATACGCCAGCCAGGTGTACGCCGCTACCCAGACCAGCAGGCCCAGGCCCAACCAGGGCGAAGCCAGGGTCAGCATGACCAGGCTGGTGACCAGCACCGCGACAATCGGCAGCATTTCCACGATCAGCAGCCAGGTGATTTCCAGCAGGCCGATGGTGCCTTCATTGATCCGGTGGGCCAGGCTACCGGCAAAGTGTTCACCGAAATAACGGGCCGAGTGACGCTGCAGATAGGCAAACATGTCGCGCACGATACGAATTTTCTGCAGGGGCCTGACCATGATCATGCACAGCGTGGCACCCCTGGCACAGAGCAATTGCACCACTGCCAGGGCGAACAGCAGGCCCAGGGCGGGCAGGCTGGCCTGCAACAGGTCGCCTTGTTGCCAGGCGCCTTCACTGACCGCGCCGGTGATGCGGCCAATGGCGTAGGGCATCAACGTGGCAGCCATCGCCGCGCCGACTTGCAGCAGCGTAATACCCCAATACCAGCGCGGATACAGGCGGATGTAATGCCATACCAGGGCCCACGGCCGATTGGGAGGAACGGTTATAGCGTCAAATTCGGACATGACATACCTGTCTTGTAAACAATGCCAAAAGAGCCGCTTCTGCCGCACTTGCTTAAAGGGCGGCCAAGCAGGGGGTACGCAGAAAAACAGGAGGTGGCTATCCGTCGCCCGTACGCACAAGGCGGGGCTTCAGAGGCTGGGCAGACTAAGTGTCAGTGCCTGGACAGGCGTTCTGGCCGCGCAGGCGCAAGGCACACAAATAGGGGGAATGCAGGGAGAGGGTTGGCGTGCACACATCAGACATCGTTGTTATTCCTTATGACAGCGGGTCATTGACGCGACTTTTGGTCGGTCTTTGCACTGAATATGGACGGCTATACCGCCCTTGTTCGCAACTGGTGCGGTTACACCCCCTGGAAGCTGTGATTCCAGAGAAAAAACTGCGAACGGCAAATAACAAGAAAAAAGTGTGCCAAGTTGTGTCTATCGAGCCAGAGGATTGTTTTTTTGCGGGAGCACCGTGGTGCCCCCCAATCGCGGGCAAGCCCGCTCCCACAGGATGTGCATCGTCCATGTGGGAGCGGGCTTGCTCGCGATTAAAGGCAACGCGGTCAGCCGGGATTGATCAGGCTCTGGCGACAATGCAGGGTCAGCCGGGCGCCGCCGTTCTCGCGGTTGTTCACCTCCAGGCTGAAGCCGTGCAGGTTGACGATGGCGGCGACGATGGACAGGCCAAGGCCAAAGCCGCTGTGCTTGTCATCAACCCGGTAAAAGCGCTGGAACACCGCCACCCGTTCGGCCTCGGGGATGCCGGGGCCGGTATCGAGCACTTCGATGAGCGGGCTGCCATTGTCGTCGGTCGCCCGCAGGATCACCTCGCCGCCGGGCGGGGTGAACTTGATCGAATTGCTCAGCAGGTTGGACAGGGCTTCGAACAACAAAGCCCGATCGCCCGTGAGGCCAGGCAAGGCCGCTGGCGTTTCGAGCGTCAACGTCACCTGACCCTCTTCAGCCAGCGGCAGGTAAAAATCGTACAGCTCCTGCAACAGAGGCAACGGGTCGAGTTGCAGGAAACCGGAACGACGCTGATGATCTTCCAGTTCCGAGATGCGCAACAAACCGCGAAAGCGTGCCATCAGGGTGTCGGTTTCGCCGATCACTTCGTCCAGCTGCAACGCCTCGGCCGAGCCCTCGACGGCTTGCTGGCGCATCCGGTACAGCTGGGCGCGCAAGCGGGTGAGCGGGGTGCGCAAATCGTGGGCAATGTTGTCGCACACACCCTTGACCTCGTGCATCAGCAGTTCGATGCGATCGAGCATGGCGTTGACGATGGCGGCCAGCATGTCCAGTTCGTCACGGCGGTTGGACAGCGGCAGACGGTAGGTCAGGTCGCCGGCGACAATTGCTTCGGCACTGGCCTGAATCGACCGGATGCGCTGCAGCGGGCGGCGGCGCAACAAATGCCAGCCGGCAATACCGGGGATGATGGTCAGCGACACACCCCAGAACAGCGCATGCAGAATAATCCGCGTTACGGCAAACAATGAGCCGTTATCGCGCACCAGCACCAGCCAGCGCCCGTCATTGGTGTGCGTGGCTACGGCATCGCAGCTGTCTTGCGGTAGATTGGGGTCGTCGGAGTCAATGCAGGTGCTCAAGGCATGGATCTGCCCGTCCAGTGGCAACCCGGCAGGGATGGTCTGGATCGGGCCGCTCAACGGCCTGTGTTGCGCATCGAACAGGCCATAGGCATCCACTGTACGCAAATCGAACGTCATGCTGGTGGCCAGCGCTTCGTCGAGTTGCTCACCCTCAAAGCGAGCAAACAGGTGTTGGCGCTGCATCAGCGAGTGTCTGGCCAGGTTGCCCAGGTAGTCCGAGACTTCGTAATACAGCACTCCCATCAGGATGCAGCTCCAGGCCACAAACAGAAAACTGTACAGCGCCAGCAGCCGGCTGCTGGAAGAACGCCAGCCCTTAGAGGGGTTCGGCAATGACATAACCCGAGCCTCGAACAGTGCGAATCAGAGGCACCTGGCCCGGCGGATCTATTTTTTTGCGCAGACGACCGATGTGCACATCGATCAGGTTGGTGCCCGGGTCGAAGTGATAGCCCCAGACTTCCTCGAAAATCATCATGCGCGAGAGGATCTGCCCGGTGTTGCGCATCAGGAATTCCAGCAACTTGTACTCGGTGGGCAGCAGGCTCAGCTGTTGTTCGCTGCGGCTGGCTTCGCGGGTAATCAGGTTGAGCTCCAGGTCGGAGACGCGCAGCGAGGTTTCGTATTTGTCGGCCGGGCTTTTGCGCCGCAGCAGTACTTCCACGCGGGCCGCCATCTCATCGCTGGCAAAGGGTTTGGTCAGGTAGTCATCGCCCCCGGCCCGCAGGCCGCGCACGCGCTCATCGACATCGGAAAGGGCGCTGATCATCAGGATCGGTGTGCTCACGCCAATGGTGCGCAAGGTGGTGACAATCGCCAGGCCGTCCAGTTCGGGAAGCATGCGGTCGAGGGTGATCAGGTCGTAGTCGCCACTGACTGCGCGCACCAGACCTTCCCGGCCATTGGCGACCCAATCGACCTCCAGGCCGTGGCTGGTCAGTTCCGCCACGATTTCTTTCGCCGTTACGGCATCGTCTTCAATGGTCAAAATACGGGTCATACCGCCACCTGATGGTCTTTTTTATCGGTGAGCACATTTTGCCTCGAAAAAGCTGAAACGTTTCTTAATATTTCTTCATGTTCAGCCAGCTGTTAGAAAAGTCAGATCTAAGGCCATTGCCCGGGGCTTTGGAGGAGGGCGGATTGGCTTCAATATTAAGTTACATATGCGGTATAACCCCACGTCGTTATTTTCCGGGACTCACTTTCCATGCAAACCCCTTCACAACGGCCGCTATGGCAGATCTACCTGATCTTCCTGGCGCCGATGGTCCTGTCCAATTTCCTGCAGAGCTTTTCCGGCACCCTCAACGGGATTTACGTTGGCCAGTTGCTGGGCACCCAGGCCTTGGCTGCGGTGTCGGGGATGTTTCCCATCGTGTTTTTCTTTATCGCCCTGGTCATCGGTCTGGGCGCCGGTGCCTCGGTGCTGATCGGACAGGCCTGGGGCGCGCGGGAAACCGCACTGGTCAAGCAGATCACCGGGGCAACCCTGACCCTTGGCGCGGTGATCGGCCTGGTTGCCGCGGTGCTGGGCAGCCTGCTGGCGCGCCCGGCCCTGCTGGCGTTGGGCACCCCGGTTGACGTGCTGGAAGAGGCCGTCGGCTATGCCCGGGTGATGATGCTGATCATGCCGTTGCTGCTGGTCTTTATCCTCTTTACCCAGATTTTGCGTGGGGTCAGCGATACGGTTTCGCCGTTGCTGGCGCTGATGGTCTCCACGGTGGTGGGGTTGCTGCTGACCCCTGCGCTGATCCTGGGCTGGGGCGGTTTGCCAACTTTGGGCATTCAAAGTGCGGCCTATGCAGGGCTGGTGGGTAACGTACTGGCAATGCTGTTTTTGGTCCTGCGCTTGCGTCATAAAAAACATGTGATGGCGCCTGACCGTGAACTGTGGGCCGCGCTGCGCCTGAACCGCGAGATCCTGGGCAAGGTGCTGCGCATCGGCTTGCCAACCGGGGTGCAGATGGTGGTGCTGTCGCTGTCCGAACTGGTGATTCTGGCGCTGGTCAACAGTCACGGTTCCCAGGCTACGGCGGCCTATGGCGCAGTGACCCAGATCGTTAATTATGTGCAGTTTCCGGCGCTGTCGATTGCCATTACCGCCTCGATCCTCGGGGCCCAGGCCATTGGTGCCGGACGCATCGAGCGTATCGGGCCGATCCTGCGCACTGGTTTGCTGATCAATCTGTGCCTGACCGGTGCCCTGGTGGTGCTCGGTTATGTGCTATCGCACTGGTTGCTGGGCCTGTTCATCACCGATGTCGAGGCGCGGGTACGGGCTGAGCACTTGCTGCATATCATGCTGTGGAGCGTGCTGGTGTTTGGCTTCCAGGCAGTGATCGGCGGGATCATGCGGGCCAGTGGCGTGGTGCTGGTGCCGATGGCGATCACGATTTTTTGCGTGCTGTGCATCGAGCTGCCAGCGGCTTATATGCTGGATGCGCACTTTGGCCTGCAAGGCGTATGGATGGCGTTCCCGGTGACCTATGTGGCCATGCTGGTGCTACAGATGGCTTATTACCGACTCGTGTGGCGGCATAAGCAGATACAACGGCTGGTTTGAGTTGTGGCCAAGCCGGATACCGGTTCTATATCCGGCGCTACCGGCATCCATGCCGGTTCGGCGAGCCTGCCCGCAAAGCGGTTTCAGCCCATAACGTGGCACCGCACCCGCTGGTGCTCGCCGCCGCGCATCACCTGTGGTTGCTTGCAGCCTTCACGGCTGGCGCTGCAACGCTCGAGAAAGAAACAGCCTTCGGGCAGTTTGCGGTTGCCCGGCAGTTCGGTGGGCGCCGCTACCTGCTCGGCCAGCAAGGGCACACCCAGGCGCGGTACCGCTTCAAACAACAGGCGCGTATAGGGATGGCGCGGTTGATCGAGCACCTGGGCGGCGTTGCCCAGTTCGACGATTTGCCCCAGATACATCACCGCCACGCGGTCGGCCATATGGCGTACCACCGATACGTTATGGGAAATCAGTATGTAGGTGAGGTTGCGCGCCTGCTGCAGTTCGGCCAGCAGGTTGAGGATTTGCGCCTGCACCGAGATATCCAGTGCAGATGTTGGCTCATCGAGAACGATAATGTCCGGGTCTGATGACAGTGCCCGGGCAATTGCGATGCGCTGACGTTGCCCGCCGGAAAACTGGTGGGCGAAACGGTCCAGATATTCCGGACGAATGCCCACTTGAGCCGCCACTTTGGCGGCAATGCTGCGCATTTGTTCGCGCGAGCGCATGCCGCGGGCGTACAGCGGTTCGGTGATGATGCGCCAGATCGGCAGGCGCGGGTTGAGCGACGATTGCGGGTCCTGGAACACGATCTGCACGTTGCTGCTGCCTTCGCCCTTGCTGCCGTTGGCCCAGCTCAGTTCGCCGCTGCTGGGTTTGAGCAGGCCCATGAGCAATTGTGCCAGGGTGCTTTTACCGCAACCCGACTCGCCGACGATGCCCAGGGTTTCACCGGCCCGTACCTGCAAGTCGATGCCATTGAGTGCGTGGGCATAGCCCCGGGGACGTCCCAGCCAGTCGTTGCTGACAGGGAAGCGCACGCGCACATCGGCAAGTTTCAGAATCTCGGGGCCGCTCTGCTTGACGGGGTAGATCAGTGCGCTGTTCATTGCGAAAGCTCCTGTTGTGGCAACCAGCACGCGGTTTTGCGTTGTTCGTCACGGTTGATGGCGGTCAGCACCGGGCGTTCACCGCACACCGGCATGGCATGCACGCAGCGTTCGGCGAACGTGCAGCCGGTGGGCAGGCGTGCCAGGTTGGGTACTTGCCCGGGGATGGTCAGCAGCGGTTGCCCCGGCTCGACCATCTCCGGCAGGCCGCTGAGCAGGCCACGGGTGTAAGGGTGTTGCGGGTGGCTCATGACATCGGCGGTGAGCCCCTGTTCCACCACCGCGCCGGTGTACATCACGTAGACCCGGTCGCAGAACTGTGACACCAGCGCCATGTCATGGGTAATCAGGAGAATGGCGGTGCCTTTTTGTCGGGCCTTTTCGCGCAGCAACAGCAGCACCTGGCGTTGCACGGTCACATCCAGCGCAGTGGTGGGTTCGTCGGCGATCAGCAGTTGTGGCTCACAAGAGAAAGCCAGGGCAATCATCACCCGCTGGCGCATGCCCCCCGACAGCTCGAAGGGGTAGCTTTCCAGCACCTGCTCGGGGCTGGCGATATGCATGTCGCGCAGCAGGGCGACAGCCTTGGCATGGGCCGCGGCAGCACTGATTTTCTGGTGGTGGATGATGACATCGAGCATTTGTCGGCCGATGCGGCGGGTCGGGTTCAGGGCGGTCATGGGCTCCTGGAAGATCATCGCCGCATCGCGGCCACGAATTTTCAGCAGGTCCTTTTCAGGGGCGCTGAGCATGTCGCGGTTGAGCATGCTCAGGCTGCCGGAGGTGATGCGATAGCTGCGTTCGGGCAGCAGGCGCATGCTCAGCATGGCGGTCACCGATTTGCCCGAGCCGGACTCGCCGACCACACCGACAATCTCGCCGGGGTTGACGTGCAGCGACACGCCGTTCAACGCCTTGACGCTGCTCTTGTAGGCCGGGAACTCAAGGCTCAGGTTGTCGATGGCCAGTACCGGTTGCGAATGAGTCATGGTCATTTCCCCTGTTGCCGCGGGTCGAGCAGATCGCGCACGCCATCGCCCAGCAAGTTGAAACCGGTGGCGGTGATCAGGATCGCCAGCCCCGGAAAGGTCGAGTACCACCAGTTGTCGAGGATGTAATTGCGCCCCGTGGCGACCATCGCGCCCCATTCCGCCGTGGGCTGTTGCGCGCCCAGGCCGATAAAGCCCAGTGCCGAAGCCATGAGAATGGCGCTACCGATGTCCAGGCTCAGTTGCACCAGCAAGGGTGGCATGGCGTTGCGCGCCACATGCCAGTGGACCATGTGCCAGCGTTGGGCACCGAAGGTTTCGGCGGCCTTCACGTAGCCCATCTGGCGAATGCCAAGGGCCTGGCCGCGGGCCAGGCGCACATAGGACGGAATCCGCACCAGGGTGATGGCCAGCATGGCGTTGAACAGGCTGGCGCCCAGTGCGGCGGCCAGGGCCATGATCAACACCAGCGACGGCACCGACAGCATGATGTCCATCAGGCGCATGGTAAGGGCATCGAAGCGTCCGCCTATTACACCGGAAAAACAGCCCAGCAGGCCGCCGATAAAGCATGAGGCAAAGGCCACGAACAGACCGACACCCACCGATTGCTGGCTGCCGTACAGTACCCGGCTGAACAGGTCGCGGCCCACTTCATCAGTGCCGAACCAGTGCTCGGCGGAAGGCGGCGCCAGGCGCTCGGCAAGGTTCAGGGTATTGGGGTCATGGCTGGCCAGCCAGGGGGCGAAAATCATGCACATCACCACCATCAGGGTGATCAGCAGGCCTGCCATGGTCAGCGGGCTACGGCGGATCTGCCAGGTCAGGTAAGTGAATTTTTCACGCCATTGCGGGCGCGGTATTGCGGTCAAAGGCACGGACATTTCAATTCACCTCGCCGATGCGCGGGTCGATCACGCGGTACAGCAGATCGATGGCCATGTTCAGCAGTACATAGATAAACGACACCAGGATGGCGAAGCCCATCACCGCCGGGAAATCCAGGGACTGGATCGACTTGACCACATAGGCGCCCATGCCCGGCCAGGCGAATACGGTTTCGGTCAGGACTGCACCGTAGAGCAGGTCGCCGAGGGTCAGCCCAAGCACCGTGACCGAAGGGATCAGTGCGTTGGGCAAGGCGTGGCGCAGGATCACGGTCCATTTCGACAAGCCATAGGCGCGGGCGGTGCGGATATAGTCCTCGCCCAGCTGGTCGAGCATGGCAGAACGAATTTGCCTCGAGATAACCCCAAGGGTCACAAAGCCCAGGGTGGCTGCGGGCAGGATCAGGTGCTTGAGTGCATCGACAAACAGGCTGAAGTTACCCGCCAGTAATGCGTCAATCAGGTAGAAGCCGGTAATTGTCGACGGTGGCGTCAGACCTTCGGACAAACGCCCGCCGCCAGGCAGCCAGCCGAGGTGGCCGTAAAACAGCACGATGGCGCCCAGGCCCAGCCAGAACGCCGGGGTCGAGATGCCGGTCACGGCCAGTGTGCGGGCGATCTGGTCAATGGCACGATTGTGATAGACCGCCGACAGCACACCCAGCGGCACGCCGACCAGGATGGCCAGAAACAGCGCCACCAGTGCCAGTTCCAGGGTGGCCGGGAAGAACGCCTGCAAGTCTTCCAGCACCGGACGATTGGTGCGGATCGAGGTACCCAGGTCGCCCTGCACCAGGTCGAGCACGTAACGGCCGTATTGCTGGTACAGCGGCAAATCCAGGCCCAGTTGATGACGGATGCCGGCCACCAGCGCATCGCTGGCCCGGTCACCGGCGATCAGCCGGGCAGGGTCGCCGGGAATCAGGTGGGAAATGGTAAAGGTAATCAGCGAGACACCGAACACGACCAGTAACAGGCCAAGCAGGCGCTTGCGCAACAACGTCAGGAAGGCCATAGGGCACCTCAGTCACTCTAACGACAGAAATCCACAACCGTGCGCGCCATTGCCGGCGCGCACGCAGCAGCAGCTTTACTTGCTCATGCTGCCCAGGTTGAACACTTGCTCAAGCATGGGATTGAACACATAGCCTTTGACTGAATCACGCATTGGCAGGGTGTAGCTCTTTTGAAAGAGGTAAACGTAAGCGCTGTCGGCGAGCACTTGTTTTTGCGCCTGCTGGTACAGCTCGGTGCGCTTGCTCGTGTCGCTGGTGGTTGCCGCTTCACGGATAAGGGTGTCGACCTGGGGGTTGCTGTAGAACGAGCGGTTGCCCTGCAGACCCTGCATTTTTGAGTCGAACCAGAAGTTCATGAACATGTAGGGGTCGGCGAAGTCCGGGCTCCAGGTGCCGACGGCGATGTCATAGTCGGCCTGGCCAACACGTTCGCGCAGGGTGGCGTTGGCGGTCTTTTCCAGCTTGAGGTTGATGCCCAGGGGCATCAGCGCGGCTTGCAGGGTCAGGCCGATCGGTTCCCAGTTGGCGTCCTTGTCCGAGTACATGTAGCTCAGGTTGGTGATTTTCTTCGGCACTTTGGCCAGGCTGTCGGCGGCGGCCTGCATGTCCTGTTTCATGGCGGGCAGCGAGCTGTCGTAGGCCCACATGCCGTCCGGGATCGGCCCGTTGAGCAATTCGGCCTTGCCCTTGAGAATACCCTTGACGATACCGTTGTAGTCCACGGCCTCGGTGATGGCCCGGCGCGCATCGACGTTGGTCAACGGGCCCTGCTTGTTGTTCAGGTAAAGGTAGGTGACCCGCAGCGACGGGTATTCCTTGACCACCACGCCTGGCTTGCTGGCCAGTGAGCCGAGCTGGTCTTCAGGCATGTCTTCGATGATGTCCAGGTCACCGCGCTCCAGTTGCAGGCGGCGTACCGAAGGCTCGGCGATGATTTTCAGTACCACGGTTTTCAACGCCGGCTTGGCCCCGGCGTAGTGGGGGTTGGGTTCCATGGTCAGGGACTGGCCTTTCTGCCAGCTGGCCAGGCGGTATGGGCCCGAGCCTGCGGTATGGCTGGAGAGCCAGGCGTTGGCTTCAGCGCCCTTGTTGGCCACCAGCGGGTTGACGATGGACGCGCCATTGTGGGCCAGGGTAAACAGGAACGGTGCGAACGGGGTTTTGAGGGTAAAGCGGACGGTTTGCGGATCAACCACTGCGACCACCATGTCTTCCGGGAATGCACCCGACGGCCCTTGCTTGAGGGTCATCAGGCGATCGAAGGAAAACTTGACGGCGTTGGCGTCGACTTCGGTGCCGTCATCGAACTTGTTGCCGGTTTTGAGCTTGAACTCCCAGACCAGGTTGTCCGGCGACACAGTCCAGCTTTCGGCCAGGTCACCCTGGACTTCGGTGCTGCTTTTTTCGCCGTCGGTCTTGTAGCCCACCAGTCGCTGGTACGACGGGTAGGTGATGGTCCAGTCGTTGTTGTCGAAGGTCACGGCCGGGTCCAGGGTCTGCGGGTCGGCAGGCTTGCCGATAATCAGCGTGTCCTGAGCGGTGGCCGCGGTTGCGGCTTGCCAGGCCCCTAGGCTCAGGGCGGCGCAGAGCAGGCCAGGCAGCAGTGAGCGGGTACGTGAAGCGGTGGTGCGGGTCACGGTATCAGTGAGGGTCATGCCGGTTTCCTTCAACATTTGATGTCTGGAAGTAGGTTTATTTTTGGAATCTATAACCGGGCAGTAGCAGGTCAAGCAGGTGTGCAGCGTTTTCTTGTTGTCTTCAAACAGTGGCGCTGGCCTCGAAACTCTGTGGTTTCGTGGGCCGTATCATTCGTTGATCAGGGGGTAGTCGTCGGCGTTGGGCAACTCGTAATGCCACCACTCAGTGGCAATTGCGTGGAACCCGGCGATCAGCATGATGCCCAGCAGCAGCAGGCGATTGCGCTGCACGTTGACCGGCAGGTCGGGGTAGAACTGATGGGACTGGTCTTGCATCGCGTCAAAGGCGGTGCCCATGTCCAGCGGCTGGCCGTCGCTGTCCACCAGGGTCAGGTCCACGGCGACGCCGCGGCTGTGATGGGAGCCCAGGTGCGGGTCGCGCACGTAGTCGCCATTGGGCAGGGCTTCCCATAACAAAAACTGTGCATAGGGCGGTCGGTAGGCGTCATAGATACGCAGGGTAAAACCCGCCAGGCTGGCCAGCTCGACGGCCTTGCGCAAGCACTGGGCGGCATCGCGATGCAGCTGGCAGCGGGCGTTGGGGTAGATCACTTTGCCGGCCAGGTTGTCGGCGGTGGCATAGATCATCTCGATCTGTACCTGGTACTGCTCGGCATCGATATCAACGAGCGGGCTCGGGCTTGCAACGCTTTGGTTCACACAAACACTCCAGTGCTGTTTTGTTTTGGGCGAGGGGCTCAGCCTTCGAACTGGCCGAAAGCTTTTTGCAACTGACGGTTTTTGGCCAGGCGTGCATCCAGATGCTCGCCGTATTTTTCCGCGACGGCCGACACCAACAGGTTAAGCAGGCACGCCAGGGGGGCCGGTGAATCCCAGAACTGGCCAACATCGGTCTTGATCTGCAACAGATCCAGGGTCGGGTAGTCCCGGGCCCATGGGCACTGCAGATCGGTGATCAGGGCCAGTGGTAAATCGTTGTCGATGGCGGCGTCACAGAAGGTCTGGGTGACGCTGGAATAGGCGCGAAAATCGGCAATGATCGCGTAGGGGTTGGCAAAGCCGGAGTTCAGGGTTTCGGCATAGATGCCGGAAAGGCCGTCAACGTAATAGACCTTGGGGCGGATGTATTCGAGGTGGCTGTGAAACGCGGTGAGAATCCCGCGGGTGGACTGGATGCCGAGGATAAACACCGCATCGGCTTGATGAATGCGCTGCACGATACCGGCAAAAGCGTCGCTGCGGGCCAGGCCGTAAACCTGCTGGATGGCCTCGACTTCGCGGTGCATGGAGCGTTCTAGGGCATCGTCGTTGGTGTTTTCGGCGCGAAAGGCGCCGATGCGGTCGGTGATCAGCCAGGAGCCGGGTGCGTCACCGCGCAGGCTCTGCTTGACCTCATCGAGGTTCTGATAACCCAGCGAGCGCAAGAACCGGCCTACGGAAATGCCGCTGGTGCTGGCCTGCTGGGCAATGCTGTCGGCAGACTCGAACGGCAACTGCTGCGGATTGCCCAGCAAATAACTGGCGATGCGCTTACCGGTGGGGGTCAGGTTGGAGAACTCATGTTCCAGCAACTGAAGAAAACTGTTCTTTTCCGGGGACATAGGAGCACGCCAAGCATGTGATTGTTATCGGCGTGTCATTTTCTCGCCTTCTGTTAGCAACATAACATTTGTTTTCGAAACAACACAATGTCTTTTCTGCGGGTTGCGTTTTTTCAGCAATGGCGTGTTTTTAACGGTTGCAACGAGCACCCTCGGGGCTCGCCTGGCAGTCAGAGCGCGATGCCCCTTTCATGCCAGGCCATGTGGCCAAGATGGCGAGCTTGTTCAAAGGTTTTGACTTGCTGGCTTTGCCCGGCGTGCCGAGCACCGCCATGGCGATTGATGTTCGCGAGGTGTGGGTGGGTGAGAAGGACATCGTTGTGCGCCCGCGGTACTCAGTCACACCACGGCTGGAACCTCACAGATTTGCCAGCGATCAGCCTGCCAGCCTGCCAGGTGAGGGGGATGCGGGTGGGGTTGCAAATGACGGGGGTTTTTCGCCGGAGATGGTCGTCTGTTGCAGGAAATGGCCAGGCACTAACAGGCGTAATGTTGTTTGTCTGAACTGTGGGAGCTACTTTGCTCCCACAGAGGACTAAGGTTGCAGATGCGCTCAAGGTTTGACTGCTGTGGTTGTGCCCGGCAACGTTTTTAACGTTGCTACCAATGCCGGATCAAAGTACGCCACGTCCAGCCAGTAGGTTTTACCCAGCAACTGGCCAGCTCCATACCAGGGAATATGGTTGTAGCTCAGGTTCAAACCGTTGTAGTCGTACTCAAATGAATGTCCGCTGCTGGAGGTAAACTTGAAACCGGTGTCAGAGTATTCCTTCAACGTATACTGATCATTCTTGGCGTTGGTATATAACTCCTTGACCCGCTGCAAGTACCCGGGGGCAATGATTGTAAACAGGCTTTTGGCACGCTGGTTGTATTGATCCAGGGTCAAGCCTGGGGTCTGTGCCAATTGACTTGCAATAAGGGCAAATACGTCTGCATCGGACTTGGCGATTGCCAATTGTACCCGTAGGTAGGTGTTCAGTTTTTGTGGGTCTATATGCATCGTTCTCGGGTGTCTTTCCCGCGTTTGTTCGTTAACCGTTTCAACCATGAAATCGCTGGTTCTTGGCAGCACCATTGGCGAAGTTGCAATGTAGGCTGCGCATGCGGTCGCCCGGTGAGACATGTCCGGATCCACCAGCAATGATAATGGATCGCCCTTTGCTGGCGTTATGCTCAGATCGACACCCTGTTTTTTCAAGGTTTCAGCAACTTGATGCGCGGTACTTTCACCGCGAGCCATTGCGCAGACATGGTGCATCATCACATCGTTACGCTGCCCTTCGACCATGGGAACCATCCCCATGACTGCCCTCTGGATTATTGGCAGTGCCGGGAGCATTACGCCATGCGGCTCCCTGTTGGCGAAAATTTGTGGAGCGCCGTCGCAGCCTGCCATCAGCGCCAATGAGATAACCCATCCGGTTGTTTTGAGCAATGACATGGTATTCGCCCTGTTTTTTTGGATTAACGCCCCGGCACCAATGGAGCCGTGCCGGGGCGGCAGTGACGGGTGTTGACCGTCGTTGGTAACTGCTTCAGTTCATGCTCACCACTGGTAGCCCACACCGACACCGACCCCAAAATTGCCCTGGGTAGTGGTACTGGCCTGGAGCTTGGCCACCCAGTGGCCGTTATCGGAGACTCTCGACACGCCGAACGACAGCGCTCCTTGCCCACGATAGGTGGCAGCGCCCAAAGCTGTCATGCTGGCGCCAGCAACGTAAGGCTGTGGCAGGCTGGCCATGGCCATGGCCCCGGCGATCCCTGCGCTCAAGACACGGTCCTGTTTCTTCAGGTCGCTATTGAGCTGCGAGAAACGTTGGTCGGTGTAGTTGTTGGCATTGTTGGTGGTGTTCGCCGAAATGCTGTTGAGTTGATCGAAATTCACCGCATCGGTGCCCTGGGTTGCTGCCGCGACATGGGTGATCTGCCGTTCGCTGCCTGCTGCCCCTACCGAAACGCTGTTGTCGCGAGTGGCTGTCGAGTTAGCACCCAGTGCGACGCTGTTTGTAGCTGTAGCTGTTGCTCCGTTGCCCACCGCGACTGCTTGCTCCCCGCCGGACTTGGCACTGGTACCAATGGCCGTGCTTTTGTTGGCGGAAGCTTGCGAGCCGGCACCGCCCGCCACCGCATCGGTACCTGTGGCCGCAGGCGTGGGCAATGCACTGGTGTTATTGACCTGGAACATGCCTTCCGTTCCGTTCTTGATATTAGTGACGTCGTTAAGGACCTGTGAGACATTCCCGCCTATGTTGTTGACCGCCGTATCGGTGTACTGATTGGCCTGTGTTATGGCACCGCCAAGCTGGCTGACATTGACTGCATCGTTGGGTGCAGAACCTGCTGCTACACCGGTAATCTGGCGACTGCCCTGCGCAGTACCTACCCCGACTTCCCCCACGGATGTTTGCAATGTAGTCAGGCCCGTAGCGGTGTATCCCGCCTGTGCGCCGACGGTAGTGATCGAACCCGAGCCCAGGGCAACGCTTGATGCATGACTGGCTACAGCCCCGGCTCCCAGCGCTACTGACTGTTCACCTTGGGCCTGGGCCTGGGTACCGATGGCAACCCCGGAAGCCATCAACACCTGGCTGTTACCGCCCAATGCAATCCCGCCAGTTGCCGCCTGGCTGACCACGGCGTTGTTACCCATCCCTATACCGTTGTCAGCATTGACGACAGTTGCAGGCCCTACGGCGATGGCGTTCTGGCCTATAGCCAATGAGTCCTGCGGGTTAACAGAATTGGCGTGGAAGAACATGCTGCCGGTGGAACTGAGTGAGCCGACGGCTCCGCCCAATTGACGCAGGGTCACGGCATCCTGGGCACTGGTCCCGTCCGCCAGATTGATCAGTTGACGATATTGACCGGCTGAACCCAGCGAGAGCGCACCCAACAATGTTGCATCCGTCGTGTCGTAGGCTAAGGTGCTGCTGCCTGCCGGGATGGCGCCGCTTGCCGGTGCGATGGCACGGTCCGATACCGATCCCTGCCCCAATGCAACCCCTCCGTTTACCGATACGCTGGCCAGATTACCCAGTGCCACGCTACCCGTAGAGCTTGCCAGAGCTCCGGCACCGGCGGCGAAGGATTGAGCAGCACTGGCCTGTGCTTGAGGACCGATAGCGATGCTGTCCAGGCCTGTGGCCGCGCTGTCAGCAAGGGTTGAACTGGTGTGGAAGTACTTGATGCCTGCGCCGCTATTGAAACTGTTGATCGCGGTTGTATTGCCGGCGATATTAGTGGTGTTTGTGGTGACCTGTTGATTGGTGGCGAACAGTTGGCTGCCGTTGATGGCATCGGTACTGGTGCCGCTGATCTGACCAGCAGCCACATTGGTGATTTGCCGTTCTGCCCCGACACTGCCGACGCTGACCACGCTGCCCGGTGTGGCACCGGCAAAAGTGTAAGTGACACCGCCGATGGTTGCCCCGCTGGTGCCGACTGCTGCGGCAGTAGTGCTGTTGGCGCCGAGAGCAACGGCACCGGCGTTACTGGATGTTGCGCCGGAGCCCAGAGCCAGCCCTTGTGTTGCGCCTACAGCCACTGTGGCCGCATCACCCAGGGCAATGGAACCTGCCTCGTTGGCCTGGGAGAGATTACCCAGGGCCACGCTGCCTTGAACATTGGCGGTGTTGTCGGCGCCCATGGCGACTGCGCCGGTACCTGTTGCAGTGTTGGGATCACCGATGGCCACGGCGCCGTTACCGGTTGCGATATTGCCTGCGCCGATGGACACGGCTTTGCCCCCTGTAGCCTGTGCCGAGGTGCCGATGGCTACTGCATCTGCAGAGTTGGCTAGCGAGCCGTTACCCAGCGACACAGAACCGGCTGCGCTGGCACTTGCTCCCGAACCGGCTGCCAGGGAGTTGCCGCCGCTGGCGGTGGTGTTGGCACCGAGGGCGATATCAGAGGCATTGAGGGCCTGGGCATTTGCTCCTGCCGCTGTGGCATCCGAACCTGTCGCCGACGAGTCGGCCAGTGTTGAGTTGGTGTGGAAGTACTTGATACCTCCACCGCTGTTGAGAGTGTTGATTGCGGTTGTATTGTTGGCGATATTGGTGGTGTTGGCGGTGACCTGTTGATTGGTGGCGAACAGTTGGCTGCCGTTGATGGCATCGGTACTGGTGCCGCTGATCTGGCCAGCAGCCACATTGGTGATTTGCCGTTCTGCGCCAACGCTGCCGACACTGACCACGCTGGCGGGTGCTGCCCCGGCAAAGGTGTAAGCGACGCCGCCGATGGTTGCCCCCGTGGTGGCGACTGCCGCCGCCGTGGTGCTGTTGGCGCCGAGTGCAACGGCACCGGCGTTACTGGATGTGGCACCGTTACCCAGGGACACCGCTCCGGCTGCGGTGGCACTTGCCCCCGAACCGGCCGCCAGGGAGTTGCCGCCGCTGGCGGTGGTGTTGGCACCAAGCGCGATATCCGAGGCATTGAGGGCCTGGGCATTTGCTCCCGTCGCTGTGGCATCCACACCTGTCGCTGAGGAGTCGGCCAGTGTTGAGTTGGTGTGGAAGTACTTGATGCCTCCACCGCTATTGAGGGTGTTGATCGCGGTTGTATTGCTGGCGATATTGGTGGTGTTGGTGGTGACCTGTTGATTGGTGGCGAACAGTTGGCTGCCGTTGATGGCATCGGTACTGGTGCCGCTGACCTGACCAGCAGCCACATTGGTGATTTGCCGTTCTGCGCCAACGCTGCCGACACTGACCACGCTGGCGGGTGCTGCCCCGGCAAAGGTGTAAGCGACGCCGCCGATGGTTGCCCCCGTGGTGGCGACTGCCGCCGCCGTGGTGCTGTTGGCGCCGAGTGCAACGGCACCGGCGTTACTGGATGTGGCACCGTTACCCAGGGACACCGCTCCGGCTGCGGTGGCACTTGCCCCCGAACCGGCCGCCAGGGAGTTGCCGCCGCTGGCGGTGGTGTTGGCACCAAGCGCGATATCCGAGGCATTGAGGGCCTGGGCATTTGCTCCCGTCGCTGTGGCATCCACACCTGTCGCTGAGGAGTCGGCCAGTGTTGAGTTGGTGTGAAAGTACTTGATGCCTCCACCGCTATTGAGGGTGTTGATCGCGGTTGTATTGCTGGCGATATTGGTGGTGTTGGTGGTGACCTGTTGATTGGTGGCGAACAGTTGGCTGCCGTTGATGGCATCGGTACTGGTGCCGCTGACCTGACCAGCAGCCACATTGGTGATTTGCCGTTCTGCGCCAACGCTGCCGACACTGACCACGCTGGCGGGTGCTGCCCCGGCAAAGGTGTAAGCGACGCCGCCGATGGTTGCCCCCGTGGTGGCGACTGCCGCCGCCGTGGTGCTGTTGGCGCCGAGTGCAACGGCCCCGATGTTGTTGGATGTTGCCCCTGAGCCCAGTGCCAACCCTTGGGTAGCGGCGTTGACCACAGTGGCTGCATCGCCCAGGGCAATGGAACCGGCGCTGTTGGCCTGGGAGCTATTACCCAGCGCCACGGAACCTTGGCCTGTTGCCGTATTGGCATTGCCCAGGGCCACGCTGCCCTGGCCGTTGGTGGTATTGTCGGCGCCCATGGCGACTGCGCCGGTGCCGGTTGCCGTGTTAGGGTCACCGATGGCGACAGCGCCGTTGCCGGTGGCTGTGTTGCCTGCGCCAATGGATACGGCTTTGCCGCCAGTGGCTTGCGCCGAGGTACCGATTGCGACGCTATCGTTCGAGTTAGCCAGAGAGCCGCTACCCATGGAGATTGCCCCGGTTGCGGTAGCTCTTGCGTTCGAGCCGATAGCCAGGGAGCTGGCAGCGGTTGCCTGTGAAGTGCTGCCGATAGCAATGCCGTCTTGGCCAGACGCTATCGTGCTAGCTCCCAGGGCTACGGAGGCTATACCTGAAGCAGTGCTGCTGACGCCTAAGGCCATAGAGCTTGCACCAGAGGCCCTGCTATTGAAACCAAGCGCGGTAGCGTTTATGGCTAAAGCTTGACTGGAAGTACCCACAGCTGTCGAATTTTGGCTGTTGGCAACGCTTTCAGCACCCAGGGCGGAGGCTCCCAAGTCTGAGGCATTGCTGGTTTCGCCCAATGCGACAGAGTTAGTGCCAGAAGCATTACTAGATAATCCGATAGCAACAGAGGAAGTGCCGGTAGCGACGGCAAGTCGCCCGAATGACTCAGAGCTGTCGCCTGTTGCAACGGAAGCCTCACCGATCGCAACACTTCTGTTCCTGGCAGTGGAGCCAGAGGCGGCGCTAATGGCTACGGAATAGAAGTCTACGGTCGCCGGCGCACCACCATTACCTGTTGCCGAACTGTTACTGATCACGCCTCCCGATATTGCCGTGCTGGAAAAGGCAAATGTGGGTAGCAGCCCTAATGACAGTCCAACAGTAACAATCACTAATGTTCTTATGCCCTTGCAAGGTCCGCTTTTATTTTTCTTGTGCGCAAACTCACTAGTGACTACCCAACTGCCCAAGGAGTAATTCCATACCACAGAAAAAATCTTGTTCATGATTGTTTATGGCGGGATGTACGCCAACCTCTGATGAAAGAATATGATGTGCATCAGAAACTACCGCCTTTGCATGCGGTATCTGAGTGTTGGTTAAAGACCAGGGCGCTTGTGACGAGCGGGCGGGGCTTTGTTGTGCGCAAGCCAAATGCTAGTTGCTCCGGCACAATAAGGGGTGTGCATGTTGTCCGAGGCCTCTTGAGGGGAGGTAGATGTTGCTATCAAACAGTGTTATTGGATCCGGTTTTAACAGTGCGAGCGCGTTACTGATATTTAAGCTATAAGTCGCGCACGAAACCATGGCAGCCCAGCAGTGAGTAGGTAGTCTTGATGGCTCATATTTTTAAAGTAGTACGGCTGTAGGTTATTTCAAGTTGTGTAACTAGTGTTCGGATGTTTTTCGTGCGAGTAATGAGGTGGGCTGATTGTTTTTAAAAAGTATATGTGTAATTAAAAGGGGGGGCGTCCTGCGCTGGCAGGATTGCGGTTGGGTAAGTTTTGAGTGGTTGTATGGCTGCTCAAGAGATTGAAAATGATCATTTTTGTCTTATTTTTAATGGTTTTCGGTGGGTGCACGTTATGTCTCTTAATGTAAAGTCCAGACCACTTGGCTGTCGTTGTGAAGGGGCGTTTGTAGTAGAAGACGGTGAAATATCAATTCGATCTTAATGTTATGAGGTTTTAGGTATGAGTCAGCGCAGCAGGTGGGTGTTGACGATAGTTGTTATATGGTTTGTTTAATCTGATGTGTTTCTGCGTGGCTGGTAGCAGGCTAGTGGCGCCTTGTTGCAGTTTGAGTGGTCGCGCATGTGCAGTCCTGGTAATGCAATTGCTCGGCCTTGTAGTGTGGGTTCTCAGGTGATGAGGCGAGGTGTGGGGTGGTTTTTGTATGTCGGTTTTAATATAGGTGATCTTTAATTTGATGCTTTTAATTTGCATTGTTGTTATGGCGGTCAGTAGTAATATAATAAATATGGCATGGCGAAAAGAACCAGAGGGCGCTGCCCGGTCACGATGTTTTTGCTGGTGTAGCCTGTGTCTGAACGAGCGGGGGATAGGTTCTGTACAGGTTGCTCATGCGCTTGCGTTGAAGTCCCTGCTGCAAGGGTAGTTGCCTTCTTTTCGATGTTTACTGACGAAGAGCATATGTGGGTGGTCGTGAGTAGCGTCAGTGCATTCAACGGCGGAGAAATGTTTCGCCTGAATGCTGTAGTTCATAGCGCAATATCGGCTGACAGCACTTTCAGTCTATTGACTATGGCCCGCTCTCATCAGGCAGCGCGGGTGTCGGCGTTGTTCTTCATGGTGCCGCTATTGGCATCGGTAATGGCGAACTAATTGCTCGATGAGGTCATGCCAGGGTTGGCATGGCATGGCATGGCGTGGAGTGGAATGGTTGTTGCTGTGCTGGGGGTTTGGCTCGCTGAGGGAGTGACGTTGAACATGACCCGACACCAAGCAGTTCTCGATTGGTGGCAGTCAAGCGAAGACCTCGCCAACCACTCGAAACAATGAACGATGGCATAACCCGAAAAAATCGCAGCGAACAAAACAAAGGGCCTGCACGAGAAGTCTTATGCAAGCCCTTGATTTGTTTGGTGCCCGAAGCCGGAATCGAACCGGCCCGTCATTATGAACGGGGGATTTTAATTCAAAAAATTTATTTTTTAAAAACAGTAGGTTAGATCTGTGTCTGTGTATGTTTCGCAGCGAGACGGTGCCAGGACCCTGAAGGCCATTGCTTCTACGTGATCAAAAATAATTGCTGTGAAGAATGCCCGTCAAAAATCATTTGGTTGGGTTGCCTTTTTGCCGCCCCTTTGACGGATGTAAATCTCGGTCATCACGACCGTTGTATGCCCCAGCTGGCCACTGAGCCTGAGTCGTATCTCGGCGGTGTGCTTATTGTATTGCCGTTGGTGCTGACTGGTGATGAGCAGGGAGTCCAACTCTGGAGCTGAGTCCTAAGAGGATCGTGTTTGTAGCGATTTTTACCAGCCGTTGCTGGTGTGTGGTTTTATATTGTAAATGCATTTACAATTATTTTGACCCTACAGACGCAAGGCAAAGGCCATGGAAATCAAAGAGTCTATTGAAATCAGATCGACCCCCGCGCAAGTGTTCCGCTTGTATAGGGATGCGGGACGGTGGGCTGACTGGGACCCAGAAGTGAGTAGTGCCAGCTTGCCTGGCGGTCTCAAGTTGGGAGCCAAAGGTTGGCTTAAACCCAGGGTAGGGCCCAAGGCTGGCATTCAGATTGTTGAGATGACCGAAGAAAAGTCGTTTTCGGCGCAAAGCCGTTTGCCGTTATGTCGCATGGAATTCGGGCACCTGCTCACGGAAAAAGAGGGGGGCACTGTCGCAACTCACTGGGTTGAATTCTCCGGGCCATTGAGCTTTCTGTTTCGATACCTGATAGGTAGATCCATCCAGGCAGCGTTACCCAATACGATGCAGGGGCTTAAGAAGTCCAGTGAAGCCCGGGCAAGCTCCCTATGAGTGTGAGCAAGGACGGCGTCGAGGAGAACTGGAGTGGTTCTGCCTTCGCGGGGCCAAGCGACAGCCCTGGATTCAGACTCTGGCGCGACTTTTTGGACTGGCAGCGTCAACTTAATGTCCGCTTGAAGCCCTTGGGGCTTACCCAGCCACAGTTCGCTATCCTGGCTGTAAGTGGTTGGCTGACTAGAGAGGGCGAGCAGGTGACTCAGCATGGAATCGCCAGTTTTACCGGTATGGATCGCATGCATATTTCGCAAATCATATCCCGCCTGGGTAAGGACGGGCTTATTGAAAAGCAAGTGAACCCGCAAGATCATCGCGCAAATCTGGTGTCACTTAGCGAAGAGGGCCACCGACGATTGCGTGCTGCTATGCCGATTGTTGAAGGCTTCGACAAAGAGTTCTTTCTAACGCGCAACACCTGATTACCTGTCTGGAAATCAGGTGTGATAACCCCCGAGCCCGGCCTAGTGCTGGGCTTTGTGTTTGCGCAGGAGAATGACGCCCGTTTTGGCAGGAAGACAGAGAAGGGGTAAAAAACAGAATCGCGGAGCGGTCTGTTTTTTTGCGGTGAAAAAACAAAGGGCCTGCACGCGAATCGCATGCAAGCCCTTGATTTGTTTGGTGCCCGAAGCCGGAATCGAACCGGCACGTCCTTACGAACGGGGGATTTTAAGTCATCTTACCCGTCGCCAGCATACAAAAGCAGTTGAGCGCTGAGGCCGGCTTTTGCCCGTACTTATAGGCTTAAAAACTTGTTAAAACAGTAACTTACGGACATTCTTAGCTGCATTAAAGAGCGGGTGAAAGCTGAGCTCGGCAGGCCTGGAATGGCGAAAGCTACCAGCAGAGCTCCCACGCCAGCTCCCAAATAGCTCCCAAGCCGGCTACCAATTTTAAGGTGCTGCATACCAAATCGCAGACAGCAAAAAACACCAAGGTCTCGGTAGACGCTGGGGACAAATAGGGGTGTTTTTTGATTGAGCGGGATGAAGCTAGATGGTGCCCCGAGCCGGAGTCGAACCGGCACACATTTCTGCGACGGATTTTAAGTCCGGTGTGTCTACCAATTTCACCATCGGGGCTGATGTTGCGGTAAAGCAGGCGACGATTTAACCCCAAAACAAAGTCAAAATCAATCACTTAACCAGGGAAACGACGTGTTATGGCCTTGAAAATTAATTTTACTAAGTCCACGCTGGACGACCTGACGTGCCCGCAAGGCAAATCCGACATCCTAGTGTACGACACGGAAATCAAAGGTCTGGCGATCCGGGTCACCAAAGCAGGCGGTAAAACTTTTTTTGTGGTGCGCAAAATCAAAGGGCGAGACCACAGGATTAAGCTGGGTGCTTTCGACAAACGCACTACAAAAATTCCGATGATTCGCGACGAAGCCCTGTCGGTGTACACGAACCTGGAAGCGATGCTGGAGGAAAAAACCACGAAAGACTTGCAAGAGGAAGTGACTGTCGAGAGCGCATTCGAGGACATGCTGATCGCAAAAGCGAAGCTCACTGAGTGCACCATCGACGACTATCGCAAGACTTTTAAAAATCACATTGCTCCAAATTTGTCCGGCAGGCCTTTGCGCACAATAGCCGCTAAAGATGTGACCGCCCTGCACGCAAAGGTGACTAAACCGTTGCCAAAAAAGGATGGGACACTTGGCCCGCCACGGGAGAGGACGGCTAACAAGACACTATCCCTGCTCGGCTCGATCTTTTCGTTTGCCATAGCCTTTTACGATAGCGGCTCAAAAAGGCTGGTTGAATACAATCCAGTTGACATCATGACTACGCTAAAAATCTGGCACGAAAATAAGCGATCAAAGATACGCATAAATCCTAATGAGCTTGGGGGGTTTATTGCAGAGTGCCTAGCTATTGCTGATCAGCAGCCGATGCGAGATGTGCCAACATCTTTTAAAACCGTTTCAGCCGCTGTCCTCTTTATGCTTTTTAGCGGAGTGCGGCCAGGGGAGATTGCAAAAATTCGCAAGACGGATATACACCACCCGACTAGATCAATCATCTTTTCGGCGCGGACAAAACTCAACGAACTTGACTCCCTGAAAAATGGAGAGGAATTTCACTTGGTACTAAGTGACAGTGCGTATTGCCAACTCCTTTATGCAATGAAGCACTCAATAAGCGAATACGTCTTCTCCGGAGTTTCGCAAGAAAAAATCAGTGAATCCAGTGTCAGGGATTTTCTGATTAGAGTTCAGAAAAAGGTTGGTACAAGCCTACCCCGGAAAATTATGCGAGCTAGTTTTATCTCGACAGCTCAAAAAGCTCGTATTGGTCAGTATTATACTAAGGTTCTATCTAACCATGGTGGGAAGGGACGATCCGTGGATGTGACGGATGGGTATAAAACCGATTATCTCTCGGAAATCAGGAACGCAATTACACTTGTGGAAAGCGATATTCATACAATGTCTAAAATTGGAAAAGATGTTGTTTGCCGAGGATTGCTGGAAACTTTGGCCCCGCTCGATCAAAAAGCAATGGATCAGCTGGTAGCACACTCCTAAAAAAACCATCTAGACTAACTTAGTCACGCCTTAGATTATTCCGCGCGCTCAGTTGCTAAATCACTCTGCCATACTGCGAATCCGCAATCATATATTGCGACATCCAACCATGTCCGCACTCTCCCTCTGTGAATCCGCACTCACTTACTGCGAAAATACTCTTATATAGTGCGAGGTAGCCAATACCCGCACTCCCATACTGCGATTTTGCACTCACCCACAGCGAACATTCATACAACCGAAAATACATCACTATATTTTCGAAAATACTTCCACCTACTACAACTCCACCGGCACAATAATCTTGTATCAGTAGATAGCCAGTTGTGTCTGTGGCAGGCAATAAGCGACTACTCACATCCCTTCGGGTGTTGCGTTGATAAAAGCTAACCAATAAAAACAATAATAGGTAAGCCAAGATGAAGAACATCGAGAAGCAAAATAAAGAAACCCGGATAACTTTTAGACTTAACAAGTCTGAGTTAGATACCCTGAATTCCAAAATGAACGAGGCAGGCTACAAGTCCGCAGGTGCCTTTATCCGTGACTTCGTTGCTAACGGTCATGTAAAGCCCAAGGTCACCCAGGATGTCGTCCAGATCGCCAGGGAGCTCATGAATCTCGCATCGCTGATCAACGCCGACCGCCCCGGCAGTGAGCTCCTTGAAAAAGTGAAGTACATCGCCCAGGTAAACCTCGGGGGTGTTCAATGATCGGCAAGATTTTTCCGAAGTCAGCAGGCTCTTTCAAGAACCGCATTCGATACATCTTCGGCTGCACAAAGCACGACCACGGGATCAGCGGAATCCGTACGATCAGCTTCAACACCATGAGCAAAGATCCACTGCCAGGCGTCCTTCAGGGTAACGAAGCAGACCTCGCGGAGATTATCAAAGAGTTCGACCAGATTGAGACCCTTCGCCGCTTCTCAATCGACTCTGAGAAAGCCATCAAACCGGTCTTCCACGCAATGCTGTCCCTGCGCCCCGGAGAGTCCCTGACAACTCCACAATGGCGTCAGGCGGTCACCAAATACATGACTGATCTGAGCTTTGACGAGACTAACCAGTACGTCGCTGTAATGCACCAGGACAAGGATCATCAACACGTCCACATCGTCGCAAATCGCATCCGGCTCAATGATGACTTCTCCATGGTCAGGGACAGCAACGAACGCTCAATCAGCCTGGAGTCAGTGTCGGGTATCGAAGACCGCTTCAACCTGAGCAAAGCCCCTAAGCCGAAGGGCACCTGGGGCGTCTCGATCACCCATGCCGAGCTCCAAGCATCGATTCGCGACAACGACCTGCCTTTGAAGCACAAGATGATCACCAAGATCGCTGGAGCTATCGAAGCCACGAACGCCCAGGATGGCGACATGTTCGACTTCGTCCGGGCGCTGAGAAAGCAAAAGGTCTACATCAAACTGACGCTGAACGACGATGGCCAACCCAAAGGGATCTCGTTCGAATTTGACGGCAAACACATCAGTGGTAGACAGCTCAAGCGCTCAAGATTGACTTGGCACAAACTAACTACACAGGAAGGAATACATTATGACCCCGAAACCATTTCAGAGCTTCAGGTCGAAATTGTTCGAAGAGATCAGGACGAACATCAAAGATCTGAGCGACTCCGGTACTTCTACCTCCTATTCGAAGGCGGCGCGCGACGAATCCCGATCAAAGTCAAATCAAACAACTGGAGACTCGACAGAGACGTCAAAGCGATCCTAGAAGCCCTGGAAATGCTGCTAGGTATCGATCTGACCTTAAAGGGCGCTAACAACAGGCCATCCAAGTATTATGTCGAGTACATCCCAGGCCAGCCTCTGGTTCTACCCGCCAAAAAGCCAATGGAGTACGAGTTTGATTCACTGCATCCATAATGCTCGGTTCGTTATTGGTGATGGCGTACCCGGTCAACGCGTTGCTGGGTACGTTTTCAGCCTTCAAAGTGGCGATGACTACATCCAAACGCAACCAATCCAAGATCTAGGAAAACGTAGGTGAGCTTTTTGTTGAAGACAAAAGCTGGCAGCACGCACCAGACCGCCGACTTTAAGTACGACGATGCGCGGTGTCAGGATTGCAGGGGTTTCGATCATGTCGTAGCGCGTGACATCGACTGGTTCGAAAGACGATTTCTTCCATTGAGCCGCAGATCCAGCAGCGTAAAAACTCTCAAAAAAAGTGTCTTGGATCATGGTGAGCCGGCCAGCACCGTTAGTTGGCGCGCTGATGTCGACAGCAGTAAACTGATTTTTTCGACTTTTTGAGCCGGCCAGTAGAGTTGCTCGACACCACCTACGCTCCATTTCACCCGTTTCGGGGCTTCGGTTTTTATCTGGTAACCTTTAGCTGCCTTGATTTGATCATGGCTCTGTGAGTTGGCATGGCTTATTTTAATACAGCCTTTTTATCGTCACTTTGCGTAGGCTAGCCAAGCAAGGATCATGCCCATTCAAGCGGTTATTGGACAACCTCATGATCGCTATCGCCCGCTTTCCGCTACGTAGCCTCCCGACGAAAATCTAGCTCGATCGTCCAAGTGTCCGCGGCCTCAACAATTTTGGTCGCGCTAATGTTTATGGGTGCAGCGCTGTCCGTGAGCGTCTAGACAGGTCACCTTCCTAGTCCCAGCGTTAGGCTGGCAGAGTCTGGGTATTTGATTGACGCTAATTAGGCCAGTTTTTGCCGCAGATCATGAGGGGAGGCTGAGGAGGCGGTGACGAAAAAAACGGTCGATGGTGGCGAATCAATCCTGAACTACGGCCTTCATTAAGTGTGTCCGGCTGAATCTGGAATGGATGGCAGAATGTACTGGAGTAGCTGACTGGATGGCCGTGAGAACGATATTGAAACTCAACCTGAAACTGACGTGCAGTAGAGCAGAGTGGAGCAACCAGCTGATACGCTAATCGATTGTCCCGGGGCAGAGGGCACCGCTACATCTGTTCAACATAGGTTCGCCAGTGAGGCTGTCCTCAAACCAGACATTTTGATGGTGTGCCGATTCCCAAAATCTAGACGTAATTATCCCAAAAAATTACCGCTTTCATTTGAGATCAAAAGATAAGCTAGCCGGCCTGCGGCCGAATAAGCGATTCTCTGAAATCCAGCCCATGTACAAGTTTTAGGAAAAGCACAAGGAAGATGAAAGTTGATTTCTATAATTTCTGCAGTTTTATATTGAAGTGCGTTCAGAAAGAGAAGAATGGTTTGCTTTTTAAGTATTTTAAAAACAGCTAAAAAAGTTGTCAAGGCCTCAAAATGATATATTTCTAATTCTAATTTGACAGTATTGTGGGTTTTTAGTGATCTACCGAGCAGTGGATGTGATATTGGCTGATTATTGAATTGTAACAGGGTGTGTTTCGCATGATATTGATTTGATATGAAGTCCTTAATGAGGGTTAAGGCATGATGCAATGATAGGGTTTTTGACGAAGAATCCTGTATTTATAATTCAGGCAAGGAGAGCCAGCGGTATAGTGCTCCCCCCGTGAGTATTCAATTTATGCATGGCGAGTAGAGGATGCCGCGAACACTCTTAACCCCCGGGTAAGCGCTGCCGGAATGTTTTTTGATAACTCGCCATGATTAAGTTATGAGGTTGACTATGTCTGGGGTTGAATCAGCACTCATCTTGACGGTTTGAATCGCCCCGGGTTCTTTAGACCCCCTGAAAGCTCATTGCGTAACGCTTTTCAAACTCTACCGGCAACAGCTGATTGTTGAAACCATGACGAAGTTTCGCGTTGTAGAAAATCTTGATGTAATAAAACACATCACTACGTGCATCTTCCCGCGTGGTGTAGATTTTCCGCTTGATCCGTTCCCGCTTTAGAAGCTGGAAAAAGCTCTCGGCCACGGCGTTGTCATGACAGTTGCCTCGACGACTCATGCTGGCAACCAAATGGTTCGCTTTTAAAAAACTGCGCCAATCCGAGCTGCTGTACTGGCTGCCTTGGATGGAGTGAACCATCACCTTGTGTTTCGGTTTACGCCTCCAAACCGCCAACAATAACGCATCAATTGCCAAATCACCGGTCATCTGCGACTTCATTCACCAGCTAACAACCTGACGAGAAAACAGATCCAGCACCACAGCCAAATACAGCCAGCCCTCATACGTACGGATGTCGGTGACCCAAACTTTGTTGGGTTCTCTGACATCGAACTGGCGCCTCAGCAAACTGGGTGCGGCGACCGCTGGCTTACCGCCGTACTTTCCAGGACTACGTCTATACCCTGTCCAAGAGCGCAGCCCTTCAAGACGCATAAGCAGTGAGCGATAGCCGGTTCTGATTCACACGCGGAGGTGCGAAAGTGGCAGCCGCCCTTGGGCACAGGGTTACTAGTTTTCCGTGCATGCGCGGCGGGAGGCTTGGGGGATGGGATGTCGCATCCCGACAGTTGCCCCTTGGTGAGCATGCGTGAGACCTCATCGAGTAGAATCCAACAGTGCTGCCTAAGAGTGGCCGGCTGTGGAAGCCACCGCTAGAGCTAGACCGCGAGGTACTTAGACTCATTGACTGGCGGCGGATCCAGAATCTGAATGCCAGATTTTATGAACGGTTGAAGCAGCCATCCCTAATTTTAAAGATGTCTGCTTCTGCGTCATTCCTTCAGCTTTGCAGGCAAGCACAGCCTGAATTCTATCTGCCGGGATAGGTCGCTTGCCGGCTTTGCCTGTTACTAAACCACCGCCTTCGAAATGGCTCGGTAAACCAGAGAGAACCCCTAGCGCTTCAAGCTTGTTCATCTCTGCCAGCAGACGGGCATTGAACGAAGTGAGAGATTCTTGACGCTCGTAAATGGATGCCATCGCCAATAAAGCAATGGGGTCGACTTCCAGTCGCGCGCTGATGCGCTCGAGCATGTCGAGTGTGATGTTGGTCTTCGCGTGCTCGACATTGTGCAAATGCCGTGCTTCCACTGCGCCACCTAGTTGCTCTTGAGACAGACCTCGAGCAGTTCTGATCGAGCGTAGGATCGCTGCCAGCGTTGATCTCGAAGGCATGGGTGCTTCCCGTAAAGGGAAGGATAAGGCCACATTGAACAATTCATATCCATGTAATATAGTGCGTAATTGTGAATTTCAGGTGAGTAGCTACCACCGCACTGCACTGGCGCCGATGGTTGGGCTCCGTCGTCAGCAGCGGTTTAGTCCATATTTGTCAATTTAAAGGAATTATCGCTGAGGTTGGTTGCTTGCGAACTTGGGCGCCGCCTTTCGAATTGCAGCACCGCAAACGAGGAAATCAGCATCATGTTTATTTCAGATGAGTCTTGTATGGTCGGCTTACCGGGCTTCCCTGGGCCTGGCCGCACGGCTTGGCGGATGATCGAACGAGACACCGAGGATTTCTGGTATCACGTGCGCTTTCGCATTTGTGAAGGAGCAAAGCCTCGGTTCAAAAAAATGATGCCATCAGACCCTTCGATGCTGACACACCTACTCTCGCAGCAGAGCCCAGAGCACAAGATTGAGGTGGTTCAGATTGTGACTCCCCCTTGCATGAATGGGAGTCCTTTAGAGCGTATGGAAAAGTTGATCAGTGCAATCGTCGGCTACGACAGAAGCGGTGAGTGCGTACTGCTTCATAAAGTCGATAGCGGAGCAATCTACAGCAGCTCGCCCGGCGTGATCGACGCATGCCTGCTCAGAAATATTCGAACGATCTACGACGCCATGACTGCCGCCGGGAAGCATTTCCATTGCACCAACTATCAAACCCCGAATCGCTCCGCCACTACAACGGCAGCAGGTTAATCCATGAAGCTACAAATCTATTCAGACCTGCACCTCGAGTTCGCTCGGTTCGATCCCGCCCCAAGCGACGCGGACGTAGTAATTCTCGCCGGCGACATTGATATCAAATCGCGGGGCGTGAAATGGGCAAGCGAGGTTTTTCAATGCCCAGTGATCTATGTATGCGGTAATCATGAGTACTACGGCGGGCACATAGGTCACACACTGCGAAAGATGAAAGACGCTACATTGCCCCATGTGCATGTACTCGAAAACGAGATGCTCATTCTCGATGGCACACGCTTTTTGGTCACAACTGCCTGGACGGATTATTCGTCTACGGGTGATGTGGTTGCGGCAAAGAGAATTGCTTGGGATTCGATGAACGATTTCTTGACTATTCGAGCCGACTTGGATTACAGGCGCTTGCGTCCAGACGACCTAGTCGCTAAGTCAATGAGAGCTCACCTATGGCTAACCCAAGAGCTTAATAGACCTTTCGACGGCAAAACAGTGGTGGTCACACACCATGCACCAGTGTTGGATCACCTGGGTGACGATCACCCTGGACATCTGGCTGCAGCGTATGCGAACGATTGGTCAGAGTTACTTAGTAAGCCTGATCTTTGGGTTTATGGGCATACCCACGTTGCGGCGGACTTCTTAAAGGAAGGGTGTCGAGTGGTGTCCAATCCACGCGGTTATCCGGGGCAGAATACGGGCTTTGATCCTGATTTATTGATCAAGCTTTGATTGTCAGTGATTGGCTATTGGACACGTTCGCGTGGCTGGCCGAGCTCAACGGGATGGAGGATTTTTGATGGTGACATTGGAAGAGGTCTCGCAACTCTTGTACGGCGCTGGAGAGGAGGTTGTCGGCTGGGAAGGCTCACAAGAAGACTTGATCTCTTTGGCTGCAAAGACATTCCCAGGCAAAGCATTCTGTGTGGTGAAACAGTGGATCTTGATCGACCTCACTGTGACGCCGGTTGAAAGGGAAAAGCTTACGAGCCTCGGTCTATTTCCCATGACGCTTTTCGCTCACGAAGTCGTGCTTGACAGTAAAGGTCGCTTTCAATCCGGTATGTGGGTACGCAGTAACTTCGGAAAATCCTTCACTGAAGGCTGCATGTTTGAAACCAACAGTACCGTCTACCTTCTTTTAGGTTCAGGTCTGAAAAAAGAGGCAAGCATTGGCGCTGCTTTTTCCATGAAGGCCGGGTAGGCAACGGTCAGCACAAATACATAATGACCCTTTTTGGAGCTTTGGCCGGATGCCTGAAATCATTGAAGTTGAATTTCATAGTAAGTATCTCAGTGATTTTCAGCTGAGCCGTCTTGTACAGGCAAGTCTTCGAAAATACACCGTGGCCATTACGGCTTTTATCAGCGATGCGGTGATCATAGACAACAGGTGCCTTGGCGTGTTCTTCGATCACCTTCAGGAAGACGAGGTGTATCGAACAGCCAATGGCGGAATCATTTGCACGACAAAAATTCATAGGGCATGGAAAGAAGGACGCTTCTGGCTTTTGGAAACGGGGGAGGGAAATTACCTTGTTGGTAGCTTCAAGCGCGGCGGTGGGCGACGTAATTTTCTTGAATTGATTCGATGGGGTGATCGTCTCAAATCAGAAGATTGAATACTTAATCTCTGGCGTAGTGGCGGTATGACTGCATGGCAGCTGATGAGCGCTGGATGGCTATTACGGTTTTGATCAGCAGCGCTCCGAGTTAGACGTGTGGAGCGCTTCAAACTGCCGCTATCCAGTGAAGCCCATTTTTTCATCGGACGGATTCACAGTTAGCCCTTCTTCAGTAACCGAACTCGTTCAGCAGTTTCTGCAAAAACTCACGTCTCCGTTGGACAATGCTTAAAATGAGGTGGTCACGATCGGTGTCTCTCGTTGATAAGTGCCCAGCGTCCACAAGGCCATGGATGTAGCCTTCAGCTCTGCCTCTAGCTTCGAGCAACGCCTCTGCTGAAGTGCTTTTGTAGATGTCTTCCGCGATGATCTGCCACCGCTTCATTTGACGCCGACCAACCGGGTCGTCCGAAAATTTTGGGGCGTTGATCAGTGTATTGAAATCGTTGTGTACGGTGGCTGTGCTCAAGTTGGGTTCTCAGAACAGTGATGTCTGAGCTGAAGTTATCATGCGCACACTATATCGCCTGCTGCTGGCTGGTTTTTTGTAGGCGCTGACGCGAAGGGCCGAATTTAATGTTGTTACACGCTATCGGTGGCGTCTTTGAGCTTTGTGGAGAGTACAGGCAGTACTATGTAACGAGTAAATTCTTAGCTAGGAGTTCGATATGGGATACCTCAGCCTAGAGGACATCTACCCCGACGACCCCAGTTATTCGTTAGCCTTCAACATCTCTATGTCCATAATTTTGATACTGACTACGATGCCTGCGATTCTGCGGTTGGCTCTTTCATAGCCGTAGCAAGTCCTATCCGACCAAAAGCGGGCGTATGACTCAGGGTGAAAGAGAGCTATCCCTTTAGAATGAGGGACATATCTGGATATTTAGCGCACATGAAATCGACGAATGCGCGAACCTTGGGAGCAGTAAGGCGCCTGGATGTATGCAAGACCCAAAGCCTTGGTTCAACACCCAACACCGTGCCCCACTGAACTAACTCCCCACGCGCAAGCTGGTTCCAGGCAATGGACTGTGGAATGAGGGCGGCGCCACCACCGGCAATAGCCGCATCGCGAACCATAAGTAGCGAAGAGAACCGCAGCTTTGGAATCGGCTCCAGGATCAACTGTTCTCCGTCGAGACTCCAATGCGTGGGCTGGAAGTTCGAAAGCACATTACGGCTGTCTCATTTGTCCTGGGCCTTACCAAGCTGTCCGCTATCCCAGGCTTCAGTGAGCTCGTCTATTCGATCTGCAATCTGAGGCGTTTTTGATAGGACAAGGCAGCGTGTATTGCCGACAAACTCCTCTATCAAATACACCGCGTCGCCGACGTCTAGCTCCAATTCCTGTAGCGCCTCATCGGGAATTCGGATTGCACCGTCACCATCCCATTCTTCGATCATGATTTTTATCGGTGGCTTTCTCACGTGTGGTCTCCATAGCTTAAAGTCGGCAATGGTAACGTGCTTTGCGTGCAGGCTCAGAGCGCGGCGAGCAGCTGTTCGAGCCGTTCACGCTCCCTGGAACTCATTAGCTCGACAGGATCAAATCCGTCGCGCAGCCAGAGTTCAAGTGTTCCGACTCTACCATCAGGCGACCTGCAGTACTCGCAGTAGTCCAGGGTGTCACAGTCATTTAAGAGTGTGAGTCGCCAGCCATCAATTTCCACAGCCATGAGGCCGTGATAGATCTCGCTCCAGGACTGCACGGATCTTCGTGTCATGATGCGTTTACCGAGTGCGACGTCCGTCAGTATCTGGCAGACCTTGCGGGCGGTGAGAGGGGAGGTTGTGTTCAAATCATTCTGAGCTTGAGTCATTGCTTGCTAACGCTAAGTTGCGGTGTGGAGTGGCGTCAATGAAGAGGTCGCTCCTTCGGGCCAAAAGAGGCCGGGCCTGGAAGATGAATCATTGCGGGCCGACAATCTGCTTTCTGTACTCGCCAAGGTTCGCCACCCAGTTACGCGAGATCATGTGAAGCTTATTGGCAAGGTCACGGCAGCACTCAGGTGTGAAGAATGGCGGCAAATCATCTTGCGCACGGACATACTCAAGAATGTTGCCGTGGCACAGGGTGTGCCGAACCCTGACGAGTTCAACATTCTGGCGGGTAGGCAGATTGGCTTCGAAATCTTGCTCACCTGGAAATGCTAAGGCGTCGATTGACATGCCGTTGGCCCTAGCTTGGCGCAGCAGTGAGTTACTGAGCAGCGAGATATCGTCAACGTTGTCGATTCGTGCAGGGATCTTCACTTGAGCCATCGTATTGCGAAGCGAGCCCTCGATTCCGGTGAGAAATCCAGTGCAAGCTGGCAGGTAGAGCTCATGCTTCAGCGCGTCATACGCCTGGATGAAAAGCCAATGACTTTCTGCGCCCAGCGAATGTTGAAGCCAATAGCTGCGCTCGTCGAAGTCCGCACGCTGTCTTCGCAGAAAGTCCTCAAGCTGATATTCGTCGCCAGACAGTTCATGGGGGGCAGTCACAATGGTTACCTCATTACAGCAGATTAGAAAGATGACGGGGCCTGAATCCCCGCAGCAGAGCTAGAAATCTACACCGGACGCTCGGGACAGGACGTCATAGTGTGTTTGCGTTGGAAATCCATTGCAGTACCTCATCGACACCTGCGCGATTAGCCTTCGCAAGCAGAGTCTTGCCAATCTTAAATGGCGCTTCTTCTCTACAGCGTTCTGCAAACCGGACGAAATTCTTATCCGCCGATATGATGACTTCCGCGTCAACCAAGTGCGTCGCCAGACGAGAGTCGCCCGGCGTGCCGGTGGTGACCTTGTGCCATGCTTGAAGAAACTCGAACGACCCGCGTAGCCATTGCCGCGGGACCGCTGCGGGATCGAGTTCATGCAGCCATAGCCGATTCATCGACTCGGTTGATGAAAGCATGGCGGGCACGTCAATCTCGCTGTCGAGCCACTCTCTGATCGCACTCTCGTAAATCTGCAGTTCGGACTTGAACATATGCAGGCTGGGCACGCGCCAGTAGTGCACAGGCTTTCCCGTCCAGCCTGGCGTGCCGGTTTCTGGGATGTGTCCGACATGCTGTAGATGTGTCTCACTGCCAGGCCTGATTTTCTTCAGCCGTTCTCTGATGGCGAATGACTGCTCGACAGCCAGGTTCTCTTCTTGCTCCCGTCGAACGCTTTCATTCGTTGGAGGGGAATCAATCTCCCTGCGTGCACGATCCCAGAAGCCACCGGTACGCCTTACCCAGTCATATCTGACTCGGTTGAACTCCCTCATGTTCGGCTTGGCTATGACCCATTCCGGCCGCAGCCTGATTATCTCTGCTTTGACCTCAGAGCATTCGCTGAACACCTCCGGCATCAGGCGCTTCCAATCATTTTCTGTAAGAAGCCGGATTACCTTACGGCGGGCGTCCGGCACCGGCAGTTGCTGTACCTCATCCACCACAGCGGAAGAAACGACAATTTCAACTCCTGCTGCCCGGGCGCGCATGGCAAGTTCGCTGCCAGCATCCTCATTTGCGATGTAACTCCAGATGTTTGTATCCAAAAAAAATCGCATCAACGCTGTCTCAATCCTGAAAAGTAGTAAGCGTATTACGCTGTGAAGACTGTCAGATTTTGGATCAGCGCAGGTCAAACATCCATTGGAATGCTTCGACTGCGCCTAGCTTTCCGAAAGCAGGTTTGCGTCGTCTAATCACCTAGCTGAAGCCATGCCCTGTGCCACTTGTCTCTTCAGTACATCCGTCAAACAATTCATGTCGTTGGTAGTGAGTTTCACAGAAGATCGACCTCGTCGGGCTTGAGCCATCCTGCCTCGATTACTCGCTGCTTAGCTATCCCAGGCTGAGCGGTGTAAACCACAATCGCGAGACTTTCTTCGGCCCGGCTGCACGTGACATACAGCAGGCGACGAGTGCGAGCCAAGGAATCATCTTTGCCCTCGTGTTGATTTTTTACGTCGCTGTCAGAAGCTGGTTTGACACCCAAGAGCTTGTCGTAACTGAAAAGGAAACCACCTGCCTCTTCGTCATTGAGGATGACCATGACTCTGGGGAACTCCAGCCCCTTTACACCCTGGTGCGTGTCGAAGGGGGAAAGCCCATCGGTATAACCAGCGAACGCAGCCATTTCCGAGAAGGGACGCCCTAGTAGAGTCTGGTATGCATGGGTTTCTAATGCATCACGATCCGATGTGTCTGGAGGGGCATCAGTCGTAGCGCCCAGCGATAGAGCTGCTACAAGTCGGTCTGGGAGATCCAGCAGGCCTGTTTGGAGTAGGACTTGAGCGACGTCTCCTATCAGGGGGTCGTTGTCATTGAATAGTTCACACAGCGATTCAGTAGCGTCTCCTGCTTTCTCAAGCAAGGCTAACTGGTCAGGCACCTCTTTCATGGATTTAGGGTCGAGAAGCGGCGACTGAAGCCGCACAGCTTCCATGAGACTGAAATCGTTCATTTTGGTAGCTTGAAGAATAGGGGCCACCCGTTCGAAAAACAGTTTCAAGATTGGCAGTGTTCCGTCCAACAGCCCGGTTCGTAGGTGCTCAACCCCATACAAAGGTGTGAACACACCCTCGAACCCCATTCGACGTCCGGCCATCTTGTGTTCAAGGATGAGGGTCTTTCTTCCATCCTTACCAGCTGCCCACTGAGTATCGCCGGTGATGGCTGCCATGCGCTGTGCTATGTCTTCCTCCAACCCGAAGCTTTGACCTGGTGTCTGTTGGGTGCAAAACATTCGAACCGTGCCTTCTATGGCGTCCGGCTTTGGCTTCTGCTGATGATTGTCTGCGCCCGCACGGATTACATTGATAAGATCAACAACCCTTGTTGGGCAGCGACGGTTCATACGTTTTTCGGGCACCGCCCAATCTGGAGGGATCGCTTCCTCCAAGCGCACCTTCCCATCGTTGTAGATGCGTTGCATGGTATCGCCGAGAAGCCCGAGACAGAAACGGTCAGGGATGAGGGATTGTGCTCGCAGAAAAGCATCCATGAGAGGCCCATAGGTATCCTGGCTCTCATCGATCAAGAGTACAGGGTGCAAATCCGCCATAATATTCAGCAATGGAGGCAACTGGATAAAAGCAGCTGCCATTTGAATGACTTCACTATGGTTTAGGGCTTGCCTACCGCGATTGTCGCCGGTAGGGCTGTAAATGAATGTGGATATCTCATCCAGGGAATCGAGGCGACGAGCTTTGCTATCCCTTGAAGCTTGATTTGCTAGAAATGTCTTGTTTTGCCCTCGAGCCTTTCCAAGCTTCTCATTGAGCTCACCAATGTCTTGGGTGAGCTTGACCCGAAGCCACTCACGAATGTCATCATTGAAGCCCTGAATCATCCGCCAAGAGAAGGCGTGAATGGTTGACACAACCACCAGTGGGTCGTGTTCAAGACGGCGGGTAATTTCCTCGGACGCCGCTTTGGTATAGGTGATGATCGCGATTTGGCGTCCTTCAAAAGTCAGTCGTTGCCGTTCCCTATTCTTTAGAATTTTCACGGCTTCGACTAACGAATGGGTTTTTCCAGAGCCAGCGCCGGCGTATAGGAAAAAACTCTTCGGATGGTCGAGATTCAGACAGTCCTGAATGATCTGATCGGCATCTGGAACATCATCCATAGTAGCTTCCGGCTGCCGGCTCATGGTGTCACCTCGACAATCGCTGAAGGGATGACCAGTAGCTCTTTGCTTTTTCTTTCGAGCTTGGACTGCAACCACGCCAAGCCTTCATGGATGTAAGTAGGCACCGTCAACTTGGCGAAATCAGAATCGCCGAGAACGTGTAGTGCGAACTCTGCCTTATCACCATCCTTGAGTTTGGTGAACAGCTCTGTGCCAAGCTCTAAGGATGTTTCTGCTTCACGTAGCGCCTTGGCGAAAGATCGCATCAGCCCGCGTCCCGCTTTGTTAGCAAAATGCTCTGTGTTGCTCAAGACAAGGCTGTCTTCAAAGGTATTTGGTAATGCTTCGACCTCTAGCCCAGTTTTGGGTAAGCGGACAGTAATGGGCGTCTGATAAGCGATCCTGATCGAAAACAGCTCGTCAATTTGCTGAGCTTTACTGTCGGAGGTCAGATCCAGTAATGAGTCCACATCATGTCCAAGGCCTGCTGCTCGCATCCAATGGCGCACGGTTGGGTTGTTAGTGGTTTGGCCTTTCTTCCGCTCGACAGGTTTGCCGATCTGTAGGAGACCCGCGTCCAAGTCAGTTATCACCAGAGTGACAATACCCAACGCATCGATCAGGGGCCGGAGCCGATGCGCGTGGCTTCCCCCAATATCCAAAATGGTGATGTAGCACTGGTCTAGGAAACGAAAGTGCTGCCTCAAAAAATGTGGAAGCATCATGCGCTCAGCGGCCCCCTCAACAAGGATCACCGCATCCGCAAAGAACAGGTCGGCATGTTGGGCCCGAAGGTAACGGGTAACGAATTCCTTCGTTTGATTGGACTCGCCGAACACTGTACTTAGGTTCGAAACGGTAGAGACTGGGATTGATATCCCGGCCATGCCGGACGGAAGTCTGCGGAAGTATCTCAAGTTTTCGTAGTCAATCTCATGAGCTACGTGGCTGGAATGGGAACTCACCATCAGCTGTGTCCTGAGGTTCGGATACTTCACTAGCAATGGGTCGCTGCACAGCACATGGTAGGCGTGTTTTATGAATGCTTGCTGAACCTGGACGTGTAGGTGGGCCTCCGGTTCTTCGATTAGAACCAAATGTATAGGCTCAACACCAGTAGCGCTTTGCTCTTCAGGGCTTCTGTACTTCTTCAGCCATTCATCTCGAAATGCCATCAATCGGAATATCATTGAGATGAGGTTCTGGTAGCCGAGCCCGTTGGACGTCTCCGGAAGCCTAAGAGGCGGTGCTCCAGGGGCTCCTCCAACGGAATCCAATTCAAACAGCACCGCTGCTTCGTGGTTCATCCCGTCCGTAGGGGCGAGGCGGGTGGAAACTCGGATGGATGGGTCGGAATTATTCGGATAGCCCAAGCCGGCGACTTCCTTGAGCGCAGGCGCGAAGCTCGTGCTCAAGCGAGTGTCAAAGGCGGTTTGAGCTGCCTCAATTGCTCTGAGTGCCTCCAAATCTGAAATATCTGGGCTATCGCCTGGATCGAGATGCCTGCTGTAGTACGCTCGCAATTGTTCCGAGAGCTTCCTGCCCGATCCATGTCCTCCCTCTAGGACGCCTTCGTCAGCGCTGTCACCAAAGCCGCGTTGAGCATTGATCTCGTGGACTCGAATCAGGTCTGTTAGGGGATTGCGCTCGAGTGGCGTTGCAGTGGCCGCAAGCGGTTGCGGGTTAGCTTTACGAGTTGCAGGATCTGGAGCTTTTAGCTGGCCTGGATCAAGTCGGTACCATCGGATCTTGAAGGTTTTACCGATTCGCCGATTCAGGTAATCATGCAAGCTCTGCGGCCAGAGCGGAAGCGATGGTGGCTGCGTACCTAGCGCTGCCTGTTTTTGAATTTCCTGCTGAAGCTCCCTCACTCGTGCCCGCTCTTTGCGGTAATCGACAAACAGCGTTGGCATATCATCTGGTTCCAGCCGGAACCGCATACCGACATGGCCGCCTTTCCAGGCGAAGTTCGGTATGAGATCTCGGATGTGATGAAGCTCGCCCTGAGCTGCTTCAAGCCAAATATCTAGCGTTGGCAACCAATCAGCCCATTCATTTGCGACTGGGATGGGGAAGCTATCATCTGCAGCCTCCCAAGCTTCACCAATGGCATCGATTGTGGCGAGATGGCTCAGAGTAAGATCTTGCAATCTGAAAATCGACGCTTTCGAAAGTAGGAACTTGCGCAAGGCCAGCATCGCAGATGATTTGCCACTGTTGTTGGCTCCAACGAGGAGTGTGGTCTCGGCTGCGAGGTCGACTCGTACGGATAGGAGCTTGCGGAAGTTCGCGATTTCCAGATGCTGAATTTGCATAGTCTCTTCCCTGATGACTGCTCAACAACGGAGCGTCCGGCTGATAGATGCTGGAACTCTAGCTTAGCCGGCCCGGCACTCCAATCGCCGTGGTGGTATTTCGCCATCATTGGTGCGTCTGCGTGCAGTGGAAACAAGCTCGTGGACTGAGTGATGGCACTGAGCTATGGTCGCTAGCATGATGTGCGTGAAGGCGCGCGATGACTTGGGAAGGAACGGAAACGATGATTTACCAATGCAACGGATGCAACAGGACTACCTTCGAGACAGCATGCCCGTGGTGCATGAGCTCCCAAGTTTCGCCGTCATCAGAGCTCACGTTGCGGCACCTCACTCCACTGGATCCTTCGTTTTATCCCGACTTTCAATACAGATCCAAAGGCTTGATTCAAGATTTCTTCGGTAAGAAGAAAGAGCAAGCCCAACTGAACGATCTTCTGAACAACGTATTGAGAAAATACGCGGAGCTGAAGCAGCCATACTTTACGAACTTCATTCACACGACTCGCGAAAGCGCAGGTAGCAGCGATGACGCAGGCGTGCCCGGCCCACGTTTGGATGGTGTGTACAGCGAGAGAGAGCTATTCAGGGAGGTCTTGATTCGCAAAGGTTTTGACGAGCTTGAAGGGCTTCCATCTCTTTTGGACAAGCTGCTGCAAACCACAGCATTCAACTCTGCCTACCTGGGCTTCTCGAGAGAGTTGACCCGCCACATCCGAGCTGATCTTGCCGACACCTTACGTTCCTGGATTGAAGAGGCCGGGACAACGTTCAGGTCTGACCTGGCCTTGTTCTACTACCACCTCTGGGAAAATGACGTTCCATTTCCCAATGTCCAATTCAATCCCCAAGCAGCCTCCACATCTGGCGTACTGAATCGCGCCAGGTTCCGTAGACACCGCCATGCCTCAAAAGGTTGGTCTCAATACTTCGCTTTTGACAGGACACGAATAAATTAAAGTTGCGAACCTAGACTCCTCAGTGCGGGTCTTTGTGATCGCTCATTCATGAATCTTATAACTAAACGATTTACGGTTAACTCTAGAGTTTGGTGTATTGTTAGGGGACTAACTACGTAGAGACTAAGCATGTCAAAACTCGCCGAATTTCGCCAGCTCGAAAAACACCTAGCCGAGCAACTACAAGCCCTAGAAACCCTGAAAGGGGATGCAGGCCTCAAAAAGGAAATAGAGTTCGAAACGAAGCTGCGCGCTCTGCTTGCTGAGTACGGTTACAGCTTGTCTAACGTAATCAACTTGCTGGATCCTCAGGCTGGCCGTAGCGCTCCAGTAGCCGAATCTAAATCCGGCTCTCGTAAGCCTCGTCAGGTTAAGGTCTACAAAAACCCTCACACTGGTGAAGTCATCGAAACCAAAGGTGGGAATCACAAAGGGTTGAAGGAATGGAAAGCAGAGTACGGCTCGGACACCGTTGAGTCTTGGTTAGCCAAGTGATTCTGGTTTGAGTGCAAAAGGGCCCTTTAAGGGCCTTTTTTGCAGTGTAGAGCTAAGAATCCGAGTCGTAAGCGTCCGGCAATTTCCTCTAAGCAGTTACGTAGACTATGAGATGGTGCTCGACTATGCGGACACCATCTCTGGTTAACTAAGTGGCTGGCCTTATCGATATTTCGGGAGCGTGGCTGACTGGAAAGTTTACCGAACGAGCAATGAAGCATTTTTCATGAGCTATTTTGTGCAGCATCTGAGCTTTTTCGATCTCAGACCCCGATGCCAGGATCACTTTGGGCCTCAAAATAACTGAGGTGAACTGACCAGCGCCGTTGCTCTCCTCGACCATTGTTCCTTGAGCGTTGTCCTCGTAGGCCACTACAACGACCCCGGCCTCAGCGCAAAGGCCAAGGTACCAAAGCTTGTGGCACGCAGATAAGGATGCCAAGAGCAATTCCTCGGGATTCCAGCGCGTAGGGTCTCCTCGAAAACTGGGATCGGATGAGCCCTCGATTGGAGTTTTGCCGTTAACTGCGATTAAGTGCGCCCGGCTGTAACCCCGATAAGATGACGTTCCTGTCCCGTTGTTGCCGGCCCAAGTTACCTGGACTTCGTACTCGTGCGCTTTATCTACCATTGCTCCCTCCTGGGATAGTTTTCGAAAAGTCCATTAAAAAACGGACTCATTGAGCAAGCACCTAGCGACGAGGTAGCAGTTCCATAATCTCACTGACCCGTTGCGTAGGCAGGCGAGTGAGGACGTCCTTCAAATAAGCATACGGATCATGCTCGTGGAGTCGCTCCGACTGGATCAGGCATATGATCACCGCCGCCCGTTTGCCGCTGCGTAGTGACCCTGCGAAGAGCCAGTATTGACGACTCAAGGCCCACGGTCGAATCTGGTTCTCGGCCCAATTATTGTCAATGTGTACGGCCCCGTCATTGAGGTAGGGCTACAGCGTTGTCCAGCGCTTCAGGCTGTAATCCAAGGCTCTGCTGATAGGCTCGGTGGCGAGCCTTATGGCGTCGGGGATCATCTCTACAAGTCTCGCAGAAAGGTCGCATAGGCCGCCGCGCTTTCGGTTGATCAGTTAATTTTGAAGGCACCGCGTGGATATGGGATTTCGAAGCAGATGGTTGCTCCAGTAATATCCGTTCGTGACTTCGACGACGGTAATTTCAGGGGAATCAAGGCAGGCTGCAGGGCAATGGTTTTTGCGATTGCAGCCGAATCCAATTATGGACGAGATTTGCGTTGAGATTGTGGCCCAGCGCGACGATGGCAATCGAGGCGCCAGGTTCGGAGCTCTCTTGAATGAATCCGGCTTTGAAGGATTTGAAGTACTAAAGGCGTTGTGGCTGCATGAAAGACCAGCTTAAAAGACTAGAAATGGTGTCCACTAAAATTAGTTGGGCGCCATCGCCTTTGGCGTCGTGGTCAGGAAGGTGAGTTGGCCGGAGGCTTACGCCACTTGGGTTGACAGGCAGCGACAAAGACTAATTTCAAAGACTGAAATTTTGCATCCGGCAAACTAGGAAAACCCTGTAAAGGGTTAACCTAGCAATTAGTGGATTATGGTTTGTTGCGTAGAGAATTAAATTCTTCAAAACCTTTTTCGAGATCTTCGATCAGGTCAAATGGATCTTCAAGGCCGATATGAAGTCGTACAAGGTGCCCATCAATCTCCCAGGATGTCGCACTTCGGATGGCTTTGGGATCTGCAATCATAGCCAAACTTTCAAATCCACCCCAAGAGTAGCCAATTGAAAATAACGATAAGCTATCCAATAACGCGTCTGCCGCAGCTTGTGAAGAAGGTTTGGTCACGAAGGACAGCAAGCCCGAGGCTCCTCTAAAGTCTCTTTTCCATAATTGATGCTGAGGATGAGACTCTAATGCTGGATAATAGACTACTTCAACTTCATCGCGTGTTTCCAACCATTTGGCTACTGTTGTCGCATTTTTATAGTGGCGTTCAAGCCTAATATCTAACGTTCTCATTCCCCGAAGTGCCAAGGTTACATCATCAGGGCTAACAAACAATCCCATGTTGAAGTGGAATTTTTTGAGGCTTTCCCATGCACGCTTGGAGGCTGATACAGTACCGAGAACGGCATCAGAGTGGCCGACGATATATTTGGTGGCGGCCATGATGGAAAGATCGACACCTAGTTCGAGCGATGGAAAGTAAAGGGGAGTTCCCCACGTGTTGTCAGCAATGACCAAAATATTATGCTCATGGGCAACCTTAGCGATGGCTGGTATGTCCTGTATTTCTAGAGTCAATGAGCCTGGGGATTCCGTATAGATGGCTTTTGTATTTGGCTTAAAAAAATCTACTACACCGGCACCTATTGTAGGATCGTAAAACGATACCTCTATTCCAAGGCGATTACCCACTTGTTCACAAAAGGCTCTAATTGGTGCATATACGTTGTCGGCGATTAGCAGGTGATCCCCTGCTCCAACTGCCGACAGTATGGCAGTCGTACAGGCAGATAGCCCTGATGGGCAAAGCACTGTGCCTTCAGCATGCTCTAACTGCTTAAGGGCCTGAGTAAGTGCCTCCGTGGAGGGGTTGTTCCATCGGCCGTAGATGTATTTTTGGCGCCCCTCGCGCATAGATGCGCTCGAAGGGAAAGCCACGGTTGAGCCTCGGTAAACCGGCACATTTACGAATCCATGATGCTGCTCAGGCTCGATAGACGCGTGGGCGAGTAAGGTTTGAACGTTTTTATATTTTTTCATACGGGCATCCAATTCCTGCAGCGGTTGGTGGCTTGGTGCGGACAGAAGTGACGCAGGGTTAGGATTAAAAAGCTATTTTTATTAAATGTCTACTACTAGGTTGGCCTATAAATAAATGTCATATAGAACATGGTCTTAGGATATTTTAAAAAATAGAGTTTACACGCCAACCATGTGGATGGTAGATTTTTTGCGACTCAAAACTCTACTATCTGGTCGGTATCGCATCGACGCTCGGTGTAGGATTTTGAATTGGGAGTGGATGGCTTCGTGCTATTGCTGCTACGCAAGTACACGCCGATTTCCGTATCTCGTTGGTAAAAGGATTAGAAGTTAAGAATTGCTATGGATAATAAAAACTGCAGATAAATCGCTTGGGTGAAGTATGAAAAAACAAAAAATAGAATCCCTAACAGCAACTCAGTGCAGTGACAAAAAAAATGATGCATCGAACTGGCTCGATTCTCAAGATAGTGGGTATTCGAAGCATTTAAAAAAACGGCATGTGCAAATGATGGCCTTGGGAGGTGCGATCGGAACTGGCTTGTTCTTAGGTGCTGGTGCTAGGTTGCAAATTGCGGGGCCAGCACTTGCAGTTGTGTATCTAATTTGTGGCATATTTGCGTTCTTTATACTAAGGGCCCTTGGCGAACTGGTTATGCATCGCCCAAGTAGTGGAAGTTTTGTGTCCTATACCAGAGAGTTTATGGGGGAACGTGCATCCTTCGTTGCGGGTTGGATGTATTTTGTTGTATGGGCATTAACTGGTGTGGTTGATATTACTGCTATTGCTATATACATGAAATACTGGAGTGTGTTCTCGGATGTACCTCAGTGGCTATTTGCATTGAGTGCTTTAGGCGTAGTGACGCTAATGAATATGGTTGGTGTCAAATGGTTTGGTGAAATGGAATTTTGGTTTGCTGTGATAAAAGTAGCTGCAATTAGCATATTTTTGATAGTTGGATCGTATTTTTTTGCAACGGGTCATGAAGTGGCTGGTCATATCCCAGGCTTTCATTTGATAACAGATAACGGTGGGGTCTTTCCTCATGGAATATTACCAGCGATTATCATCGTGCAAGGTGTCATTTTTGCTTATGCAAGCATAGAGTTGGTCGGAACAGCAGCTGGAGAAACGGCAGATCCAAGAAAAGTGATTCCAAAAGCAATTAATGGTGTGATTTGGAGGATTAGCCTTTTTTATGTTGGTTCCGTATTCTTGCTTGTTACGGTATTACCTTGGACTGCCTACAGTGCAAATGTTAGCCCGTTTGTCACGTTTTTTGAGGCACTTGGTATCCCAGGAATTGGTTCCGTCATGAACATTGTTGTAATGACGGCAGCACTTTCTAGTCTCAATTCAGGATTGTATGCTACGGGTCGTGTGTTGAGATCACTTGCTATGGGCGGATCTGCACCCAAAATGTTTAAGCGCATGAGTACTCAAGGTGTGCCCTATATGGGGATTTTGGTTACCATGGGCATTAACGTATTTGGTGTTATTTTGAATTTCCTCATTCCCTCTCAATTGTTTGAGCTTTTACTGAATTTGGTCTCTCTGGGGATACTTTCTACGTGGGCCTTCATAGTTCTTTCTCAAATTATGTATCGCCGTGCAGTGAAGAGGGGCGAGGTGGAAATGGTCTCATTCAAAATGCCTGGAGCGCCGTTTACTTCATGGCTGACGCTCGGTTTTTTACTCGTAGTATTGGTTCTCTTGGCGCTCGACTATCCAAATGGTACTTATACTGTCCTCTCTATACCTTTAGTCGCAGGAGCATTGATGCTTGGTTGGTCGAGGGCAGTTCGCTCAAAAGAAAAGGACTTAGAAGGAGCGGGTACACCTAGTCACGTAGGGGCCTAGCTTATTAGCGATGAGAGCACGTCTCGCGGCGTTCTCTCATCGCTTTGAGTTGAACCATAGTGCTAAGACGGCTAATATGCCTGTATCAAACATTTAGGTAAGCTTATGAGCACGCGTTCAGACCTTTTAACTGCTGCCGAATTATTGCTACGTACCAAAGGCTACTCTGCATTTAGCTATGCTGATTTAGCTCAAGAAATTGGTATTAAAAAAGCCAGTATCCATCATCACTTTCCTACAAAAGAAGGGTTGGGTATTGCAGTTATTGAGAGCTATCTTTTTAGATTTACTAAAAATTTAGATCTGATTAACGAGGAGAGTTCCGATACCATCATCCGGTTGAAAGCATTTTCATCTCTGTTTGTTGATAGCTCGAAAAATGGGATGCTACCTCTGTGCGGTGCACTTGCAGCTGAGCTGTCTGCTTTGCCTGATAGTCTCAAAGAACTGACTAGAAAGTTTTTCGAAATACATATCTCATGGTTGGAGGAAAATATTGCGAAGGGGCAGGGTGAGAGCGTTATAAAGGCAGACCTTAATCCTAAAGAAATTTCACGTGCTATTTTGAGCTTGCTTGAAGGTAGTAGCTTCGTTTCTTGGGCGTTCAACGATAAGGTTGTCGACCAATCTGGGTTTGATTTTATTTTGCAGAAAATTATCGTTTCGTAATTTCTATCTAGAATACGATTTGATGATCCCTTTCCGGATTTCTTCTTAAGTCATTGTTTTTGCCCATCTTTTAGATGGGCCCCATCTCGTAACGTCTCCGATACTCTGTAGATTTTCTCTGCATAGGTTGAATCTTCCCGCTCGAATACAAAGCTCATGGCGTTTTAGCCTGGTGAAGCTCCGTATCTGCCTGTCTGTTCTGACAGGTAGCGTATCGATGCGCGCCTTGTTTCATAGGGCTTTGGAGGCATTGGTGTCATCAAGATCTCTAGCGCAGGGATTATTTTTCCAAAAACTCTGTTGCAAGCCAACCTACCAGTTGGTAGGATTGTTTTGTCGCAAACAAACCCACACGAAACAATGCGCTCCACAGAGGATTTACCAAATGACAAATAATCTGAATGGTATTGATGTAGCCGCACTGCAGCAGTTTGCCCAAGGCGTTGCTGAGGATGCTTCCAAGCGGCACGCCAGCTTTAACGTCAAGACTCAGTGGAAAGGCCAAACACGCTCTGTGGCAAAAGTCAGCCGCTACAGCCTCGCCGGTGAGACCTATTCACGTGATTTCGAAATCGTCGCCGATGAGCCAAATGAGTTGCTTGGCCAGAATACTGCGCCGAACCCTCAGGAACTGCTGATGGCGGCCCTCAATGCCTGTATGTCAGTAGGCTACGCGGCCAACGCTGCAATGATGGGTATCAAGATCCACAGTCTGGAAATTGAGACTGACGGTACCCTCGATCTACGTGGTTTTCTGGGTTTGGACGAGAACGTTAACCCAGGCTACGACGAAGTAAGTGTTGTAATTCGTTTGCACACCGACGCATCCCGTGAGCGTGTGGAAGAGCTGCATAAGAATGTGATCAAGACATCGGTCAACTATGCCAACTTTTCTAAAGCCATTCGTATGGTGCCAACGCTCGAAGTTCTAGAAGACTGATTTTTAGGGTTTGACACCTGCTGAACCCTAAAAGCGCCAGTTGAGGAGTTTTCTCTGGCGCTACGGTTTTCGTAATCTAGTTACCGGGAGCATGAAATGAACGATTTTTTCAAAGGTAAGAAACTGCTTGTCGTCGGTGGTACCAGCGGAATGGGCTTGGAAACTGCTCGTATGGTGCTGAAAGCGGGTGGCAGCGTGGTGCTGACGGGTAGCAAGCAAGACAAGGCAGACGCCGTCCGTAGCGAATTGAGCCCGCTTGGCCCGGTTTCAGTGATAGTCGCAAACCTCATGACAGAAGAGGGTATGAATTTCGTTCGTAACGAAATCAACACAAATCATAGCGATATCAGCCTGATGGTTAACTCCGCTGGTATTTTCATTCCCAAAGCTTTCACTGAGCACGACGAGGCTGAGTACGATATGTACCTGTCTATTAATCGTGCAACGTTCTTCATCACCCAAGCGGTGGTCAAGAACATGCTCGCCGCCAAGCGGGAAGGGTCAATTGTCAACGTTGGCTCCATCGGCGCACAGGCTGCTTTGGCAGGTTCGCCGTCCTCTGCCTATTCCATGGCTAAAGCAGGTCTGCATGCGCTGACCCGCAACCTTGCGATTGAATTGGCTCACTCGGGCATCCGCGTAAACGCCGTCTCTCCAGGAATTGTTCACACATCTATCTATGAGGGCTTCATGGACAAAGAGGCAATCCCAGAAGCGATGAAGTCTCTGAACGATTTTCACCCACTGGGCCGAGTTGGCGTTCCGGAAGATGTGGCCAACACTATCGTGTTCCTGTTGTCGGATAAGACATCCTGGGTGACCGGTGCTATCTGGGACGTGGATGCGGGAATCATGGCCGTTCGTGCCTGATTTCAGCTAACGCTGTCTGATGGGAGCTGCCAAAATCGACTCCCATTCCATCACCAAGAGTGCTGGGAGGTGTAATGGCTCGAGTGATTATTCACGGCTATCTGACTGGCCCAGCTGGCTTCAACTACCAGCTTTTGGTGTAGGGCGGCTTAGTTCTGGGCGCAGGAGTTTTTCAATGTCAGGTTCGACAAGAGCAGCGCTGTTAAAAGTCGCGGAAAATCAGATGAGGTCTAAGGGCTACTCAGCATTTAGCTATGCAGATCTAGCCACGACGATTGGCATTAGAAAAGCCAGCATTCATCACCACTTTCCGACCAAAGAGTGTCTTGGTCAAGAGTTGATTAAAGACTCTATCATTCGCTTTGATGCGACTATTCTGTCAATTGAAGACGCTGATGAAGACTCTATGTTGCGGCTTCGAGCCTTCTCCCGTCTATTCGTCGATAGTGGGAATGAAGGGCTTCTACCGTTGTGTGGTGCACTGGCGGCAGAAATGGCAGCGCTACCCTTATCACTTCAAGTGCTGACTCGAGTTTTTTTTGAGACACAACTTGACTGGCTACAGAGAACCATTAGCGAGGTAGCCATTCAGAAAGGATGGATACTTTCCAAGCCAGCTAAATCCTATGCATTCATGCTCTTGAGTGTGTTAGAGGGGGAGTGCCTTATTGATTGGACATTAGGTAGATCAGCTGATCCCTTAGCAGGATTCGACTACATACTCGAATCCCTGGAGCAATCAGTCGTGATGCCTGCTCGTCAGATCAGACACACCAAAAGCAAGCAGCCGAGTTGTTAATAGTCGCTTTTAGTTTTCCTTAATAGCGACGCCTTTATTCCCTTCACTAGAGAGAGATTTATGAGCGGTATTCCGAAGAAATTCGTAGTTGATATTTGGTCTGATTATGTCTGTCCTTGGTGCTGGGTCGCTAAGCGTCGTTTTGAGAAAGCGCTTGAAAGCTTTCCTCACAAGGACAGCGTTCAAGTTAACGTCAGAGCTTACCGTCTTGCCCCGAACCATGTTGCTGAACCTATGGTCGGAGCCCTCAAGCGTAAGTTGGGTAGTCCAGCCGCTGCTGTAACCATGATGAATACAGTTAAGCAATATGGCGCATCTACGGGGCTTGATTACCATTTTGAAACCATGATGTTTGGTGATACAGCGGATGCTCACGTATTAGTCAAAGCAGTCGAAGATGAAGTCGTGAAGAAAAACCTTATGGAAGCGCTCTATGAGCAAAGTACCACCCAAGGTAAATCGCTGTTTGACAGAACAAGTCTAGAGGCGATAGCAAAGTCTGTTGGGGTATCTGATGAGTCGATTCGACTCGCGTGGTCATCCCCTGATCTGCGCCTTCAGATGCAGAGCGACGAGCGCGCGGCGGCTCAATTTGGGTCAGGCGTTCCTTTTTTTGTTTTCAATAATTCGTTCTCTGTTTCGGGTGCTCAGTCTCAAGAAGCTTTTCTTCAAGCACTGAACCAAATGTATTTGGAATCAAAGGGTGAGGATGAGTCGTTTAATGGCCAAGTCTGCGGTCTTGATGGTTGTAATTGATGTTAGAGAGATTGCGGCACCTGATGGTGCTGCAATTTCTGTGTCTGAAATTGCATCGTGGGTGAGGTGAAAATGAACCGTATCGTAGACTTGAAAGCCGAACAGTTCACTCGATTCGTTGCAAAGGGGAACAGTGTCGTGCTGTTTTCGGCGTCTTGGTGCAAACCATGCCAAGAGATGAAGCCGGTCTTTCACGACCTTGCAGACAAGATGCATTCTCGCGCATCCTTTGCAAGGATCGATGTAGCTGTTTCGCCGACGATTTCCCAAATGTATGGGATCCGGTCAGTGCCATCCTTGGCGATTTTTCACGAAGGGCGGTTGCGCTTAGTCTTGGCCGGCTCTCGTTCTGTTGCCGCGTTGAAGAAAGCAATCCTGGCTGAGTTAAAGGACGTCTTGTAAAGCTACCTTAAAGTGGCTTTAGATTTTTCTGCCTTGGATTAGCTATCTTTCTCTTCCGGCTTGGCGCGACTTTTATCAGGCCAGTTGTTGATAGTATGAGCTCGGTCTTCGTTGAATATTTCTGTTAGAAGGGCGTTTGCCCGCTTGTATGCGTCGTACTTGAATTCAGTGTCCTCCTCGGGCTGTCGGGCCATTTCTTCAAGCATTTCCTGGTTCAATCGGCGGAAGCGATCCGCGCGTTCACGGGCTTCATAGCGCCCAACACCAAGTTGTTCCAAGGCTTTGCGTCCAAGGGACAAAGCGCTTTCAAAAGTCTCCCGCTCGGCTTCCTCTATACCCATTTGGCGTAGGGTAATGATGTGTCCCATATCACGAGCGCGCACTACCAGTTTCATGGCGGGGAAATGCTCTTGGGCCAGCCGTGTCAGTGCCAAGTTGTCTTCCTGGTTGTCGATGGCGTTGATCAGAACCACTGCTTGAGCTGCACCAGCGGCGTGCAGCAAATCAAGACGGGTCGCGTCGCCGTAGAACACCTTGACTCCGAACTTGCGTAACGTTTCGATATGATCGGGGTCGTGATCTAGCACCACCACTTCAAAACCACAGGACATTAATAGACGGCCTGCAATTTGGCCGAATCTACCGAAGCCAGCGATGATTACCCGAGGATTGCGTTGGTCGATGGTGTCAGCTTCCTGATTGTCCTGTTTGCGCGCTGATTCCAAGCGATTGAGCACTAGAATCAGCAGAGGAGTCACACACATGGAAAGTGCTACCGCCAAGGTTAGACTTTTACCCCAAGGGTCGACCAGGATGCCCGCAACCGTTGCTGCGCCAAATACCACAAAGGCGAACTCACTGCCCTGACCGAGAAATACCGCCTGCCAAGAGCGCTGTTGAGTAGGAACGTTCAGGAAGCGGCCAAGAAGTTTGATCACCAGCAGCTTGATCAGGATAAAACCTAAGGTCAGTGTTAAAACTTTCAGTGGTGCATCAATCAGCGTGCCAAAGTCGATCGACATACCGACGCCGATAAAGAATAAACCAAGCAGTAGCCCCTTGAATGGCTCAATGTCGCTTTCCAGCGCATGCCGGTACTCTGAGCTTGCTAATAGGACACCGGCGAGAAATGCCCCCATAGCCATGGACAATCCTGCCTCTTCTAGCAACAACCCAAATCCAAACACTAGGAAGAGCGCCACGGCACTGAAGATTTCGCGCAAGCCTGAGCGCGCAACAAAGCGCAGAACGGGTCGTGAGACGTACTGACCCAAGAGCACCACCGCGCCGATCGCGCCGACGATTTTTGCAATGGACAACGCGAGCTCCGCGCCGGAGGGCGTACCACCATTTGCCGCTAACAATGGAATCATCGCGACCAGCGGAATCGCTGCAATGTCCTGGAATAACAACACGGCAAAGCTGCTGCGGCCCACGGCAGTGGGTGTCATATTTCGCTCGTTCATGGCCTGCATGGCGATGGCGGTCGACGATAGACTTAGCGTCAACCCCACCAATAGTGCTGCTGACCAGTTCAAGCCAAGTGCGGCACAAAACACGGCAATTGCAGCGCCGCAGACCAGCATCTGCAATGCACCGCCACCGAAGACCATTCGGCGCATGGCCCAAAGACGTTTGGGATCAAGTTCGAGACCAATGATAAACAACATCAAAACTACGCCGATTTCAGCAAAGTGCAGAATGGATTCCACATCCGTAACAAGCTTCAGGCCCCAGGGGCCAATCAGGCAGCCGGCCAATAGATAGCCCAGAACTGGGCCAAGTCCTAATCGAACGGCTATCGGGACTATCAATGCAGCAGAGCCCAAGTAAATGAGCATCTCAATCAGACTGTGAGTCTCCATCTTAATATTCCTTCCAGGAGGCCAACCGCGAGTAATAATGCTCGATTTGTGAGTGTATGAAGTCAGGTTCATCTGCATACGCACCGTGTACCACCACAGGATTCAGCCAGCGCATGTTGCAATAGATTGCTGTTGCGTGGAGGGGTTGAGCCAACACCGAAAAACCTGGATGGTCGCCAATTTGGAAATGATCGTGCTCGCCACCCGTCGTGACGGCCCACATCAGACTCTTATCTTTTAGGCCGACAGAGCCTTTGCCGTATGCCCATCCGTGGGTGAATACTTTATCTATCCATAATTTCAAAAGCGGCGGGGAGCTGTACCAATACATCGGATGTTGCAATACGAGCAGTTGAGCTTGATCGACTGCTCTCTGTTCAGCCTCAACGTCGATATTGAAGTCCGGATAAAGGTCGTACAAGGAGCGTACGACAACGTCCGGATTGCTTGATACGCGCTCGAGCATTGCTTGATTAACAAGTGATTTTTCGGGGTAGGGATGAGCATAAATGATAAGAATCAAGATGACCTCCAGGAGGTCCGTTAGTCGATGAGCGATAGAACCCACCCTCATAAAGGATGGTTTAAATTCAGTACTTTGAGGCCAATTAATTTTTGTGAACGAAAAAGCCCTTCCTGGAGAAGATGCCAAGTCCCAAGGAACGAGATACACCAAATCCAGAAAAGGCTTGATTGTCAGAGCAGCGCTTTACTCGCCAGCTTGTATCTTGAGCACCTTTTCTGCGGTTATTGGCTCTCCTGCAATTCCCCAACTACCGCTTTTTACTTCTTCGAAAAGAACCCAAGTGAGAGCTCGCATGTTTTCACCTTCGACTGAAACCATGGCTTCCGTAACTTTGTGAATCGCCTCGGCTTTCTGTTCTTCCGTGAAAACGCCTTCGATACCTTTAATGATGACTAACGGCATGGTGTGCTCCATTTATGCAAGGGCTTAGGGTCAGTGTCGAAGACGCCCACATCTTCGCGACCTTCGGGGTACGGATTTTTCCCGTCGATACAACAGACATGACAGGCAGGTTCCGGATTACGACAGGACAGCCCACGCAGAAATGAATGTGGGCTAGGCCTTTAAGCAATTACGCTTTAGCTGGAGCAGGTTGAGTCGCGTTACCGTAATTCGGATAGTCGGTATAACCCTTGTCAATCGAACCACTGACACCGTAGTAGGTTGTGCGATCGCCTTCCGATAGTGGCCAGCCGTTCTGCATACGCTCCACCAGATCTGGGTTGGCAATGTAAGCAGTACCGAAGGCGATCAGGTCGAGTTCGCCTTTGGCTAGTTCAGACTCAGCAATATCTTTGGTGAAGCCGCCGGCTGCCATCAAAGTGCCTTTGTAAGCTTCGCGGAATGCGGCACCAAACCCTGGAGGGGTTTGCGCGACTAGGATGGTTGGCTGGTAATTCAGGTGAACGAATGCAAGCTCGCGATCATTAAGTGCATCAGCCATGCTCATCCAAGTTTCTGCTTCGCCCTCGTATACGCCGAAGTCATACAGGCGGCCAAATGGCGAGAACCGTACACCTATCTTGGAACCGCCGATTTCAGCAGCAATTGCGTCAATGGTTTCAAGCAGGAAACGCTGGCGATTGGCGATAGAGCCGCCGTACTGGTCGGTACGAGTATTCAGGGCGCTGCTCAGGAATTGATCGAACAGGAAGCCATTGGCAGCCATGATTTCGATACCGTCAAAACCAGCGTCAATAGCCATGCGAGCCGATTTCACGAAATCCGCAACAACGCGTTTCACTTCGTCAGTTGTCAATGCGCGTGGTGCGGAGGGTTGAACCGGGCCAGATTTTTCAGGCTCTATCCAAGCATATACCGTGGTATCTACCGCAGGGATAGTACCCGAGGAGACTGGTATTATGCCGTGCACCGAAACATGGGACATGCGGCCAACGTGCCAGAGTTGCGCAAAAATCTTCCCCCCTTTGGCATGCACTGCATCTGTGACTGTACGCCAGCCTGGCAAGTGCTCTTTAGCATAAATCCCAGGGGTATATAGATAGCCACGAGCCTCGTCGGAAATTGGCAGCCCTTCAGTGATCAGCAGTCCAGCAGAAGCACGCTGCGCGTAGTACAGCGCGTTGGATTCATTTGGAATGTTGTTCAGCGTCCTTGTGCGAGTCATTGGGGCCATGACAACGCGGTTCTTCAGAGATGTTCCGGCCAGATCGTAAGGTGTGAACAGCTTATTCATGATTACTCTCGACGTCGTGTGAGGGAGCAAGGTCGCGTTTGATTTATGACTTGTCGAACGCGTCGAGTACGTGGGTGCTATACACCAGTGCTGCACCGGCGTTCATGTTGATGGCAACACTCAGTGCCTCAGCAACTTCCTCGCTTGTAATACCGAGCTTCTTGGCTTCCGCTGCGTGGAAAGCAATGCAACCATCGCATCGAGTCGTAACGGCTACTGCTAAGGAAATTAGCTCGCGAGTCTTCGCATCCAGATGGTTTGTTTTGCTACCGGCAGCGCCGAGTGCAGCCATGCCCTTCATGGTCTCCGGGGACAAGCCGTTGAGTTCTACCAAACGAGTGTTGATGTCTTTACGGGTCTGCTTCCAGTCTTGCATTTGATTCTCACTTGGGCGTTCAGCCCGGTTAGTGGCGCGAGGAAATGTGGAACTGGATCAAATCTACCATCCAGTTGGTAGGCTTGCAAGGGGCGTGATAGAATTTGGCACCCTAGAGATGTTGTCACTGATGGTTCAATGCTCAGATCGATGCCTAGAGCCTCTACGAATACGGTTTTAGATTGTATTTATTACAATCCTAGTAGATGGTAGTTTTTTACGCTCGACAGCAGGACGGGCTTTGAGTGTTAAGCGTTATTAAAATCATGCAGTTAGACGAGGTTATTGATGAATTACCTAGCGCACTTGCATTTGGGCGGTCAGGAGCCGCAGCAGCTCCTGGGGAGTCTCTATGGGGATTTTGTAAAGGGAACGCTTGCAGGCCATTTTCCTTTACAGACTGAAGAGGCAATCAGGTTGCATCGCCAAATTGATGTGTTCACTGACTCCCATCCATTGGTCAAAAGGGCGTTAGGACGATTTCGAGTGGCAAGGCGTCGTTATGCAGGAATTGCACTAGACATGTTTTTTGATCATTGCTTGGCTCGCGACTGGGAGCACTTTGCTGATGAGCCTCTGGAGGCTTTCGCAAAAAAGGTCTATGTCATTTTAAAAAACGAGCCTGCCTTACCGGAACGTCTGGCTCAGATCGTTCCGTCCATAATCAGAGAAGATTGGCTTGGTGCATATAAAGATTTTCCAATGATTGGTCATGGACTCAAAGTCATCTCACAGCGCTTATCCCAACCAGAAGGCATGTTTGGCGTCTACGAGGAGCTGTCAGCGCTATATGAGCCGCTGAGTGAAGATTTTCAGGAATTCTATCCAGTGTTGTGGCAGTACGCACAAGCCGGTTTAGGTGCATCAAAGACACCTCAGTGAGCTTATTTGCCTAACAGGTTAGGCTTTTCAGTAGCTTAGTTGGATTTTAGGGATAACCTCATCTTGGAATTATTCCATGGTCTATTCCATAATTTATCAAAGCAGTGGGCTTGTCGATATTAAGCTTGCGCCGGACGATGAGTCTTAACGGTTCTGACACTAATATCCAATTCGCGAGCCATTTCCTTATTGTTCAACCCTTGAGCTATTTTATATAGAACTTGGTTTTCCCGTGGGGGTGGCTCGTTCGAGTTACCATCGTCAAGAAGTAGTTTTTGCGCGATTTCAGCACTATATGTAGCAATTCCCAATGCGTAATAGAGGACTTCAACGTGTTCAATGACCTGAGTCGTTTCGGTAAGTATCTAGGTCAAGCAGCGCGCCTGATGGTTGGTATGCCCGATTACGATACGTACGTTGAGCATATGCAGACTAAGCACCCTGATAAGACGATGATGTCATATGAGGGATTTTTCAGAGAGCGACAAGAGGCTCGCTACGGGGGTGGCAACTGTCAACCTCGGTGCTGTTAGTAATGTTATGTTTTTTGCTAAATAAAGTTAAGCCCGATACCAAGTATCGGGCTTTTTTATTTGGCTATAAAGATTAATTTTAAAACATGCCTAGAGCATAATATGGTTTTTCATTTGATCAAATCGTTCAAAACCCAGTGCTAGGTCAGCAATTAGATCATCTGGATTTTCCAAGCCGATGTGCAGCCGTACCAAGTGGCCCTCATCACTCCATTGTGTTGCACTTCTGATATTGCGAGGGTCTACAGTGATAGCCAAACTTTCAAACCCACCCCAAGAGTAACCCAGGCCGAATAAGTTGAGATTGTCGAGTAGTGCCTTGACAGCCTCGAAAGGTGCGGGTTTGGTTACAAATGACAGTAGGCCAGTAGCGCCAGTGAAATCCCTTAGCCATAGGGCATGATTTGTATGGGATGGAAGCCCAGGATAAATAACGCGTGCAACCTGCTTTTGATCTTCGAGCCATTGTGCAATTTTGGTTGCATTCCGTTGATGTCTCTCCAAACGAACGTCGAGCGTGCGAAGTCCTCGGAGAGCCAAGTTTGTATCATCTGGGCTAACGTAGATGCCGCATTCAAAATGGTAGGCCTTTAATTGAGGCCAGGCGAGCGGTGAAGCCGCGATGGTGCCAATCAATGCATCTGAGTGCCCCACAATATACTTCGTGGCTGCCATGATCGACAGGTCAACACCGTGTTTGATCGCTTTGAAGTACATAGGTGTAGCCCAAGTGTTATCCAGCAGCACTAGGGCACCGCAGTCATGGGCCGCTTCGGCAATCGCAGGTATATCCTGTATTTCAAAGGTGTGGGATCCAGGAGACTCAGTAAACACTGCCTTCGTATTGGATTGAAAGAGGGTTTTTATGTCATGCCCAATCTGTGGGTCATAGTAAGTGGTTTCGATCCCGAACCGTTTTCCAGCCGTTTCCAAAAAGTGACGTGTTGGGGCATAAACGGTATCAGGTACCAAAATGTGCTCGCCTGAGCCAACGACGGAAAGTATCGCCGTGACGCAGGCTGACAGTCCTGATGGACAGAGAACAGTTCCAGTTGCTCCTTCAAGTGCTGTGATCGCTTCGCAGAGAGCCTCGGTGGATGGGTTGTTCCAGCGGCCGTATTGATACCTTTGACTACCGTGCTGCATAGAGTCGACATTGGGGAATATTACAGTTGAACCACGGTATATTGGAGGATTTACGAAGCCATAATGTTCTTCGGGGTGACTTCCCGTGTGCGTAAGTACAGTTGAGGGAGAGTGTATTACCTTTTTATTTTTCATAGATTTTCCCATCGATGAGTCTATTGGCGAGACCTTAAGTATATTTTTATGTGAAGGAAACTATCTTTCGATTGTTTGTCATTTATAGCCATTCTGGTTAATTTTATTAGCTGAAAATGATGCTATGGAAGTTTTTCAAAAGTTGTGCGAGGATGCCTAAATTCGCCTATGAGGGAAAATCATGATTGAGTTAGACAAAGTAGATCGGACGATTCTCAGCATTATTCAGATGAATGGCCGATTGACTAACGCGGAAATTGCCGCGCGCGTATCTCTCTCGCCACCAGCAAGCTGGAAGCGTCTTAAGCGACTCGAGGAAGAAGTTATTGATGGTTATTATGCAACCCTTAACAGAAAGGCTCTTGGCTTAAATGTCTTTGCGTTTATTAGTATTACGCTTGATAGCCACTCAGAAGAGGCGATGGATAATTTTGAGCGAGGTGTTGATGCGCTGCCTAATGTGTTGGCGTGTCATAACATATCTGGGAAATATGATTACTTGTTGCAGGTTGTTGTAGAGGACATGGATGAGTTTCATAAGTTGGCCATGTTTAAGATTCGTAGGTTGGGCAATATCAAAGAGATGTACACAGGGTTTTCGTTGCGAGAAGTTAAGCGGAGTACAACGCTACCTCTTTGAGATTAGTTGGAAAGCATTTAGTGAAGTGGTATTTTATATTGTTTTTTTGATAATCTGGTTTGTGATTTTTAAGGGTATTAGAGCATGGCAAAAAAACTCGAGTCGCTTGCAGAGATTGCTGAATTTAAGATCGTGAACATGATCATAGCAGGGCACCTCAAGCTGGGCTCCAGAGTCACTGAGGCTGAACTTGCAGAGAAACTATCAATAAGCACTGCTCCTGTACATCAAGCGCTGCAGGCTTTGAACAGGCTTGGTGTGGTCATTATAAAGCCACGGAAAGGAACGTATATATTTACTTTTACCAAGGAAGACATATGTAAAATGACGCTTGCGCGTTACGCCATTGAAAGCGAGGCGCTGCGGCAAGCTCATGTAAATAGCTCTACCCGATTTAGTTTGGAGCTTTCTAGGGTGATTTCAAAAATGGAGGAGTCTGTAAGGCAGGGAGATCTAACAGGGTATTTAAAGTATGATGCTGAGTTCCATGATGTTTTCTATAAGTATTCAGAGAATGAATTTCTCGTTATGGCATCTAGCGCGATTACCATAAAAGTAATGGTGTTGTGGTATTTGAGTATTCTTGATAAGTATACAGTTGGCGATATGCTGCTATCTTTTGGTGATCATCAAGCTATTTATGAGAAGGTTGTTGTTGGCGAGATTGATCAAGCATGTAAGATCTTATCTTTGCATTTGAAACGCTTGGAAGATATATTTTCCAGGGAGGAGTAAGTGTTTTTGTTCATTTGCGAGGACGGACATGCTCCGTACGTCCTCAGGTGGTTATGGTTTTTTATCTGTGTTGTTGCTTGTTTGCGTATTGACTATTGTGAAGTTTGGAGTGAGTGAGAGTTTCTGTAGTTGAGCGCTTCGAAGTTGGTCGCTATGTTTTTTTGTGAAGCCAAGTTTGCCAAGAAGGATTTCTATCTGATGTATTGGTTGTGGGTGTTTATTATTGATAAGTGTGAGCGGTTCCCTCGCTAAGGATCTATATATGCTTTTAGATAATTAAAGTGTTTTCGCGTTTTGGAGGAGGCGTTACGCATAACTGCTGCCAGCAGCATGACTGCACGATGAGCGCCGTAAGAGCGCTGTTCACAACGGTCTAGAGATTTTTGTGAAATTTCACAGTTTTTTTTTGCGCGGCTGATATTTCACTGTGGCAGGTGGAGATGCTCTAGGTTGGCGCATGTGAATACTAATATTTAAAATAAATAATTGTAGTGCAGTGAAATTTCACGAGTTTAATTTTTTGAGATTTTTGCAGGGGTTGAAAGCTATTTGGGAAGCTGCTTTTATTAGGTTGTGTGAATGAAAAGTCCACGTTTTTCATGATAGACAAAATAATAATTGAGGCTGGTTGGTATGAGAATTACAAGTGTCGAAGTATTTGATTGCAATGTCCGTGAGAAAGATCCTGCGCTTAGTTATTTTAATCCAATTCTGATCCGTATTAACACTGATGAAGGTGTCTCTGGAATAGGAGAGGCTGGACTTGCATATGGATCAGGTTCAAATGCAGCTGTTGGCATAATCAAGGATCTTGCTCCGCGCCTCATTGGTAAAGACCCCATGCGGATTGAGTCCATCTGGGAAGACTTTTACCGTGGCACTTTCTGGGGGATGGGAGGAGGGCCAGTATTTTATGCCGGCATGAGTGCGATTGATATCGCATTGTGGGACATCAAGGGTAAAAAATATAATGCCCCTATTTACGAGCTGATCGGGGGGAAAACCAATGAAAAGCTTAGAACCTATGCCAGTCAGCTTCAATTTGGTTGGGGAGATGAACAAACAGCCCTTTTCGATCCTAAAGACTACGCGGATGCAGCCTTAAAGGCGGTTGCAGAAGGCTATGATTGTATTAAAGTCGATCCAATTCAGTTTTATGGTACCACCAAAGAAGAAAATGCGCTGAGCAACCCTAAGCAAAGTTACTATGGACTTCTACGTAACGAAGATATCAATCGAGCATACGATCGCCTGAAAGCTATGCGGGATGCCGTGGGTAAAGATGTTGATATTATCTTGGAGATTCACTCTCTGCTCGGGGCAAACTCCGCTATTCAGTTAGCCCGCGCTGTTGAAGACATAGGTATTTACTACTATGAGGAACCAACAAACCCGATGAATACTGACGCATTTGCAAGGGTTACAAATAGCGTGAGTATGCCCGTGTCCACAGGGGAGCGGAATTATACGCGCTGGGGTTATCGTGAGCTTTTAGAGAAACAGGCGGTAGCTGTAATTCAACCAGATGCTTGCTTGGTGGGAGGGATTACTGAAGCTAAGAAAATTTGCGATTATGCAAATATATATCATGCTACTGTTCAAGTGCATGTGTGCGGTGGGCCGGTTTCTACCGCAGCAGCACTGCATATTGAGACTGCAATACCCAATTTCATTATTCATGAACACCACACAATTGCTTTGAAAAAAGATATTATCGATCTTTGCAAGTATGACTATCAACCAAAGAATGGCTTTTTTACAGTTCCTGAGTTGCCTGGGCTTGGTCAAGAACTGAACGATGAAGTTGTTCATCAGTACTTGGTAGCAACAATAAAATAATAAAGCATTGTGAACTTAGCACTGGTCTTGTTTCAGGTCAGTGCTTTGTTACACCCTGGGAGTATAAAATGGAAACGAACATAGCAGCTTTTTCTAATGAGAGCTCAAGCTCAAAAGCTCTTTATGGAAAGGTGATTAGAAGAATAATACCGTACATGTTTGTTTGTTATTTATTTAATTATCTCGATCGCGTGAATGTTGGTTTTGCTAAGCTGCACATGCTTCAAGATATAGGTATGAGCGAGGCCGCGTACGGATTAGGGGCGGGTATATTTTTCATTGGATACTTGGTGTTTGGCTTGCCAAGTAATCTGATGCTGCAACGGATCGGCGCTAGGCGCTGGGTAGCGATTATCATGGTGCTGTGGGGGATTCTCTCAACCTCATTAATGTTCGTAAAAACAGCGGAAACATTTTACGTACTCAGGTTTCTCACAGGTGCCGCTGAAGCAGGTTTTTTTCCTGGTCTGATTTTGTACTTTACGCAGTGGTTTCCTGCTTCAATACGTGGACGTGTGATGGCTTTGTTTATGTCTGCTATTCCACTCTCTGGCGTTCTGGGCGGGCCGCTTTCTGGGTGGATCCTTGAAGCATTTTCGTCCAGCCCCGTTGGTGGTATGGCTGCATGGCAATGGTTATTCGTTATTGAAGGGGTGCCTACTATTCTGTTAGGTGCAGGTGTATATTTTATTTTGGATGATCGAGTACAGGATGCGCGTTGGTTAACTCAAGAAGAAAAAAATGTAATTATATCTGACTTGGCCGCTGACGAAGCCAAAAAGCCTTCCTGCAAGGCGGAGGGCATGAAGCAAGTCCTGAAAAACAAGTGGGTTTGGATTCTGGGTCTTATTTACTTCTCATTTCAAGGTGGCGTTTACGCTATTAGCTTTTGGCTTCCAACAGTAATTAAATCTGGGAATTGGGGTGGGATGTTTATGGTTGGTTCAATCACTGCCATCCCATATGCTGCAGCTGCCTTGTTCATGCTTTTCATGGGAAGATCTGCCGATGCCAGTGGTGAGCGGCGTTGGCACTTGGCAGTTCCGATGATTATGAGTGCTGTAGGTCTAGCAGTTACTGCCAGTGCAGGGGGCTCATCTACAACTGCTCTGTTAGGACTTACTATTGCAACTATGGGCGCTTTTACAGCACTCCCAATGTTTTGGCCACTGTCGAGTTCGTTCCTTAGTACGGCTTCCGCAGTAGGAGGCGTTGCAGTAATCAATTCGATAGGTCAAGTTGCGGGTTTTGCTAGTCCATATTTCGTTGGCTGGATCAAAGATACGACTCACTCAACAGATGCCGCTTGGTATTTTTTGTCAGCACTAACCCTGTTAGGGGCATTGGTAATGCTTCTTGCTACCAAAAAGCGTACCTTCCGCAGTTGAGATAGGGTTATTGCAGCGAACCACTTCGATTTGAGGTGCGGCGTTGAATATATTAATAGTTACAGATTTAATAGGGGTTATGTTGGAGCAGATATTATAAATGTTATCTGTTAATTCTTACATGGTTAATGACACCGATGCCTGATATCAAGGGTTTCGGTGTTCACCTGCTCTTGTGTATTGTTGAGATTAACTTATATCCTGAAGTGGATAGCTCATCTACTCTTGTATGATTGATGGTAATGCTGGTCAAGTTGGGTTGTTGATTATTAAGGAGCTAAGGCTTGGTTTTTGAGTTAGGCTATCTTGTCGATAGTTAGTGGCCTATACAATTGGCTCAGAAATCCAGCTAGACGTATAAGGCTAGTCTTCAGTGTTTAACTTATGTATGGATGATTGTTTAGATAATAGGATTAGAGTAATTCCTCCAAGCACCGCGAGAGAGCTAAGACCAAGACGTGCAGTATAGATTTCTCCCAGTAATAAAACTCCGGCAAGTGATGCAATAACAGGGACACTGAGCTGGACGGTCGCTGCGTGGAACGATGAAAGCTGTCGCATTGCCGCGTACCAAATTGCGTATCCAATGCCAGATGCAATGGTGCCTGACGCAAATGCTGCCGCTATGCCAATAACGTCCGCATGAAAAGACTTAATGAAGGGTAGGGCCGTAAGCATGATGAGCGGTACAGACCTCATGAAGTTGCCACTTGTCGTCGCCAACGGGTCAGTCGAAGCTTTGCCAAGAATTGAATATATCCCCCAGGCTACTCCTGAAGTGATCATTATTGCTGCGCTTATCAGAGGGGGGGCATTCGTACCTGGAACAAGAATCACAACTAATCCAGAAATAGCGAAAACTAAGCCCAGTAATGTTAAAGGCCCCATTCGCTCTCCTTTGAAGAAACCGAACCCAAGCATCGTGAGTTGTACTGCTCCGAACAAAATAAGTGCGCCGATGCCAGTGTCCAGATTCAGGTATGAATAGGAAAAAGCGAATGCATAGACGTAGAGTGATAAGCCTCCTCTCCAAGTTCCTGTGCAATTTGGAGTAGACCGCCTAAGCTTAAGAATTATCCATAAAACAAACGCACCACTGACTAAACGTATAACACTAAAACTGATGGGGTCGATAGCACTGTCTCGCAGTGCCAGCCGACAAAGTACGGAGTTCGCTGCGAAAGCGACCATTGCGATGGTTGTTAGTAAAATTATGCGTCGTGATCGCTTGCTCATGATTTTTTGAGTAAAGCTGGCACTCATGAAGTAGTCTTCCACTTAATTGGGTCAGATTTAGATGTTTCATGATCGAAGAGCTATCGTTATATTTTTTAAATGCATCAATGATAGATGATAATTTTATTGTGCTAAAACTCAACCAACTGGCGATGTACTTTATTCAAAATGTAAAGCAGCTAATTTTTGCGATTGAGTGAGCTGCCAGGCGGGACTCTAGGTCAAATTGCTCCTATCACAGCTGCACATAGAAATGTGACTAATATAATCAACAAAAAAACAATGCCCCATGAGTTTTTTGTTGGTTTCCTTTGATCGCCTCTTTTGGCAGACTCACTATCGCAACAAAGTGAACTATTTCGCCCTTGTTCCCTCGCTCTCTTAAGAGCTAATATTGAGCAGTATCGCATGTAAATATCCCTAGATTAATTTATATTGAATGTGATTTTTCCGAAGTGTACAAATATCTTGAACTCCATGCGGTAATGCATGAGGCAACATAGTCAGCGTCCTTGCTATTGGTTAACAAGTGGTCGGCAGAGTCTAGTGAAATAAAACTTTTAGGATGCTTCGCGGTCTGGTAAATTTTTTGAGCTTGTTCTATTGAAACAACGGTATCTACTGGGGAGTGGAAAACTAGCAGCGCCCTACGTAGGCTTGCAATATTTTTGTCCTGTTGATGTGTCTCAATATCATCAAGGAACTGTTTTTTTATGTTGAACTCTCTACCTGCTAACATGACTTTAAATTCTCCATGATCTCTTATGTTAGCTACCTCGCTTTTGAACTGTTTTATTACATGGGACGCCTCAGCAGGAGCACCTATGGTCACAACTCCTTTTACTTCTGGGATATATTTGGCCGCTGCTATGACTGCAGCCCCTCCTAAACTATGGCCTATTAGGATAGCTGGAGCTTCATGTGTTTCTCGCAAATAGTCTGCTGCTGCTACCAAGTCAGCAACATTGGATGAGAAATTGCTGTTGGAGAAATCACCTTCACTATTGCCAAGGCCTGTAAAATCAAATCTGAGAACAGCAATATTGTTGTCAACCAGGGCTTTTGCAATTCTCGCAGCCGCTTTGATGTCTTTACCGCAAGTGAAGCAGTGGGCGAATAGAGCGTAAGCGCTAGGTGCTTCTGGCGTTTGAAGAAGGCCGGATAAGCTTACTGATTCAGAATTTTTAAATATTATCTGTTGTTTGCTCATGATTTTTCCACAGATCAGCTATTGGTTCAGCAAAAGATCGAGACTTGACCGAGAAGCATTTTTTGCCACGGCCTTTCTAAGGATGCGGTGGCCATTACGAAGCAAGACTACCATCCAGTAGGTAGGTTTGCAATGTTTGTGACCGCTTTGCGAGCGTTTTTGAGTAGAGTATGGATCGAGCGGACTGAAGGGCAGGGCGTTAGGGATGTGGAGAGGTGAAATCCCTCACATCAGCCCGTAAGGGAAATGGCATAGCATAGAGATGGTCATGGATCTAGATGCGTGCTGAATAGTGGGCAGGGTGTTGTCAGGAAAGCCTGATGTAGACTTGATGATCAATGCTTTTGATATGGCCTACAATCAAAGAGAGAAGCTTCAGAACTGCTGCTGCTTCATTTCGATCAGGGGTCGCAATACGCTAGTCGTCAGCGTCAGCGTCAGCGTCAGCGTCAGCGTCAGCGTCTGTGGCTTTACAGCACAAAGTAGAGCACGATATTTGAATAGCCCCTAGTTTCGTAGACATCTTCATACCTTAAAATTAGGCCATTCAGGAGGTGCCATGAGCAATCCACGTTATGCCGAAGAATTCAAAATCCAAGCGATCAATCAAATGATCGAAAAAAAAGCTGCCTGTCGCTTATGTGGCAGCACGTTTTGGCGTATCGACTCACAGCCTTTATGCGTGGGTAAAGCGTAAGCGGCTGGCTATCCCACCTTGCGCAATTACAAGACGTAACCGCACGCAGCCCGCTTCTGCATGTCGAAGGGCGTAGCATATGTTCTGGAATGGGTCGTATGGTCAATGAGTCGTTTAGGAGTTGTTCCCGTTGAAATTCGATTTAACTGAACTACACACAAAATATGCAGGCGCGGCAGACCCGGCCCTCGGCCATATTCCGAACGATCTGATAGCTGCTATCCAGGATGTGTACAAGCCGGCGGGAATGCAATTGACGGATCTGGCTCTACGCGAGGCTGAGAGTGTCGAGTATGGTGCCTCCCGCTTTGGCCTCGACGGACACACCATTGCCTTCCGTGTGGCTAAAACAACGCCGACGAAGATTGGACAGTTCGTCACAATATGGAAGCGCCCGACGTCAGGCAGCATCATTGCACCTCTCGATGTCGATGATGGCGTAGCCTTTGTTGTAGTGAGTGTGTTCGATGCAACTCATCGCGGACAGTTTGTTTTCGACCAGAAAATACTGGCATCAAAGGGCATCATGGCGATTAACGGTAAAGGCGGTAAGCGCGCCATCCGCGTTTATCCACCTTGGGTCAAACCAGTCGCCAAAGAGGCCGTTAGGACACAACAATGGCAACTACAATACTTCCTTCCTCTTGAACAAAGCGGAAGCGCCGATTCCGTGCAGGTGCGTCGGTTATTTGAAGTTTAAGATCCTTATCCGTCATTCTTGAGCGTTCTGGGTAAGCCCGACGTCCACCTATACGGCAGGAGCTGATCAATTTCACTCGCACGCTGCGTCGGCAGACGCGTGAGAACGTCCTTCAAATAAGCATACGGATCATGCCCGTTGAGCCGCGCAGATTGGATCAAACCCATGATCGCCGCCGCCCGTTTACCGCTGCGTAGCGACCCTGCGAAGAGCCAGTTCTTGCGTCCAAGAGCCCAAGGCCGGATCTGGTTCTCTGCCCAATTATTGTCAATGGGAACAGTTCCGTCATCGAGGTAGCGCGACAGCGCTGCCCAGCGTTTCAGACTGTAATCCAATGCTCTGCTGATAGCCGAACCTTCGGGCACGAGATCGCGCTGCGCGATCATCCAGGCATGCAGCCTATCCATCACCGGTACTGCTTTTTCTTGCCGTATTCGGCGCAGTAAATCCGGATCCAGGTCACGGACTTCACTTTCGATTTCGTACAGCAACTGGATATAGCGCAGGGCTTGCTCGGCGAGCATGCTCTTGTTGGTGGCATGCAATTCGAAGAACTTACGCCGCGCATGGGCCATGCAACCGATCTCCGTCACGCCGAGTTCGAAGCTGGCCTTGTAACCGCCAAAATCATCACAGACCAGCTTGCCCTTCCAGCCTTGCAGGAAGTTGGGGCCGCGATCAGGTGTCTTCCCAGGGTGCATTACATTTCGGTTCAGCAGGCCCAACTGGACATTAGTCAATAATTGATGCTCGGTTACAAATGTGGATGCTACCTCATCAACTCAATTGCTGGCCAACGCCCGCTTGCAGGCCGGGGAAATAATTAACGTCGTGTCCGGGACTATTTGATCACTAAAGTTTTAGGCCTTATCCGAGCAATGCCTATTGAGTATTTGTTTTGATCGGCCACAGGAAATGCGAAAAATCTGCCGATGCCAGTCGCCCGCATAAGCTGCGACACTCCGACGCAGTCATAGGCCTTGGCTCGCTATAACATGCTCGTCAAAAGACATGTGACAGTCTGTCGCATGAGGCTTCGTGGAACCCTGCTTGAAAAAGGCTTCCTGGCTCGTGCGAACAACACATAAAAGCCTTAATCTATTAGCGATTTGTGGTTTCACCGGCTGTTGAAGTAATAGGGGAGTAGGTATGCCTTTACCACACTGTTCCACCAAGTGTGAACGCCTAGCTCTCTTGGGCCATTTCTACTGGGAAGGTACCGGAAGCTATCGGGCTACCAGCGCGAAGACCTGCCTCACAGCGTAATTCTGGCAACGTCTTCGGTTAGAATTTCACTTGGGTGAACTCTCTGAAAGTCGTGTAATTGAGTTGTACCTCCATCGTCCAGTTATTTCTGGGCTGTGGGTTTGACCGACTTCTTCATGCCCTTAATTAGTAGTAATGCCGCTCACATGAAACTGTCCCTTGCAGACCGCTCACTCGTTGCCTGGATGCTGTGTTTTTGCGTCCTGCTCAACGTGTACGCCTGCGGTTTGGGGCATGGGCAGATGACCGGGTTCGAGCTTAATGGCGTCGGCGGTCAGTTCTGTTCTGCGTCGGGCAACAAGAGTCCGGTACAAAGCACGGACTACACCGACCAGTCAGTTAGCGGTTGGGTTGGAAGCTTTACCTGTCCGATCTGTTCTGCGGTGACGTTGAGCATCGCTTTCTTATTTTGTCTGACCTGGTTATTGCGGGTAGGGCAAAAGCTGCGCCCAAGCCGTGAATTGGGTTCCAGGGCGCCTCCTCGATACTCTTGGCCATCGGCTAATCCCCGCGCTCCCCCTCAAAACTGACGCTTGCATGTGACCGGTCAAACTCGGCCGTCACTGCTTTATTACGACGTTATTTTTACGCCTGATTGTCGCTGACGCGACCGCAGGTGGACGTCGTTCAATCGTCATGAGGAGGTAGTCCTATGTCTCGCGTTATTGATCATTCAGGTTGCAAGTTCAGCTTATTCGAAAGCTTAAGTTTTACATCTGCTACATCAGATAATCCGCAACGAACGATTGTGGGGTGGCTGGCATGCGCTCTGTAGTTATTCCTTCAGGGGTTTCACGGCTAGCCACTAAAACTTCGCGCCTAAGCAGTCGTGGCGATTTCCTGTTGCCGTTTCCTGATTACCCCGGCAATGCACGCTGTTTTGTTCATCTTGATACCCGGTTGTTGCCTTACTGGCACACGCTATTTGATGTGTGCCCCGGGCTACTCAAGCTTGATCCTCCAGACGGTTTGAACATCTTCCGTAGTTTCATGATCTGGGCATATCGCAATCACCCACCGCTGAATTGGACGTACTACCTGAGCGTCTGCCGCTGGTTACTCACGTCAAACTATCGATCTCAAATTACTGAGGATTACATCGACTCATTCATGGCTGCAGCGGCAGCCCGATGGGTAAACACCGACGATAGCCAAGCGCGTGGGATGGTACTCGTTTGGCAAGGCTCACCCATGAGGGTGTTTGACTGGAAAGTAGAGCCTCGCAGCGTTCCAGGTAACGATCCTGAGCATGAAGAGTTTCCTCCTGCGCCGTGGGACTTTGCTTGGTGTCCCTTGACAGGGAAGGGCGGCAGCGGATTCCGACGGTGGTTGCCTATTCCCGGATATGAAGGTCAAACACAGTTATCCAAGCCTGTGCGTGATAAGTAGAGCACCTGCTAGTGCGTAGACGTCAAATTATCGCAGCCTGGCTCAGTCTGTTCGCCATGCTGATGATCTTTGCCGGCCCGCTGATCAGTCAGGGGATCAGTCTTGCCCAAGACAAAAGCCAAGCAATGAGCATGGCTGTCATGGAGTGCCACGACATGCCTGGCATGAGCCAGATGTCTCACCATGGCTCTGTGGACAAGCACCATGATCTGATCGTGTGGGAAAAGTGCGGATATTGTTCTCTTCTGTTCCAGCACCCTGCGCTCACTGAGTCAAGCCTGCCGAGCATTCGGCGCCATGTTCCACTGTCAAAGTGTCTATCTGCCCGCTTTATCCCTCGGCAAGCTGTACCACCGGTGTTCCCTGGCGCACGAAGCCGAGCTCCGCCTACTCGACCGTTGAATGTTCTCTTCATTTTCTGCTAGGCGCACATGGCTGGATCTGCGTTGCCGGGGCCACGCACCCGCTGATGCTTATTGTTCAAGTGCGCTTTGCCAGCACCTGTCTTTCAACGGTAGATCCCATGTACTTGACCAAGAACGAGCCATTTTTTCACACTGCCCCATCGCATCTGCGCTGGCGCCGAGCCTTTTGTATGTTTCTGGGGTTGGCATTACCCGTTATTGTCCAAGCCGCGCAGCCTGAGGAGGGTGCAAAAAGCTTACAGTCCTGGACATTGGCACCTACAACCGTTTCTGGAGCAGGTCACGGCTATACTGCACCCACTTCTGAGTCAGCCACGCGCACCGATACGCCCCTGGTCGAAGTCCCGCAGTCGGTGCAAGTTGTCACCCAATCGATGCTTAAGGAACAGGGCAGTCGCTTTCTTTCCGATGCGCTGGTTAACGTTTCCGGGGTAAGAGCAACCAAGCCTCAGGAAGCGCTGTTCGCTCAACCAATCGTGCGCGGTTTTCCGGCAGAAATTTACATGAATGGGCTGCCAGCCTTCGGAGGGACTGCGGCAAGCATTGACCCGACGAGCCTGATCGGTACTGAGCGCATCGAAGTGCTTAAAGGCCCTACGTCAGCGCTGTACGGCGGCGGTATCGGCGCGCCACTGGGTGGCCTGATCAACGTGATTTCGAAGCGGCCAGAGGCCGAGCCTAGCGCGTTCCTGTCGATGCGCGCCGGTAGCTTCGGCACGGTGAATCCTTCGATGGATATCAATACACCCATTGGCGACAAGGTGGCCGCGCGGATTTCCGCCGACTACCAGGAAAACGACAGCTGGATTGATCACGTAAACGGTCATCAATGGTCGATACAGCCCAGCGTTGCGTTCCAGCTATCGCCTGAGACCGAGCTCTTGCTGCGTGGCCAGTATGAGGATCGCAGCCAGCTCGAATTTTCCGGCCTGCCCGCCGCTCAGGCATTGAGTGGGCAGATTGACCGCAACGCTTTCCCGGGTGCCAGCAGCGGGCAGCCTCACACCACCATCGAGAATCGCACGACCACTGCCGAACTCAGGCACGAGGTTAACGACGATACGAGGTTGAGCGTTTCCGCCCAGTATTACGAAGGCAAGATACGCGACAACGGCGGCTTCATATTTCCGGAGCTGCTTGGGGCGGATCCTGCAACACCCACGGTTTATCCAATATTCAAGCTTTACCTGCCAACAAGCATTCGGGAAAGCACGCTGGATACCAACTTGAGCTCCAGAATCGAATCGCTTGGCGGCAGCCACGAACTGATGGTGGGCGCGAGCTACGACCGTACCGACTTCACCTCGGGTGTCTCTAATGCCGAGTTGATTGGCGAGCTTGATCTGGCCAATCCCAGTTATGGGATTTCCTACGGAGCGACGCCGCAAACCATTGTGTCTCAGACCAACCGCTACGAAACGAAAGCTGTTTATCTTCAGGATCAGGCGACTTATGGCCGGTTCCATCTGTTGGGGTCGTTGCGGCTTACCCAGCTCAACCTCAAGCAGCAAGAGCAGGGCGTTGATACCTCTTATCATCGTGTGACACCACGACTGGGCATCACTTATGACCTGACCGAGAGTCTTGCACTGTATGCAGCGTATTCCACCGGTTTCAGGGGCGAGTTCAACTATAACGGCCAGGAAACACCCAAGCCTGAGCTTTCTCGTAACTACGAGGCGGGCGTCAAGCTGGCATACCTAGATCTCGGCCTGTCCGGCACTCTCGCGGTGTTCGAGCAGACGCGCCGCAACGTATCCACCCCAGATCCCGACCCTGCTAAAGCGATTCTGGGGTATTCAGTCCAGAGCGGTGAACAACGCGCTCGCGGAATAGAAGCAGATCTGGTCTGGGAACCAACCCCGGCTCTTTCATTGCTGGGCAACTACGCCTACACACAGGCACAAGTGACAGAAGACAATACGATTCCGATGGGTGATGTCCTAGCGCGCGTACCTCGGCATAGCGGCCGCCTCGCGGCCCGCTATCGGATACTGGATGGCGCGGTAAAGGGACTGGGATTTGGTGCCGGAATTACCGCGCTCAGCGCTCGCGAGCTGACATTGCCTAATACGGTCTCCGTGCCGGGCTACGCATTGCTCGATGCGTAGACTTCGTATGATTTCGACTGTTACACGATCTCTGTATCTGCGGTCAATCTGACAGGCCGTAAAGTCTTCGAGACCTATCAATATCTGGGGTCTCCAGTGGTATTACCCACACAACCACGCTCAGCTTACTTAACGCTGACAGCCAGCTTCTAAGGAAACCATCATGATCGATAACCAACGACGTAACTTGGTGATTGGTGCGCTCCTGGCTCCATTGGCTGCCAGTATTCACCTCAAGGCTTCGGCTGCTGACAAATCCATGCATGAGCATAAGATGCCTGACATGGGCCCCGACATGGATAAAGTGCCTTGGATGGGCGAAGAACAAATCGCAATGTTGATCTACCCAGGCATGACGGTGATGGATCTCGTCGGGCCGCACTGCATGTTTGGTTCACTCATGGGGGCCAAGATTTATATCGTCGCCAAATCGCTGGATCCAGTCACGAGCGATGCAGGGTTAACGATTGTCCCGACCGACACCTTTGATACCTGTCCTCGCGACCTGACTGTACTTTTCACCCCCGGTGGTACGGACGGCACCCTAGCAGCAGCCTCTGATGCCGATACCCTGGCCTTCATGGCTGATCGAGGGTCACGTGCCAAATACGTCACCAGTGTCTGCTCTGGCTCGCTGATACTTGGTGCTGCGGGATTGTTAAAGGGCTACAAGGCTACCTCGCACTGGGCGTGCCGGGATGCTTTGGCCGGGTTCGGTGCAATTCCGACTGAAGCTCGCGTTGTGCGCGACCGTAACCGGATCACGGGGGCGGGTGTAACAGCAGGGCTGGATTTTGGCCTAAGTATGGTCGCTGAGCTACGCGACCAGACCTATGCCGAGTGCACCCAACTGATGAGCGAATATGATCCTGAACCTCCGTTCAACGCAGGCTCCATGAAGACGGCTCCCCCATACGTGAAGAACGCAACGATCCAGATGGCTATGGACTTCACCAAACAGGCAGAAGCGCTTGCTGGCATAACGAAAAGCTAAAGCCTCCCAAGGCCTACAGCGCGTTCCATTGCTGGGGCGCGCCGTGAGCCTTCATTTACAACGAGTGTTTTGAGAGGAGACGCTAGTTGCAAGATTCAACACTAAGATCAGTCGGTGATAGATTCTGGAGGTAGCGGCTCAAATACCCGTGCCAGTAATGCAGTGGCATGCCTAATAGCTTTTTCACGGAAAATGCTGCTGACATTAATTCCCTCGGCGTGGATAAAGGTTAGGCCGTGTATGCCAAGAAACAAAAGCACCTGACGTAGATAAGGTTCTTGGTAATCCGAGCTGTCATCAGCATGAATTCCGCCTTGGACGGTTAGGATGATTGCGCGTTTACCGGTTAACAAACCTTGGGCGCGCGCGGGTGTGTATTTGAAAGCCACGCCAGCTCGGATCTCATGGTCTAAACAAGCTTTAAGAGTGCTGGGAAGAGTGAAGTTGTACATGGGTGATGCGATGAACAATACGTCAGCCTTTACTAGCTCGTTAACCAATTCGTTGGAGCGCTCCAAACAAGCCTGTTCACTTTCACTGCGCTGTCCAGCAGGCTTCATCCAACTACCTAGCAAGTTTGCATCCATGTGGGGTATGGGGTTGAGAGCCACGTCACGAATGATTATTTGATCTGTAGGATGGGCGACTCGCCACTGACTAATAAATTTCAGGGTCAGTTGGCGAGAAACTGACTCTTCTTGACGGATGCTGCTTTCGATGATGAGAACATTGGACATGATTTTTATTCACTATCGTCTTAAGTCGATAGGTCGACATTAATCGCTTTCACATCATAAAAAAGCGCAAAAATAGCTGTTACTTATCTACAAATTCGTTTTCATGCTCATAGTTGTTATCCAGTCGTTTGCCCAGGCATCAGAGCATTGGAGAGCGGGGCATTATTAGTTAGCGTCCAGTGAACCCCCCTTTGCTTTCTGGCATTCGAGAGGATGGTATCGGTCTGTGTTGAGTAGGCATTATTCCGTTCAATGTCAGGGTGCCGATGCCACTAGCGAATGGCTATATCTTCACCACGACTACTCCGATTCAAGCGTTACAAATTTACCGGATCTGTTAAATGTGTAGGTGAGTCTTCGCATCAACTCCAGCCTTCCAGGGTGAAGACCATGAATATCAGATCCAAGGAATCAAAACGACCACTGCAATGGGAAGTGCCACCGCTGCAAGCAACGTTTGACTGGCAATTATCCCTGCCATCAGTGGTGCATCCCCGCCTAGCTGTCGCGCCATGATGTAGGACGACGAAGCTGTAGGCAGTGCCTGGAAAAGCAATGCCGCGATTGCTGCTTTGCCGTCCAATCCAAACACATGACATGCGCACAGCGTGGTCAGCGGCATGATCATGAACTTGACCACCGATGAATACGCGACGGGTCGAACCCAGCTGTGCACAGAGCCCAGCTCAAGTGCTGCCCCTACACACAGTAAGCCAAGTGGTAAGGATGCTTGTCCTAAAGCCTTGATCACCGGCTCAATGCCAGCAGGCAGGCCCAATCCTAATGCCTGAAGCAATATCCCTCCGAAACAGGCGAGTACTAGAGGGTTAAGTGCCAACTGCTTGGCAACCTTGCCCAAAGACATCCTGCCACCTGTGCCATAGCGTGCGAACACCAATACGCAAAGGATGTTTACGGTCGGCACTATTGCAGCATTGGCTACGGCAGCCAGAGCGATGCCCTGAGCACCGAACAAACCGGCCACCACTGAGACGCCCACATAATTATTAAAGCGCACCCCTCCTTGGAAGACGGAAGTGAACGCCGCGTCGTTACCCTTAATGATCCGACGGGCGCCGACCATCAGCACAGCGACCATGACCGTCGAGAGTACAAGCGCCATGATCATCCCTTGGACTGGCACGTTGTCCAACTTGGCGGTTGCCAGACCATGCAAAAACAGCGCGGGCAGAAGAACGTAGTAGCCTAGGCGCTCGGCCTGTGCCCAGAAACTGTCTTCCAGAAACCGGCTGCGCTTGAGCCAGGCGCCCATCACAATCAGCACTGCTATGGGCGCAAGCGCAATCAAAAGTTCGGCGGTCACGAGTATGCCTCTAACGCACGAACCAACCGCTTGCATCCTTCAACCAGGGTAGCTTCGTCGGTGGCGAAGGAAAGGCGTAGATGTCCCGGTAGTCCAAAAGCACTTCCGGGAACCGTTGCAACGCCGACTTCGAGCAGATCTAACGCGAGAGATTGATCGTCAATGCTCGTTTTGAACTGAGGAAGCAGATAGAACGCACCCTCGGGGCATGATACCTCCAGTTTATCGCTCGCTTGGAGGACTTGAAGTGCGGCGTCTCGGCGCTGACGATAGATCGCGTTGCGCTCAGCAAGAAAACCTCGTGGCCCTTCAAGCGCAGCGACCGCAGCGAGCTGGCTCAAGGTGCTGGTCTGCGTACAGTTTTGAGATTGCACGGTAGTGATTGCCGAAATCAGCGACCTCGATCCGCAACCCCAGCCTACGCGCCAACCTGTCATGGCGTAGGCTTTGGATACGCCGTCGACGATGAGGATACGTTCTGCCAGGTCTGGCGCTACCGACGCCAATGTCAGACAAGGGCCTTGAGTGAATCGGATTTCCGCGTAAATATCGTCGGACAGCACCATCACATCCGGATACTGGCGCAGAACTTCAGCCAACGCTTGCAAATCGGTTTCTGAGTACAAAGAGCCGGAGGGATTACCTGGTGCATTGAGAATCACCCACTTGGGCGATTTTGCCAGGCGCAGACCTGCTGCCAAGTGCTCCGCTGTCAATCTGAATCCTTCCGAAGCGGTGGTCGGCAGAATGATCGGTTGGGCACCGCACATCTTAATCATGGCGGGATAGCTGGCCCAGTAAGGCGCCGGGACGATAACGTCATCACCGGGCTTAAGGGTCGCTTGGAAGGCGTTAAAGATGATCTGTTTTGCGCCACATCCAACCGCGATTTGATCATCGCCGAAATCTAATCCCCGGTCTTCCCTTACTCGCATACGGATAGCACTGCGGAGGGGCTCGATACCGTTCGATGGGGAATACGTCAGACGGCTGCCTAACGCTAGATGCGCAGCGTCGAGGACATGCTCAGGGGCATTGAAATCAGGTTCGCCGAGCGTTAAGTCAATTACATCCCGCCCCTCAGCGCGCATGGTGGCAGCAAGTTTGGCCATAAGCAGAATGGGCGATTGGAAAGCACTAGTTGGAGTTTCGTTGTTGTGCATGGTGCCCTTCAGAATGCGTTTGGATGGGCACCACGATAAGGAGTCGATACCTAAAGTAAAAACGATTTAAAATTGGTTGTTCAACAAGTTTTACTCATCGGTCGTTACGTGGGGGCGTGCTTTTTGACAGCCTCCGCCAGGGCGGTTGCTAGCCGTGCAAGTGGCCTTTCTTCTTGCTCCAGAAGCACAACACGACGCGTTCTTTGCGGTGATCCGAATGGCTGGACTTCTAGGTGCTTGAGTTGTTCAAGGTTCTGGCTGGATAGCGGAACCACTGACACCCCCAAACCGCTGGCAACCATCTGAATAATCGCATCCTGGCTGTCCAACTCCATACTGGTTTGCACATGCAGCCGCAGCCGGCGAAGCTCCCGATCTATGGTGCGCCCGGCCCAAGCCCTGCGGTCAAAGCGGATAAACGGTAGTTGTTGAAGTAGCTGTCGAAAATCTAAGCCTGCGCATGAACCGGGAGCAATGATCCAAAAGCCTTCCTCGTAGAGTGTTGTACTAACCAGACCATAAGGGTGCGGTTTCACAGGTTCTGTGGTGATTGCGACATCCAGCTCTCCAGCCTCTACGCGCGTGGCCAATTCGGCAGACATGCCCGAGGCTACGTTTATCCTTAGATGAGGGTGCTCGGCGGCCAGGCCGGCCAGGGCCAAAGGCAAGGCACTGGCCAGCGCAGTCTGGATGGCTCCAATTTTCAGTCGACCGCGCAGCTCGTTTTCACCACCAATGTCCGAAGCAATGCTGTCGTAAAGTGCAACGATCTCGCGCGCCCGCTCCACGGCCAAATGACCTGCATCTGTTAATACGGGCAATCGACGCGAGCGGTCAAACAACGAAGCGTTGAACTCCTCTTCAAGTGACTTTATGTGAAGGCTCACTGCCGATTGTGTGAGATGAACGGTGTCTGCGGCTCGCGCAAACGAACCGTGCTGAGCGATAGCGATTAAGGTACGAAGCGCGCGCAATGACATAGTGATCTCTCCTGCGTTGCATTCGGCAAGCAGGTGACTGGATTGATTGGAAAGTTGCTTTTTTAGGCAACTGGTCATGGCCTTCAACGGGGCCCTAGCAACCTTGATCAGCCATCGATGCTATTGGATTGCCAAATCACTTAGTGATGCGCGGTGATGATACACCCGCTAGCATCGTCTCAGACTATTGGTGCAGTGTCAGATAGCTATATGCAGACCGCTCCCCTGCACGTTAAGAATGCAATGATCCAAATGGCCGTGGACTTCACGAAGCAGGCAGAAGCACTTTCTGGGATGGCAAAAGGTTAGAGCCTTTATCTAAGGCACGCACCTTAGTGGGGGCGTGTCGTCCAATATCAACCAGATGGATATTGATCCAGCCTTCATTACTCTTACAGTCAGCAGCCAGTCGAAGATTTCCCCGGCAACATTGCTAGGCTCTGTACGTAAAGTATTGTCGCAAGCACCGCATAGCGCAGGCCAATGAGACCATCGCCGCAAAACTTGTTGCGAGCTTGTCGAAGCGCGTCACGATGCGACGGTTCTCCTTCAGCCAGCCAA